>DATDMU010000316.1:0-4996 GCA_036518615.1 Myxococcales bacterium
AGGTGCGGGCGTACTCGCGCTGCGAGCTGTGCGGCCGCAGCCGGGCGTTCCTCAACAAGTTCCAGATGTGCCGCATCTGCTTCCGCAATCGCGCCCTCAAGGGCGAGATCACGGGAGTGATCAAGTCGTCGTGGTAGCCGCGGCCGCCGGAGGCGGCTTGGCGGCTATGGCTTTTGGTCGTTCAACCAGTGCCGGCGCGCCCAAGGGTACGGCCGGCGGAGGCAGTGGCAAATGAGCATGACCGATCCGGTCGCCGATCTGTTGACCCGCATCCGCAACGCGCAGCGGGCGGGGCTGGAGGAGCTCGATCTCCCCGCCAGCAAGATGAAGCAGCGCATCTGCGAGGTGCTGCGCGACGAGGGCTTCGTCCGCGAAGTCTCCGTCCGCCAGGACGACGTGCAGGGCACCCTCCACGTGGTGCTCAAGTACGACGAGGGCAAGCGCCCCGCCATCAGCGAGATCCGGCGGCAGTCGAAGCCGGGGCTGCGCCGCTACGTGCGGCACACCGAGATTCCCAAGGTGATGAACGGCCTCGGCATCGCCATCCTCTCCACCTCCAAGGGCGTGCTGGTCGACCGCGAGGCGCGCAAGCAGCACCTCGGCGGCGAGCTCCTCGCCACCGTCTGGTAAGGACAAACCCATGTCGCGCATCGGCAGGATGACGATCAAGATTCCCGACAAGGTGAAGGTGAACGCCGAGCAGGGCCTCGTCGCCGTGGAGGGTCCCAAGGGCAAGGTCTCGCAGAAGCTCGACCGCGAGATGAAGGTCGTGGTCGAGAAGGGCGAGGTGCGGGTGGACCGCCCCGACGACTCGCGCCGCTCGCGCCAGCTGCACGGGCTCACCCGCACGCTGGTCGCCAACATGATCCAGGGCGTGACCGCCGGCTTCTCCCGCTCGCTGGACATCTCCGGCGTGGGCTACAAGGCGGAGCTGAAGGGCAAGGAGATCCACCTCGCCCTGGGGTACTCGCACCCGGTGGTCTATCCGCTGCCGGAGGGCGTCTCCGCGGAGTACGACGCCAAGGGCAACCGGCTCACCGTGAAGGGCGCCGACAAGCACCAGATCGGCCTGGTCGCCGCGGAGATCCGCAAGCTGCGCCCGCCCGAGCCGTACAAGGGCAAGGGCATCAAGTACGCCGAGGAAACCATCCGCCGCAAGCAGGGAAAGACAGGAGCCGCGTAATGAGCGCCACGACGAACATGAAGAAGCAGGCGCTGCGGCTGCGCCGCAAGGCGCACATCCGCAAGAAGGTGGAGGGCTCGACAGAGAGGCCCCGCCTCTCGGTGTACCGCAGCCTGAGCCACATCTACGCGCAGGTGATCGACGACGTGTCCGGCAAGACGCTGGTCGCCGCTTCCACGCTCTCGCCCGAGCTCAAGGAAGGCAAGGGCAAGAAGAAGGATCAGGCCAAGGAAGTGGGCAAGCTGGTGGCGAAGAAGTGCCAGCAGGCGCAGATCGCCGCCGTCGTCTTCGACCGGAACGGGTTCATGTACCACGGGCGCATCGCGGCGGTCGCCGAGGGTGCCAGGGAAGGCGGTTTGAAATTCTAATGGCTGCACCGATCAATCCGAACGACCTGCCCGAGCTGAACGACCGGGTGGTCCACATCAACCGCGTCGCCAAGGTGGTGAAGGGCGGCAGGCGGTTCTCCTTCTCCGCGCTGGTGGTGGTGGGCGACGGCCAGGGCCACGTCGGCGCCGGCCTGGGGAAGGCGAACGAGGTGCCCGAGGCCATCCGCAAGGGCGGCGAGCAGGCGAAGAAGAACCTCTTCAAGGTTCCGCTGGCGGGCAACACCATCCCCCACGAGGTGCTCGGTCACTTCGGCGCCGGGCGCGTGCTGCTCAAGCCGGCGGGCGAAGGAACCGGAGTCATCGCCGGCGGCAGCGTGCGCGCGGTGCTGGAGGCGGTGGGCATCCGCAACATCCTCACCAAGTCGCAGGGGTCGCGGAACCCGCACAACGTGGTCAAGGCCGCCCTCGACGGACTGCGCAAGCTGCGCAGCGCCGACGAGGCGGCGCGGCTGCGCGGCAAGGATCTCGCCGACCTGCGCGACGAAGGCGCCGGCTCCTCCGGCAACGGGCGCGGTTCGAACAGCGGCGCAACCAGCGAGGAGAAGTCCTGATGTCCCTCAAGGTGAAGCTGGTCCGCGGCATGAGCGGACATACCGAGAAGCATCGCGAGACGCTGCGCGGTCTGGGCCTCGGCAAGGTGGGCCGCGAGCGCATCCTCCAGGACACTCCTGCGATCCGCGGCATGATCGATCAGGTCTCCTACCTGATCGAGTGGTCGGAGACCGACGAGCCCTTCAAGCCCTTCGGCCGCCGCTCCCGGGCCAAGGCGCAGAAGGCCGCCTCGGGCAGGACCGCGAAGGCCTGACGTAGACGACGACCAATCCCAGTGTAGGCGCCGCGAGGGGCCGAGCGAGCGGGGCAACCCGCGGAGAGACGAGATGAACGAGCTGAGCAAGTTGACGCCGCCTGCGGGCGGCGGAGTGAAGGAAAAGAAGCGGGTGGGCCGCGGCCAGGCGAGCGGCACCGGCAAGACCGCCGGCCGGGGAGGCAAGGGCCAGAAAGCCCGCACCGGCAACATGAACTTCATCGGCTTCGAAGGCGGCCAGATGCCGATCCAGCGCCGCATCCCCAAGCGCGGGTTCACCAACCCCTTCCGGGTGGAGTACGCGCTCGTCAACGTGGGAGATCTGGAGTCCCTCGGACTTCCGGAGGTGGATCTCGACAAGCTGGTGGAGGCGGGGGCCATCAAGGTGCGCAAGGACGGGCTCAAGGTCCTGGGCGACGGCGAGCTCACCAGGGCCGTGTCGGTGAAGGCGCACAAGTTCTCCGCTTCTGCGCGCGAGAAGATCGAAAAGGCAGGCGGGAAGGCCGAGACCATCGTCGTCGTCCCCAAGACCACGCCGCAGCAGCGCAAGGCCGAAGAGAAAAAGGCCGCCAAGGCCGCAAAAACGTAGAATCGGCTTGATGTCGGGGCCCTGAAAGCTGGAAGCTTCCGGGTCCGGTCACATCCCAGGCCGCAACAGGAGCGCCCGTGTCTTTCGCAAACGCTTTCTCCAACCTCTTCAAGATCGCCGAGCTGCGCAAGCGGCTGCTCTTCACGCTCGGTTGCCTCGCGGTCTACCGCGTCGGCGTGTTCGTGACCGCCCCCGGGGTCAACCGGGTGGTGATGAAGAAGGCGATCGAGGCGTCGGGCGGGTTCCTCAACCTGTTCAACCTCTTCACCGGCGGCGCCCTGGAGCAGCTCTCCATCTTCGCCCTCGGCATCATGCCGTACGTGAGCGCGAGCATCATCCTCCAGCTGCTCACGGTGGTCGTGCCCACCCTCGAGAAGCTCTCCAAGGAAGGGGAGATGGGCCGCCGCAAGATCACGCAGTGGACCCGCTACGGCACCATCCTGCTCTCCATCGTGCAGGGCTTCGGCATCGCCCGCTACCTCGAGTCGGTCAAGGCGGGCAACGAGAGCGTGGTCCCCGACGACGTGAAGGGCTGGGGCTTCCGCCTGCTCACCGTGATCACGCTGACCGCCGGCACCGCTTTCATCATGTGGCTGGGCGAGCAGATCACCGAGCGCGGGATCGGCAACGGCATCTCGCTGATCATCTTCGCCGGCATCGTCGCGCGCATTCCCCAGGCGGTGGTGCAGACCTGGACCACCTTCCAGGACAAGGCGGAAGGCTCCGACGTGGACATCCTCATCCTCACCGCCGTCATGCTGGTGACCATCGCGGTCATCGTCTACGTCGAGCGCGCCTACCGGAAGATCCCCGTGCACTACGCGAAGCGCGTGGTCGGGCGACAGACCTTCTCCGGTCAGAGCACGCACCTGCCGCTCAAGGTGAACATGAGCGGCGTCATCCCGCCCATCTTCGCCAGCTCCATCCTGCTCTTCCCCGCGACGCTCGCCACCTGGATCCCGGCGTTCAAGCCGCTCGCCGACGCGATGACCCGCGGCGGCTGGATCTACGACGGGCTCTACGTCATCGGGATCATCTTCTTCTGCTACTTCTACACCGCGGTGACCTTCAACCCGGTGGACGTGGCGGACAACCTCAAGAAGTACGGCGGCTACGTTCCCGGCATCCGCCCGGGCAAGAAGACCGCCGACTACATCGACCACGTGCTCTCGCGCATCACCTTCGGCGGCGCCATCTACATCGCCGCGGTCTGCGTGCTGCCCAGCGTCCTCATCACCAAGTACAACGTGCCCTTCCAGTTCGGCGGCACCGCGCTCCTCATCGTGGTCGGCGTGGCCCTCGACACCGTGCAGCAGATCGAGAGCCACCTCATCACCCGCCACTACGAAGGCTTCACCGGCCCGCGCGGGCCGCGCATCCGCGGCCGTCGTGACACCATGGGGGCGCCCGCGGCGGCCTAGCGACCGGCAGGCGCCCGCCTTCGCGGCGCGCTATGCTCGGGGCGTGAACGCCGCTTGGGCCATCCACACCTCACTGGGGGGAGCGTGAACCTGATCTTCCTCGGACCGCCGGGCGCAGGCAAGGGAACGCAGGCGAAGCGCCTGATCCAGCGCCTGGGCATTCCCCAGCTCTCCACCGGCGACATCCTGCGCAAGGCCGTGGCGGACGGCACGCCGCTGGGAAAGCAGGCGAAGGCGCTGATGGACGCAGGCTCGCTGGTGCCGGACGAGGTCGTCAACGGCATCGTCGACGAGGCGCTGGCCAGCCCCTCCTGCGCGAAGGGCTTCCTGCTCGACGGCTTCCCGCGCACGGTGCCGCAGGCCACGGCGCTCGACGAGATGCTGCAGCGGCGCGGGCGCAAGATCGACCACGTCATCGAGCTGCTGGTCCCCGAGGCGGAGCTGATGAGCCGGCTCGCCGGACGGCAGACGTGCCCGAAGTGCCAGACGCCGTACCACCTGAAGGACAATCCGCCGAAGAAGCCGGGCGTCTGCGACAAGGACGGCACGCCGCTCGTCGTGCGGCCCGACGACGCGCCCGATCGCGTCCGCCAGCGTCTGCAGGAGTAC
>DATDMU010000317.1:0-25726 GCA_036518615.1 Myxococcales bacterium
ATGCGCGCGTGCGCATCCTGGGAAAGCCCAACGGCGGTAAAGCCTCCGCGCTGAACCTCGGCTTCGCCGAGGCGCGGGGCGAGGTGGTGGTGGCGCTCGACAGCGACACGCTCTTCGCCGCCGACACGGTGCTGCGCCTGACCGCGCCCTTCGCCGACCCGCGGGTTGCGGCCGTGGCGGGAAACGCGAAGGTGGGCAACCGCGTGAACCGCCTCACCCGCTGGCAGGCGCTGGAGTACGTCACCGCGCAGAACCTGGAACGCCGCGCCTGGGACCTTGCAGGCGCGGTTCCGGTGGTCCCCGGCGCGGTGGGTGCCTGGCGGCGCGAGGCGGTGCTGGAGGCGGGCGGCTTCCACGAGGATACGCTGGCGGAGGACACGGACCTCACGCTGCGCCTGATCGCCCGCGGCTTGCGGGTGGTCTACGCCGAGCACGCGCTCGCGTACACCGAGGCGCCGGAGACGTCGAGGGCGCTGCTCAAGCAGAGGTTCCGCTGGACCTACGGCGTCCTGCAGGCGTGCTGGAAGCACAAGGGCCGGCTCTTCCGGCGCGGCGGCGGCGTGCTCGGCTGGGCCATCCTGCCCGCCTTCGCCGTGTACCAGTTCGTGGTGCCGCTGATCGCTCCGGCGGTGGACCTGCTGCTGCTCGTCTCGCTGGTCCGCGGCCAGGCGCTGGCGACCGTCGGGTACTACCTGCTCTTCTTCGCCCTGGACCTGTCCCTTTCGGCCGTGGCGGTGCTCCTCGAGGGCGAGGACCTGGGCCTGTTGGCGGGGCTCTTCGTGCAGCGCGTCCTCTATCGGCAGCTCCTCTGGGTCGCGGTGGCGCGCAGCGTCTGGAACGCGCTCGCGGGGCTCGCCGTAGGGTGGGGCAAGCTGCAGAGGACGGGAACCGTACAGCTCGGCGGACGCTGATTGACGAAGCGCGGCGGCGGCGTTACGGCACCCGGCGTGAACATCGCCCTTGCGCAGATCGACACGACGGTGGGGGCGTTCGAGCAGAACGCCGCGCGCGTCGTGGAGCAGGCGAGGAAGGCCGCCGACCGCGGCGCGCAGCTGGTCCTCTTCCCCGAGCTGACGCTCTGCGGGTATCCCCCCAAGGACCTGCTCGAGCTGGGCGAGTTCGTCGACCGCTGCCGCGCCACCCTGGAGGAGCTGGCGCGCAACGAGGTCTTCGGGCGCGTCCCCGCGGTGGTCGGATTTCCCGAGCGGCACGGCGGCCCCGGGGCCGGCCTGTACAACGCAGCCGCGCTCCTGCAGGGAGGCGGCGTCGCCGCCACCGTCCGCAAGGTCCTTCTGCCCACCTACGACGTCTTCGACGAGGGCCGCTACTTCGATCCTTCGCCGGAGTCCGGATCGCTGGTCACGGTGGCGGGGGTGCGGGTCGGCATCTCCATCTGCGAGGACCTCTGGAACGACAAGCAGTTCTGGAAGCAGCCGCGTTACCTGCGCGACCCCGTGGAGGAGCTGGCAGCCCGGGGCGCGGAGATGATCGTCAACATCTCCGCCTCTCCCTACGCGGTGGGGAAGCCTGCCATACGCCGGCGCATGCTGGCGTCGGCGGCGCGCCGCCACGGGCTCCCCATCGCCATGTGCAATCTGGTGGGCGGCAACGACTCGCTGGTCTTCGACGGCTGCTCGCTCCTGGTGCGCGCGAACGGCGAGGTCCAGGCCGAGGCGCTGGCCTTCCGCGAGGACCTGGTCATCCAGGCGCTCGAGCCGCGGGCCCATGCCCGGGCGGCTGCGCGCCCGGCGGCCACCGCAGCCAGCTCCGATCGCGCCGCCGAGACCACCGCGGGCGCTCTGGCCGTCGTCGCCGGCTTCGAGGAGGACTTCAGCGACGAGGCCTGCCGCGACCTGGCCGATGCGCTGACCCTCGGCATCCGCGACTACACGTTGAAGACCGGCTTCCGCAGCGCGGTCCTCGGGCTCTCGGGCGGCATCGACTCCGCGCTCACGGCGGTGCTGGCGGCGCGCGCGCTCGGGCCCAAGAACGTCACCACCATCGCCATGCCGTCGCGCTACACGGCCTCGATGAGCAACGAGGACGCGGAGGTGCTGGCTCACCGCCTGGGGGTGAACTTCCATGCCATCGCCATCGAGGGCATCTTCCAGGGGTATCTCTCCGCGCTCTCCCCTCTCTTCGCCGGACGCAAGCCCGACGTGACCGAGGAGAATCTCCAGGCGCGCATCCGCGGCACGCTCCTGATGGCGTTCTCCAACAAGACCGGCGCGCTCCTGCTCTCCACCGGCAACAAGAGCGAGCTGGCCACCGGCTTCTGCACCCTCTACGGCGACATGGCCGGCGGGCTCGCGGCCATCGGCGATCTCTCCAAGACGGCGGTCTATGCGCTGTCGCGCTGGTTCAACCGCGAGCGGGAGATCATCCCCGAGCGCATCCTCACGCGCCCTCCCACCGCGGAGCTGCGCGAGAACCAGACCGACCAGGACACGCTGCCCCCCTACGACGACCTCGACCGCGTGCTGCGCGCGCACATCGAGGAACACCTGGGCGCCCGGCGGCTGATTGAACGCGGCTTCTCCGAGGACCTGGTGCGGCGGGTGCTGAAGCTGGTGGTGCAGAGCGAATACAAGCGCCGCCAGGCCGCGCCGGCGCTGCGGGTCACCGCCCGCGCCTTCGGAGAGGGCTGGCGCTTTCCCATCGCGCACGCCTACAGGCACTGACCCACGGCTCAGCTGCGCCTCGCGCAACGCTTGCGGTGCGGCGGACGGTCGCCCGGCCGGCCTGGCGAGGACCGGGCCAGCGGCCCGTGGCTGCCTTACAATGTGCCGGGTCCTTTGAATCGTTATGGCTGAACGCCCGTCCAAGCACGCGAGGAGAGCCATGCGTCGCTTCCGGAACGTCGTCATCCTGTCGCTTGCCGCGCTCGCGGGGGGCTGCATCGTCGAGCAGGGCCGTGTCGTGCGCGAGCAGCCCCCGGTGGAAACCCCGCCTCCGCCCCCGGCGGACAGCGCACCTTCGTACGACAGCGCGCCTTCGTACGACTCCGGCTACCAGACGGCCGAGGCGCCGCCGCCCGCGGGCAGCGACGTCGGCAGCCCGGACGTGTTCTACGAGCAGCTCTCCCCGTACGGCACCTGGGCGTACGTCGCCCCCTACGGCCGCGTCTGGATTCCCGCCGTCGGCTACGGCTGGCGCCCCTACTATTACGGCCGCTGGGTGCTCACCGACTGGGGATGGACCTTCGCCTCCGACGATCCCTGGGGTTGGGCCGCCTATCACTACGGGCGCTGGAACTGGGGCGTGGGCGTCGGCTGGTACTGGATCCCGGGCACCGTCTGGGGCCCCGCCTGGGTGAGCTGGCGGTATGGCGGCGGCTTCGTCACCTGGTGTCCGCTCGGCCCGCCCGGCGTCTACTTCGGCTACCGGCACCCGGCCTGGGTGGCGGTGCAGGAGCAGCACTTCACCCGTCCCATCACCACGGTTGCGGTGCCCGCGCCGCGCACCTCCGGCATCGTGAACCAGGCGCGTCCGCTCACCGGCCCGCATGCCACGGTCGCGCGAACGGGCGCGTTCGGACCGCCGGTCGCCAGCGTCGCCCGCGCCACCGGGCAGCAGATCCGGCCGGTGGCCGCGGCCACGGTGGTGCGTCCCCGCGCCGCTCCGCAGAGCGCCCCGCGCAGCGGAATGCAGTCGCCGGTCTCGCCGCGCGTCCGCGCCGACGGCGCCGTGCGTCCTCGCGCCGACGGCGGCCGCTTCGGCAATCCCGCAAGGCCCGGCGGCGTCGTCGTGCCGAGGGCTCCCGGCGGGAACGCGCCGCGCGCCGCTCCTCCCGGTGGCGGTCCGCGCGCTGCTCCTCCGGCTGGCGGTGGCGGCGGCGGCTCGCGCGCTGCTCCTCCCGGTGGTGGTGGTGGCGGCGGTCCGCGCGCCGCTCCTCCTGGCGGCGGCGCTGCCCGTGCCGCGCCTTCCGGCGGGGGCGGCGGGCACGGCGGCGGTCCGCATGCCACGAGCGGCCGGACGCAGTAGCATGGCGGGATGAAGCCCCGCCGCGGCCGCGTCCTCTCGGCCACCTTCGGCTGCAACCCGAACTCCAGCTCGCTCGGCGTCGACGTCACCTTCCTGCTCTTCGGGTCCCTGTTCGCGAGCGCGCTGGCGATGGCGCTGGGCGCTCTGCTCCGCAGGGACCCGCGGTGAAGGTGGCGCGCCTGCGGCCGGAGCGCTTCGGCGGCATCGTCGAGACGGAGCGCCCGCGCGCGCTCCTGCACGTGGACCGGCAGATGATGCGCGAGCTGGGCTGCCCGGAATCCCCACTCTGGCAGCTCGCGGGCGAAGGCCCGCTCTCCGCGCCGCGCGAGGTGCACCTGGTGCTCTCGCGCCGCTGCGCCGCCGGATGCCGCGGCTGCTACGTGGACGCGACTCCCTCGGGCGCGGCGCTCTCGCTGGAAGAGGCCTGCCGCATCCTCGACGAGCTCGCCGCCATGCGCGTCTTCCACGTGGCGCTGGGCGGCGGCGAGGCCCTCGAGCTCGACTATCTCTTCGCGGTGGCCGGGCACGCGCGAGAGGTCGGCATCACCCCGAACCTGACCACCAGCGGGCTCGGGCTCGACGAGGCGGCCGCGCGCAGGTGCGAGGTGTTCGGACAGATCAACGTGAGCGTCGACGGCGTGGGCGCGGCGTACGCACAGGCGCGCGGCTTCGACGGGTTCCACCACGCCGAGCGCGCGCTCAGGCTCCTGCGCGCGGTGAAGCCCGAGGTGGGGGTGAACTGCGTGGTCAGCCGCAGCTCCTTCGACGGCGTGCCCGAGGTCGCGAGGCTGGTGAAGCGGCTGCGCCTGAACGAGCTGGAGCTCTTGCGCTTCAAGCCGGTGGGACGGGGTGCCGCCCTCGACGAGCAGCTCACGCCCGCGCAGTGCCGCGGCCTCTTCCCGATGGCGCGGCGCCTGGTCTTCCGCCACCGCATCCGCGTCAAGCTCGACTGCTCCTTCGCGCCGATGGTGTTCTGGCACCGGCCATCCGCCGCGGCGGCGGCGTTCTTCGGCGTGCAGGGCTGCGTCGCGGGCGACGTGCTCGCGGCGGTGCAGCCCGAAGGAGCGTTCACCGGCTGCTCGTTCCTCTCCCGCGCCGCCGCCGACGCGCGCGATCGCGGCGCGATGACGGCGGCCTGGCCGCAGGCCTTCTCCGACGTCCGCGGCTATGCCGCGCGCGCGCCCGAGCCCTGCGCCTCCTGCGAATACCTCGCGCTCTGCCGCGGAGGGTGCCGCGCCGTGGGCAGCCCGGACCCCGGCTGCCCGCGCGTGCAGGAGCACCGGCTGCGCCATCCGCTCCCGGTGCTGGCCACGTGAGCGATCGCGCGCTCCTCGTGTGGCATGCCCTCCTGGGCTTCACGGCCGCCTTCGCCGCGACCCATCACGCCGCGCACGCCGTCCTCGCCGCGCTGGGGCGACAACAGAGGACCGCCCTGCGCCGTTTCGGCTGGATCGCGCCGGCGGCAGTCGTCGCCCAGGCCGCCTGCGGCCTCGCCATCTACCCCGCGTACCGCGTGCGCGTGCGGGCGGCGGACTTCGACCTGCACGCGCCGGCGGTCGCGCAGCTCTTCGACTTCAAGGAGCACCTGGCCGCGCTCGCGCTCGCGCTGGTGGTGGGAGCGGCCCTGGCCGGACGCCGCGACGAAGAGCCGCGCTGGCCGCTCGCGGCGGTGTCCTGCACCGGCGCGGGCTTCCTCTGGGTGGCCACCGTCATCGGCCTCTACGTCACCGCCCGGCATCCGCTCTGATGCGCAGCGCGCTCGCCGGCATCTCCGCCTTCGCGGTGGCCTATCTGCTGTCCGGCACGCTGCAGCTTCCGGTGCCCGTCTACGATCCGGTCGCGCATCGCCTCTTCGTGGCGCGCAGCGTCTCCGGCGCCACCCTGCGCTACGGCGGCGACCTGCTCGTCGCCTGCGCCGCGGGCATCGCGGCGGCGGCGCTCTCGCCGAGGCTGCGCCCGCGCGCCCCGCTCTCCCTGGCCGCCGGTCGCGCACTGTCCCTGGTTGCGCTCGACGTGCTCTTCTATCTTTCCCGGCTGCTCGCCTCATTGTAAGGGAGGTGCAGTGCTCCGCCGCATCGCCATCGCCATCGCGCTCTGCGCCGCTGCCTGCAGCGACTCACAGTGCGAGACCGGCACCGTGGACGTGAGCGAGCTGTGCCTGCCGGCGACCGCGGCGCCCGGCCTGCCGCTGGTGGTGGACGTGCGCGAGTCGTGCGGCCGCGGCTGCTCGGGGATCCCGAGCTGCACCGCACTCCTGCGCAACGCGCAGGTCACCCTCACCGTCCAGCAGGACGTCTGCCAGGAGACGCTGACGCAGGAGTGCCTCAACCGCGCCTGCGAGCAGCGGGTGGTCCCCTGCCAGCTCCCCTCGCTGAACGAAGGCGATTACGTGATCTCCGCTCCCGGCGGCGCCTCGCGCCTCTTGCGCGTGCAGAGCGGCGGCACCACGACCTGCAGGTTCCCTGCGGACGGGGGCGTCTAGCCAGGCCATGATGCCCATCGAGGTGCAGCGCGTGCTGGTGGTGGGAGCCGGGACCATGGGGACCGGGATCGCGCAGGTCGCCTCGCGCGCCGGATACCGGACCGCGGTCTTCGACGTCGCGCCGGGCGCCGCGCGCAAGTCGCTGGACCGCATCCGCGATTCCCTCGAGCGCGCGGTGGAGAAGGGCCGCTGCACGGCGCAGGAGCGCGACGAGGCGCTGGGGCGGCTGACCGCCTCGGGCAATCTGGAGGCCGACGCGGCCGAGGCGGACCTCGTCGTCGAGGCTGCTCCGGAGGATCTGCAGCTCAAGCGCGAGCTCTTCGCGCGCATCTCGAAGGTGGCGCGGGCGGAGGCCATCCTCGCCACCAACACCTCCTCCTTGCCCATCACCGCCATCGCGGCCGCGGCAAAGGGGCCCGAGCGCGTGGTCGGCCTCCATTTCTTCAATCCGGTGCCGGCGATGAAGCTCCTCGAGATCGTCCAGGGCGAGCGCACGCACCCCATGGTGGTCACCGCCGCTCGCGCGGTGGGCGCGCGCATGGGCAAGGAGGTGGTGGTGGTGCGCGACGCGCCCGGGTTCGCCACCAGCCGGCTCGGCATCGCGCTCGCCATGGAGGCGATCCGCATGCTGGAGGAGGGCGTCGCCTCCGCCGAGGAGATCGACCGCGCCATCGAGCTGGGTTACGGGCACCCGATGGGGCCGCTCAAGCTCACCGACCACGTGGGCCTCGACGTGCGCCTCGCCATCGCCGAACACCTCACCGACGAACTGGGCGAGCGTTTCCGGCCGCCGCAGCTCCTGCGGCGCATGGTGCGCGCGGGCAAGCTGGGCAAGAAGAGCGGGGAAGGGTTCTACCGGTACTGAGGCTTCCACCCGTCAAGTGCCCGGGCACACGGACGCGCCGGAGGGGGCTTCCGGCGAGGTCGCGGGGGTGCTACCAGTTCCCACATGCAGCCCGTGGGCACCGTGGTCGCCTTCGGCGCCGCTCCCACCCGGGCGGCGGCGCGGCTCGACATGGCATCCCTCGCCTGCGACCTCGTCCCCGCCGACGCGAGCCTGTTCCCGCGCATCAAGCAATTGCGCGGCGGCGCCCTGCTGTTGCTCCTCGCCGCGTCCGAGGACGACCCCGCGCTGGCCGCCGCGGCGAAGGCGGCGCGCATCCTGCGCCAGCGCGGAGGCGGGCCTGCGGTCCTGGTGCTGCCGCCCGCGCCGGCGCTTCCCGGGCCGCAGGCGCGCTCGCGCCTCTCGCGCGCGGCGACGCTGACCGGGTGCTGCGCGCTGCGCCCGGTGGGCAGCGCCTCGTGGGAGGACGCGGTGCGCTGCCTCGCGGAGCCGCTCTCGGTGTTCGGCCTCGTCGGGGTGGAGCGCCGCGAGATCCTCGATCTGCTGCAGCCGCGCGCCGCGCTCCTGCACCTCTGGGACGACGAGTCCCTGGACCGTTCGCTGCGCGATGCGCGCGACGTGCTGGTCACCTGCCGCCTGCGTCCGAACGCGGCGCTCGCCGACGTGGACGCCGCCCAGAGGCGCGTCTGCGCCCTGACCTCCGCGCGCCTCGTGCTTGCGGGGCCGGAGGTGGGAGACGACGACGGCCCCCGCGCCATCGCCGCCGTCTTCCTGTAGCCCGGTCGCTCAGATCCCCGCGAGCAGCTCCGGCAGCCGCCTCGCGAACTCGCCCTTGCTCAGCACCTGATCGCAACCTGCCCCGCGGGCCGCCTCGATCAGGTCCTCGCGCGTGTGATCGACGTAGCCGATCACAGTCGGGCCGCCCCCCTTCTTGATCTCGCGGATGGCGTTGACCGCGTCGAGCTGCGGCGAGGCCAGATCGATGAGCAGCACGTCGGGCTTCTCCCGCGCCACCTCGTCGGCCACTTTCGTCCCGCGCTTGAGCCAGGTGATGGGCCGGCCCTGCGCCGCGGCCTGCACCTTCGACGAGAACATGAGGTCGTGGATCGCCGCGAGGATCTTCATGCGCACACCCCTGCGCCCGGAAGCGAGCCATAGGGAAGGCCGAGCACGCGCGCGGCGCGCCCGTCCGCAAGCTGCACGGTGGAGCCCGGCACGATGAGCCCCTTCTGCACGTAGCCGAGCATGAGCGCTTTGCCGCCCACCTGCGTCGAGGAGGTGACGCGGCCCTTGCCGCCGTCGCCCAGTGCCGTCCCCGGAGGCGGCGCCGCGCCCTCCGTCTCCAGGCGCACGAGGTTCCACGCCACCCGGCCGCGGTAGGTGGCCATCGCCACCACCTCCTGGCCGACATAGCAGCCCTTGCTGAACGAGAGCATGCGGTCGATCCCCGCCTCGATGGGCGTGGTCTCCTCTGCCAGCTCCGCTCCCCAGCGCGGCACGCCCAGCGCCACGCGCCACGCCTCGGCCTGGTCCGGCCGCGGCCGGTCGCGCAGCACGTCCAGGAGCGCCTGCGCCTCGCTCTCGGGCAGGAGCAGTTCGAGGCCCAGCGGCTCGAGCGCGCCGGTGATGTGCTCCGGCACGCCGGTGGGCGGCGTAGCCCCCGGCCAGTAGCGCAGCCGCCGCAGCTCCGGCGCCTCCTGCAGTTCGCAGTCCTCCATGATCAGCAGCTTGTCGAGGTGCGCGCGCAGGGCATCCAGGCGGTCCGGGTCAGTACTGACGATCACCTCGTCGCGCCGGCGCCAGAGCAGCGCCACGGCCACGAGGCGCCCCTTGCCGCCGAGGAACGCGCCCGGCACCGCCCCTCCCCACGGCGCCGCCGCGAGATCGTTGCTCTGCATCCCCTGCAGCCATTTCTCCCGATCGGGCCCCACGACGCGCAGCGCCGCGGCAGGCCCCAGATCCTCCAGGCCGATCGGCGCTTCCGGCATCGCGGACGGCATCGCTCCATGGCTCGGAGCGTGGGGTGCACGCACCGCGTCACAGAGCCGGGGCGGCGCGCCGACGGGCTTGCCGGCCGAATCCACCTGGGCCCCCGCCTGGGGCACCTTGTCTTCGCTGCTCTTGAACGTGACCTGCGGGCTCATGCTGTTACACTCCTCCGCGTTCTTTGGAGGACGGTATGGCGGAAAAGGTGCTCATGGATTCGGACCCGCCCGCCAACGACGACCGCCCCTCGATCCGTTCCGAGCGCATCGCCAAGGCCGACGACCCGTGCGGCGAGGGTGGATTCGATCTCTTCTGCCGCGACCGCCACGGCAACCTCTGCTCCCTCCACGACCGCTTCTGCCACGCTCCCGATTATCCCTGCGTCGATCTGCTCCGCCACGAGCTGGCGGTCAGCTTCCTCGAGGAGATCGTCCACCTCCGCGCCGGCGAGCGCAACGGCTCATAGCAGTTCCTCGAGCGCCTCGTCGGCGAAGAGCGGCGCCACCCCTCCCCCACCCACGATGTTGACCACGCGCCCGGGCGCGGCGCGGCAGACGCTGCCTGCGTCGGGCACGCCCGGGATCAGCGACGCATAGGTGCTGATGTCGAGGTGGAGCGAGAGCCTGCGGGCGCCCGTCCCGGCGCAGAGGAACCGCTCGATCGCCGGCGCGTCCACCAGCTCCTGCGCCACCCAGCTTCCCGCCTCGTCCCCGCGCGCGCGGGCGAGCGCCTGCGCGAACGCCGCCGGCCCGGCCTCGCGGCCGATCACCACGCTCTTGCCGCCGTAGTCGTGCGACTTCTTCAGCACGAAGCGGTCGCCGTCCCCCAGCGCCGCGTCGTCGATGTCGTCGAGCAGCCGCGTCCAGGGAACCAGCTCGGCCACCGCGTCCCGCTCCTCGGCGGTGAGAAACGGCGCCCGCGCCTGCAGCGAAAGCTCGGCGAAGAGGCCCTTGGTTTCGAGCCAGCCGTCCACCCGGTTCCAGATGCCGTGCCGCTCCGGGTCGAGAAAGGCCTGCCCCAGCGGCGAGGCGGCCTCCACGTAGCGCGCGAAGAGGTGCCGGTAGATCACGCGCTGCGGGTTTCCGTCGAGCGTCACGTCGGCGGGCGTACAGGTGCGCGCCTCCACGCCGCGGTCGCGCAGCATCCCCGCGAGAGCGCGCAGCTCGGTGAGCTGCGGGTCGCCGTCGCGGTGGAGGAGCTGCACGCGCAAGGGGTGGGCGCGCTTGCGCGCCGCGACGAGGAGCGCCTCGAGCAGCCAGCGGGCGTTGCTGAAGTTGCCAGGCGCCGTCCTGCCGGGAGCGAGCGCAGAGGCCCAGCCGCCCACCGCCGCATCCGAGTACACCTGCATCGCCGGGATGGTGGCGTTCACCTCCAGCGCGCGCACGCTTCCCTTGCCGTCCACGAACCAGTCGATGCGGGAGTGGAGCAGCTCTTCCGCCTCGCGCCAGCGGCGCAGGAGCGCCTCGCTCTCCAGCGGCGAGAGATGGCGGAAGAGCAGGCGCGCCCGCGAAGGGCGATTCTCGATCAGCTCGTGGGCAACCTTCACCAGCGCGCTGGTGAGGAGCCGCGCCCCCTTGCCCAGCGCGGCCAGCTCCTCCCGCGGCAGCGAGCAGGGCGAGAGCACCAGCGGAATGGGCGTGTCCCCGCGCATCAACCCCAGCGCCGAGGCCTTGCGCTGCGCGTCCAGCGCCAGCTCGTCGCGGGCGCGCGGCTCCATCGCGACGAGCCTGTCGTCGGCGCGCCTCGCCGCCCCGGTGAGATCGAAGAGATGGATCCGCACGGACCCGAGTCTATCAGCGCCGCACTACGACGGCGCGAAAGCCAGGTCTTCGGCGACCTCGTCGGGAGGCATGAGGGTGAGCTCGGTGACCTCGGGCCGCGCGCCGAGGCGGACCATCGGCATCACCGACCCCGCCCCCCGGTTCACGTAGAGGTAGCTGCGCCCCACCCGGTAGAGCCCCGCCACGAACGGCGTGATGAAGCGCGCCAGCGAGAGCGACCGGTGCAGCCAGAGCAGCGCGAGCTGCCCGCCGTGGGTGTGCCCGGAGAGCTGGAGCTGCACTCCCAGCTGCTGCGCCAGCGCCCAGGTGTTGGGCTGGTGCGCGAGCAGCACGGTGGCCGCGCCTTGCGGCCTTTCCCGAAGCGCCGCCGGCAGGTCGAAGAGGCCGCTCCAGACATCGTCCACGCCGCAGAGCCAGAGACCGTCGCCGCCGCGCTCGAGCAGCACCCCGTCGTTGCGCAGCACGCGGATGCCGGCGCTGCGCAGCTCCCGCTCCACCGCGTCCGGCCCCGCCCAGAAGTCGTGGTTGCCGAGGCAGGCGAAGATGCCGTGCCGGGTGGGAATGGAGGCGATGGCCTCCGCCGCCTGCCGGGCGAAGGCCGGCGAGTTGTGCACGATGTCGCCGGTCACCACCAGCACGTCCGGCTTCAGCCGCGCCGCGCGCCGGGCGATGGCCTGCAGGCGCTCCCGGGTGACGTGGCGGCCCGCGTGCAGATCGGAGAGCTGGACGATGCGCGCGCCGCGCCAGCCTGCGGGAAGCCCCGCCACCGGGACGGTGACCCTCTCGCGCCGGAGCACGCGGGCGCCGAAGGAGCAGCCGTAGAGCGCGAGGACGTAGGGCACCAGCGCAAGCCAGACCGGAATCGGCGCGACGCCGAGGTGCGCCACCGTCCAGCCGCCGCGCAGCAGGGCGTAGAAGAGGCTGCCCAGCCACCAGACCGTCCAGGGCGTCTGCAGCATGGCGGCGAAGAAGCGCGGGAGCCGCGCGCGCTTCTTGCGGCGGAGGATCTCCGCGAGCATCGGCAGGTTCAGGAGGAGGAGCACGCCGGGGACGGAAAGCCCCAGCTCGAGCTCGCCATGGTCGGCGAGCCAGCGGACCAGGTCCGATGCCGCGACCACCTGCGGCAGCAGGGTGAGTCCGAGTACGAGGAGGTAGAACCGGGCTCTCCGCATTTGAGACAAGCTAACCGCCGCCGCCGTGGTGTGCATTCCGCGCACACCGGTTGCGCCGCCGCTTCACTCCGAAATTGACCGTGGCCACGGGCTGCACTTACTGTCGGAGGAACCCAGGCGCCCGATCGACTTCGGACGCGCTTTTCTTCGAGCGCAGATGACCCTTCGCATCCTGACCGCATCGCTTCTCTTCGCCCTTGCCGCTCCGGCCGCGCGGCTGGCGCAGGCGGTCCCCCAGAAGGGGCCCGCCGCTTCGATGACCGTGGAGGGCGAGGATCCCGGCGAGGACGCCGCCCCGCCCATTCCCCAGGGCGACGAGCGCCGCTCCATCGGCGACTACATCCGCGACAACAGCTCGGAGATCAAGGACTGCTACGCGCGCAGGCTTCGCGAGCGGCCCACGCTGGCGGGCAAGATGGTCACCCGCTTCGACATCGGTCCCAGCGGGCGGGTGATCGGCGCCATGGCCGACGGCATCGCCGACCGCGAGCTGGTCCTCTGCGTCGTCACCGCGGTGCGGAAGTGGGAGTTCGACAAGCCCCAGTCCGGCGGCAAGCTCCGCGTCGCCTATCCGTTCAAGTTCGAGCCGCAACCCTCGAAGTAGGTGGCATCCTCGCCGCGCGCGCCCTACGGTTGCGCGCATGGCTTGGAAACCCTGGCTCGGCGCGGTTCCGGATCCGGGAGGGACCCACTTCCGCGTCTGGGCTCCCAGGACGCAGTCGCTGAGCGTCAAGGTCGAGCGCGGACCCGCGCTGCCGCTCTCCCGCGACGGCGACGGCTACTTCACCGGCCGCGCGGAGGGGGTGCGGGCGGGCGCGCGCTACTTCTACCGTTTTCCGGACGGGCGCGAGCGTCCCGATCCCGCCTCGCTCCTGCAGCCGGACGGCGTGCACGGCCCGAGCGAGATCGTGGACCTCTCCAGCATCGCTCCTAGGTCGCTGCGGCCGCGCCTGCCGCTCCAGAAGCTCGTCTTCTGCGAGATCCACCTCGGCACCTACACGCAGGAGGGCACCGCCGACGCCGCGGCGCGGCACCTGCCGGAGCTCGCCGAGGCGCTCTACACCGCCGTGGAGGTGATGCCGGTCGCCGCTTTCCCCGGCGCGCGCAATTGGGGATACGACGGCGTCGCGCCCTTCGCGGCGCATGCCGCCTACGGCGGGCCGGCGGCGCTTTCGCGCCTCGTGGACGCGGCGCACGCGCAAGGGCTCGCGGCCTTTCTCGACGTGGTCTACAACCACCTCGGGCCGGAGGGAAACTACCTCGGCGAATTCGGACCCTACTTCACCTCGAAGCACCACACGCCGTGGGGAGACGCGCTCGACTTCTCCCTTCCCCCGGTCAGGCGCTACTTCGTCGAGAACGCCCGTCGCTGGGTGTCGCGCAAGGGCGGCGGCTTCGACGGGCTGCGCCTCGACGCGGTGCACGGCATCCTCGACGATTCGCCCCGGCACATCCTCCAGGAGATCGCCGACGCGGTGCACGAGGAGGGCGGCCTCGCCATCGCCGAGAGCGACCTCAACGACGTCAAGCTGATCGAGCGCGACCACCTCGACGGCTCCTGGGCCGACGACCTGCACCACGCCATCCACGTGGCGCTCACCGGCGAGTCGCAGGGCTACTACGCCGACTTCCAGGACCCCATGCCGAAGATGGCCGCCGCCATCGAGCGGGGCTGGTTCTACGAAGGGCAGCACAAGCCGAGCTTCGGGCGCAGGCATGGAACGAGCGCTGCGCACCTGCGCGCGCGCCACTTCGTCGTCTGCGCCCAGAACCACGACCAGATCGGCAATCGCGCGCGGGGCGAGCGGCTCACCGCGCTGACCGACAGGGGAGGCCTGTGCGCCGCGGCCGCCGTGATCGCGCTGCAGCCGGCGCTGCCGCTCTACTTCCAGGGCGAGGAGTGGGGAGCGCGCGAGCCGTTCCTCTACTTCGTCTCGCACTCGGACCCGGCGCTGGCGGAGGCGGTGCGCAAGGGCCGCCGCGAGGAGTTCAAGGCGTTCTCCTGGGCCGGCGAGGTGCCCGACCCGCTCGCGGAGGAGACCTTCGCGAAGAGCCGCATCGACCGGTCGCGCAAGGACGCGGCCGCGCTGCAGTGGCACAAGTCGCTGCTCACGCTCCGGCGCGAGCACCCCGCGCTGCTCGACGATTCGCGGGCCGCAGTGCGCGCCTCGGTCCAGGGCAAGGTGCTGCTCATGCGCCGTGGCCCGCTGCTCCTCGCGGCGTCCTTCGATCCCCGGCCGGCGGAAGCGAAGCTGCCGGAGGGCAGGTGGCGCGCGTTGCTCGATTCCGGAGCGGCGGACCTGCGCGGCGAAGCGTTGCGCATGCGCGGCCGGGGCGCCGTGGTGCTGGAGCAGGGGTGAGGCTGCGGCTCGTGCCGCTGGGCACCAGCGCGGGCAGGCCCACCCTGCAGCGCGGCGCCTCGGCGCTGGCGGTGGCCGGGGAAGGCGCCTGGGTGCTCTGCGATTGCGGCGAAGGGGCGCAGCTCGCGGCGCTGCGCGCGGGCCTGTCGCTCTCCCGCCTCGACGCGGTGCTGGTCACCCACCTGCACGGCGATCACTTCAACGGCCTGCCCGGCCTGCTCGGCACCCTCGGGCTGGAAGGGCGGCAGCGCCCGCTGGTGGTGGCGGGTCCGGAAGGCATCACCGCGCTGCTCGAGCACCTGGCGCGCGCAGGATCCCTGGGCACCGGCGACATGGAGGTGCGCGTCTTCGAAC
Organism: Myxococcales bacterium; assembly: GCA_036518615.1. Lineage (GTDB taxonomy): Bacteria > Myxococcota > Myxococcia > Myxococcales > 40CM-4-68-19 > 40CM-4-68-19. The sequence goes on from DATDMU010000317.1 coordinate 14,964, forward strand.
AGCACGGCAACGGCGGCGAGGTGCGCATCGACGGCTCGCAGTTCCTGGTGGAGAGCCGGCCTCTCGCCCACCGCGTCCCCACCTACGGGTACCGCGTGGCGCTGCCCGACCGGCCGGGCAACCTCGACGTAGAGAAGTCGGACGCCGCCGGCGTCCCCCGCGGGCCGCTGCTCGCGGAGCTCAAGGCGGGGCGGACGGTGACGCTGGCCGACGGGCGCAGGGTGGGGCCCGAGGGCCTCGTCGGCCCGAGCCAGCGCGGGCAGTCGGTGGCCTACGTGCTCGATACGGTCCCCTGCCAGACGGCGGTGGAGCTGGGACGGGGCGTGGACGCGCTCGTCCACGAGGCGACGTACGAGCACGCCCGGGCGGAGCTGGCCCACGTGCGCGGCCATTCCACCGGCGTCGAGGCGGCTCGCATCGCTGCCGACGCGGGGGCCGTCTCGCTGGTCCTCACCCACTTCTCGCCGAGCGTGGACGGCGAGGCGGTGGCGCAGGAGGCGCGGGCGATCCAGGCGCGCATCGTCGCGGCGCAGGACGGCGCGGAGATCCCTGTCTGAGCCTTGGCAGTCTGAAATTTGACCCGCGGTCATGGTGTCGGGGGTGCCACTGAGAGCGTGCGCCGAAGCGAGAGCGTGCGCTGAAGCATCCCTGGGGGGTGCCGGTCCCGCTCGCTCCGGACGGGCGGGACCGGCAGTATTCTCCGGCAGCGCCAGGACAATTCCGGCGCCGCCAAAAAAAATGTTCCTCGCGCCGCTGCGGCGGTGTCGTACCCGCGTAGTCGGACAACCCACGGAGCAAAGCTCACGTCCCCGCTGCGCCGTACCCCCTATACGGCGCAGCGGGGCACGTGAGACCAATCGCCCTCAGCCCTTGTCCACGAACTCCGCGTGCAGGCGCCGCACGCAATCCTTCCCGGCCTCCCGCGGCACGAGAAAGGCGATCCGCAAGGGAGCGATGAGCAGCTCGCGAGGCTCGACGCCGAGCGCGCGGAGGCCGCGATCGAGCGGCTCTCTGGAGGCGCCGATGCCCGCGCCCACCACGCTGACCTGGGCCAGCCCCTCCTCCACCGCCGCGATCGGCCGCAGCTCCGCGAGCAGGGCCGGCAGCCCGTGCACGTTCTCGAGCGACACGATGGCGTGCCCGTCCCGGTATTCGCGCGGCCAGGCGCCGTGGCGGTGCAGCGCCTCCAGGAGCGAGCGGTCGCGCCCGCGCACCACCAGGATCTCGGAGTCGAGCGCCACGCCGGAGACGCGCAGCTCGCGCGAAGCGGTCCGCTGGATGCGCGTTCCGGGCCCCGGGGCGAAGGTGCTGCGGGCGTGGATGGTGATGCCGCGGTCGCGGGCAAACTCCACCGCCTGCGCGTTGAGCACCCGCGCTCCGGAGAGCGCCAGCTCCTGCATCTCCTCGTGCGACAGCTCCGACAGGCGCCTCGCGCCCGGGACGATGCGCGGGTCCGCGGTGTAGACCCCGTCCACGTCGGAGCAGATCTCGCAGACTTCCGCCTCCAGCGCGGCGGCCAGCGCGACGGCGGTCGTGTCGCTGCCGCCGCGCCCCAGCGTGGTCACCTCCTTGTCGCGCGAGACGCCCTGGTAGCCCGCCACGATGACCACCTTGCCGCGGTCGAGCGCCTCGAGGATGCGCACCGGCCGCACCTCGACGATGCGGGCGCTGGTGTGCGCCCCGTCGGTGATGATGCCGCTCTGCGAGCCGGTGAAGCTCACCGCGTCCACGCCGCGGGCGTGCAGGGCCATGCCGAGCAGCGCCATGCTGATGCGCTCGCCGGCGGTGAGCAGCATGTCCAGCTCGCGCCGGTGGGGGTCCGCCGTCACCTTGCGCGCCAGCGCCAGGAGCTCGTCGGTGGTGTCGCCCATGGCGGAGACCACCACCACGACCTGGTGGCCGCCCTGGCGCGTCTGCGCCACGCGCGCCGCGACGCGCTGGATCTTCTCCGCGTCGGCCACCGAGGAGCCGCCATATTTCTGGACGATCACACCCAATGGCACACCCAATGGCACACCCATGGCACGCCCATGGCACACACCCCCGACAGAGGTCTATCCCGACCTGCCGGCAGCCTGCTTGACAGCGATCCGCCTTGCTCTAGATTCCCGCAACTTTTCGGGAAGCGACAAAGCGCGAGCGCTGTTTCCAACCCGCCACCGGCAGTGGATTCGGGGAAAAAATCGATGATTGAAGTCTCTCATCTCGTCAAGAGTTATCGCGATCTGAAGGCCGTCAACGACGTCAGCTTCAAGGTGGAGAAGGGCGAAATCCTCGGGTTTCTCGGCCCGAACGGCGCCGGCAAGACCACCACCATGCGCATGATCACCGGCGTCCTGCCGCCGACCTCCGGGTCCGCGAAGGTCGCCGGATTCGACGTCTTCGAGCAGCCCATGGAAGTGAAGCGGCGCATCGGCTACCTGCCGGAGACGCCGCCGGTCTACACCGACATGACCGTCCGCGCGTACCTGCGCTTCGTCGCCGAGATCAAGGGCGTCAAGCGCAAGCAGCGCGAGGGCGAGGTGGAGCGCGTCGCCCAGCGCACCAACTGCGACGGCTTCATCCACCGGGTGATCGGCAACCTCTCCAAGGGCCAGCGCCAGCGCGTGGGCCTCGCCCAGGCCCTGCTCAACGACCCCGAGGTGCTCATCCTCGACGAGCCCACCGTCGGCCTCGATCCGATGCAGATCATCGAGGTGCGCGAGCTGATCAAGTCGCTGGCGGGCAAGCACACCATCATCCTCTCCACCCACATCCTCCCCGAGGTCCAGAGCACCTGCCAGCGCGTGGTGGTGCTCGCCGGCGGCAAGGTGGTGGCCAACGACACGCTGCAGGGCCTGCAGAAGGCCTACGCCGGCGCCGCCACCGCCGACGGCCACATGGGTCCCGCTCCTTCGCTGGAAGAGATCTTCCTCAAGCTCACCTCCGCCTAACCGACATGAAAAACGCCATCGCCATTGCCAAGAAGGAGCTGAACATCTACTTCGCGACCCCCATCGCGTACGTGATGTTCACGCTCTTCGTCGTCATCGGGTCCTACTTCTTCCTCCGGCTGCTCGGCGCCTACGAGCAGGCGTCGCTGCAGTACATGCGCTTCAACCAGCCGGAGCTGATCAGCCGCCTCAACTTCCAGGACGTGATCTTCCGCAGCCTGTTCGGGAACCTGGGATTGATCCTGATCTTCATCATCCCCTTCCTCACCATGCGGCTGATCGCGGAGGAGAAGCGGCAGAAGACCATCGAGCTGCTCTACACCACGCCGGTCACCCCCTCGCAGATCGTCTGGGGCAAGTACCTCGCCTCGCTGGGCATCCTCGCCTGCGCGCTGCTGCTCACCGTCACCTATCCGCTGCTGGTGCAGCTGGTGGCGAAGGACGGGGCCGGAGTCGAATGGCGGTCGGTGGGGCTCGGCTACTTGGGCCTGTTCCTGATGGGCGCCGCCTACATGGCCATCGGGCTCTTCGTCTCCTCGCTCACCGAGTCGCAGGTGGTGGCGGCGCTGATCACCTTCGTGGTGCTCCTGATGACCTGGATCATCGGCTGGGCGGCCACCGAGTCCGAGGGCTGGGTGCGCGAGTTCGTCACCTACCTCACCGCGGTGAGCCACCTCGATTCCTTCGGCAAGGGCACCCTCGACCTCAAGGACGTCGTCTACTTCCTCTCGATCATCGTCCTCGGCCTGTTCGCGACCAATCGCGCGGTCGAGGCCCACCGCTGGAGCTGAGAGAAATGAAGCTGAAGAACTGGGGCCGGATCGCCGGCCTGTTCGGGATGGTGGTGCTGTTCAGCGCCATCTTCAACTGGCTCTTCGTCGCCGGCACCCTCGACAACACGGCGGTGATCGTGCGCCTGGGCCTCGGCGTCGTCGCCATCGCCTTCTGGCTCTACACCGCGCGCGGCGAGAACCGCTTCGGCCGCGGCACCTTCTACGGCGGCGTGAGCGCCGTCTCCGGCCTGGTCGTCGTCGCGGCTCTCGCCGGCCTCAACTACATCGCGGTGAAGAAGCCGAAGACCTGGGACCTGACCAGGGACGGCATCTTCACCCTCTCCGACCAGACCGCAGGCGTCCTCAAGGGCCTCAAGGATCCGGTCACGGTGCAGGCGTTCTATTCGGGCAACGAGGCGGCGTACGGCGAGCTCAAGTCGCGCCTCGCGCAGTACACCGCGCAGACCGACAAGCTGAAGGTCGACTTCGTCGATCCGCTCAAGCATCCCGCCGAAGTGAAGGAGATGAACATCTCCGAGAGCGGCCCGCGGGTCATCGTCAAGAGCGGCGGCAAGGAGTCGCGCACCAAGGAGATCTCCGAGGAGGCGCTCACCAACGCGCTGATCGAGGTCACCCACGGCACCAGCAAGAAGATCTACTTCACCATGGGCCACGGCGAGCACGCCATCGCCGACAACACCGAGCGCGGCCTCAAGCTCTTCGTCGACAGCCTCAAGAGCGAGGGATACCAGGTCGACGAGATCCTCCTCGCCGAGCACAAGGAGATGCCCTCCGACGCGAGCACGCTGGTCGTCGCCGGCCCGGCGGCGGGGTTCAGCGAAGGCGAGGTGAAGCTGCTCAAGAGCTGGGTGGAGAAGGGCGGCAAGCTCGTCGCCATGATCGATCCCGGCGCGAAGATCGGCCTGGAGAGCGTCTTCGAGGGGTGGGGCATCCACGTGGGCAACGACGAGGTCATCGATCCCGAGGCGCAGAACCCGGAGATCGCCATCGCCCAGAGCTACGCCGACCACCCCATCACCCAGCCGCGCAGCTCGCCCTTCGCGCTCGCCACCATCTTTCCGGTGGCGCGCTCGGTCTCGAGGGTGGCGCAGCCGTCGGACGACTGGACGGTGACGGAGCTGGCCCGGACCGGCGACCGCGCCTGGGGCGAGACAAGCTCGATCGCCAGCGGCAAGGTGGCGTTCGACGCCGGCAAGGACCTGAAGGGCCCGGTCCCGCTCGCCGTCGCCGCGACCCGGATGCCGGAAGCCCGCGTGGTGGTGGTGGGCAACTCGCTCTTCGCCGCCAACGGCTACTTCCGCCTCTCCGGCAACAAGGACTTCGCCCTCAATGCGGTCTCCTGGGCGGCGAAGGAAGAGTCGCGCATCACCATCCGCCCGAAGCAGCGCAAGGGCAACCGGCTCTTCCTCAGCGCGAAGCAGAAGAACACCATGACGCTCTTCGCCTTCGACCTGTTGCCATTCGGCCTGCTCTTCGCCGGCCTGGTGGTCTGGCAGACCCGCAAGTCCCGGTAGGCCCACCATGAAGCAGACCACCAAGACCCTGCTCGGGCTGGTCGTGTTGCTCGTCGTCGCCCTGGCCATCGGCGGCGTCGCGCTGCGGACCGGCAAGGAAGAGGCGAAGAAGGCGGAGGCGAAGGAGAAGGGCGAGAAGCTCTTCGACTTCGACAAGGCGCACGCCAGGGTGCTGCGGCTGAGCAAGGGCGGCCAGCTCGTCGTCCAGGTCGAAAAGGGCGACAAGGGCTGGCAGCTCACGCAGCCGGTCCAGGCGCCCGGCGACGGCGCCGTGATCGACCCGCTGCTCACCGCGCTCTCGAACCTCAGGCAGAAGAAGGCGATCGAGGGCGAGAAGGACCTCAAGCCATTCGGGCTGGACAAGCCCGCCATGGAGATCTCGGTCAAGCTCGACGACGGGAAGGAAGAGACCGTCCAGCTCGGCGGGGACAACCCCTTCGACAGCACGCTCTACGCGAAGAAGCAGGGCGATGCGACGGTCGCCGTGATCGACGCCTTCCACAAGGCCTCGTTCGACAAGAGCGCGTTCGACCTGCGGGACAAGCAGGTCGCGAAGCTGCCCGACGGCGCCGAGGTGAAGCGGGTCGAGGTGAGCGCGGTTTCCTCGCCCTACACGCTGGAGAAGGACGGCGCGGCCTGGAAGGTCAACGGCCAGGCCGCGGACAACTCCACCGCGGACGCGGTCGCGAACGCGCTCAAGAATCTGCGCGCCACCGCCGTGGCGGCAGAGTCGTCGTCGAAGCTGTCCGGGTTCGGGCTCGACAAGCCTTCGGCGGTGGCGAAGGTGACGGCCGGGCCGGAGACGCGCACCGTCCGGATCGGGCAGTCGATGGGCAAGACGTACGCCATGCGAGACGACTCGCCGGTCGTCTACGAGGTGGCGGCGCAGATCCTCACCGACATCGACAAGCAGCCCTTCGACCTCGAGAACAAGCAGCTCTTCCACGTGGACCGGGAGGCGCTGCGCAAGGCCATCTTCGAATCGTCCTCCGGCAAGGTGGAGATCGCGCGGGCCAAGCCGGAGAAGCCCGACGGAGGCGTGGCGGAAGAGGTCTTCACCGTGGTCGCGCCGAAGCAGGGTCCGGCGAGGAAGTGGAAGACCTCCTCCACCATGTACGCGGTCAGCGCGCTGCGCGCGGCAGCGTTCGAAGGGCCGGTGCCCGCGGCGAAGGATCTGAAGAAGTACGGCCTCGACAAGCCCCGGGCGGTCACCTTCCTGGGCGACGGCGACAAGGTGCTCCTGCACCTGCGCGTCGGCGCGGAGAAGGACGGCAAGCGCTATGCCCTGGCGGACGGCTTCGACAAGCTGGTCCTGGTGGACAAGGGCATCGTGGACGACTTCCCCTGGAACGTGTCCGAGGCGCTGGAGCCGCCTCCCACTCCGCAGGCCAGCAAGTAAGCGGCCGAAAGACTTGCGGGAACGCGGCGGATCCAGTATCCACCGCGTTCCCGCTTCTCGTCAGGAGTGTAGATGGCCCGCGTCACCGTCGAAGATTGCCTTCCGCTGGTGGACAACCGCTTCGCCCTGGTGCTGCTCGCGACCAAGCGCGCGCGGCAACTGATGGCGGGCGCGCGGCCGCTGATCGAGGCGAAGGACAAGCCGCCGGTGCTCGCGCTGCGCGAAGTCGCGACCGGAAAGGTGCGTTTCGACCGGCCGGTGCGCGCCGCCCTCGCGGGCCAGTACGACAACGAGAAGTTGCCGCAGGGCGCCTCGCCTTCGCGGAAGTAGCGCGGGCTAGCCGCAGACGCAGGCCGCGCCGGCAGCCCGAGGCGCGCCCGTCCTGACCACCAGCTTGCAGTCCGGTCCGCGGGCATGGCACGCATGCTCCGCCCGCGCGCGCACCTCCGCATCGTGTCGCGGCGCGCGGCGGGCGGGCGTCGGTGAGGCGAGGACCACGCCCCATCCCACCGCGATGGTGACCAGCGCTCCAACGAACAGCTTCATGTCCCTGGGACCCGCGCCCGCAGGCGAGGGCCACGCCTGCCCGAAATTGCGGTGACATTGGATAGTTCCACGATCTGAGCCTTTGGTCGGCTTGTGTGGGGTTTCAGGCGTCTGCTACCTGCTTGGCTGTAGGTCTGTCGACCAAGCCCTGCCATTCCACACCCAAGCTCGTCTGCGGCAATGCCGCGGCGATCTACCGGAGCCTTCATGCGCCTCAACCTGCACCGCCGCCCGGCTTTGCTCGCCGCGGCCCTTCTCCTCGCCAGCACCGCCTCGTTCGCGGGCCTCCAGCAGCCGGGAGCCATCCCTGCGGAACGGATCGAGGCGGACCCCAGCGCGAGGCCGCATTTCGGCTGCGAGCTGCGGCCGTTCGACCTGAGCCGCGGCCTGTTCTGCTACGGGCCCGCAGCCATCCGCAGCGCGTACAAGACCGACACGCTGATCAATGCCGGAAACAACGGCGCCGGCCAGACCATCGTCATCCTCGACGCCTTCGGCAGCCCCACCGCCAAGGCCGACCTCGACGCCTTCGACACCGTGTTCGGAGTTCCTGCGCCGCCGTCGTTCACGGTGGTGACGATGCCCGGCACGCCGGCCTTCGACCCCACCGACAACAACATGCTCGGCTGGGCGGAGGAGACCTCGCTCGACGTGCAGTGGGCGCACGCCATCGCCCCGGGCGCCAACATCGTGCTCGTCGCCGCTGCCAGCAACTCGGACGACGACCTCATCGCCGGCCTCAACTTCGCCATCGACAACCGGCTGGGCAGCGTCGTCTCGATGAGCTTCGGCGAGTCCGAGTTCTTCCTCACCGACCCCGACGGGCAGCGCATCGTGGCCGCCTGGGAGGCCGCGTTCAAGAGGGCGCGCGAGCGCCGGATCACGCTCTTCGTCTCCTCCGGCGATCAGGGCAGCACCAACATCGGCGGCGCCGACGTGCTCCCGTTCCAGAACGTCAGCTACCCCGCCTCCTCGCCGCAGGTCACGGGCGTCGGCGGCACGAACCTGTTCTTCGGGACCGCGGGGCATGCCGATCCGAACGGCGCGTACATCGGTGAAGAAGTGTGGAACGACGGCTTCGGCGCGGGCGGCGGCGGGGTCAGCGCCCTCTTCCGCGAGCCGGACTTCCAGCACGACGGCCTCAACAAGGCGCAGGAGTCGGCGCTGCACGGCATGCGCGGCGTTCCCGACCTGGCGTACAACGCCGGCGTGGTCGGCGGCGTGATCGTGCACCTCGGCTTCCTCCCCGGCTTCCCGCCTTCCGGCGCGTTCTTCATCTTCGGCGGCACCAGCGCCGGCGCGCCGCAGATGGCGGGCGTCATCGCCGACCTGAACCAGGCTGCGGGCGCGCCGCTCGGCAACATCAACAAGCGCCTCTACAAGGCGGGCAAGGCGGGCCTCAACGCGGCCCTCTTCCACGACATCACCGTGGGCAACAACGCGTGGGACGACGGCCTGGTCTCGGTGCCGGGCTTCTCCGCCGTTCCGGGCTACGACCTCGCCACCGGGTTCGGCACGCCGAACTTCGGCGCCGCGGGCGTCATCTTCTCGGACACCGGCGACCAGGGCCACCCGAACGACTGAGACAAGCGCAGCGCTCTTCACCGGCGGCCTCCGGCGCTCCAGCGCCGGGGGCCGTGCCGCTTCGGGTCCGGAGGCTTCCCTAGGCTGCCCAGGCCAGGGCGCCCTGCGCGAGCGCGGAGAACTTCTCGCCGCCGGAGAGGCGGTACAGGCGGCGCGCATCGCGCAGGAGCGCATCCAGCCGGCCCGAAAGCACGTAGCGCGCTTCCCACGCCCTGGCGCACGCCGCCGCAAGCGCGGAGGCGAGCCGGTAGCGGTCGCGCTCCGGCGCGGTGAGCCCCGGACGCAGCGCGCTGCGCTCGAAGAGGTTGCGCCGCAGCGCGGGCGATGCGGCGCGCCTGCCGGTGGCCCAGAGCTGGAGGACGACGGCGAGGTACTTGTCCAGCTCGCCCTGCGCCTCCAGCTCGAGCTGCGAGACCTGCCCTCCCTGCCCGGCGCGATGCGCGAGGTAGAGGAAGTGCGAGACGCCCTCCGCCGCGGCGCAGAAGCCGAAGAGCCGCTCCCGGCTCCACGGCTCGGAAGAAGAGCGCGCAAGCTGCGCCAGGACGCCGTCGTCGAGGAAGAGCGCGACGTGCAGCTCCTCGCCGCTCTCGCGCAGGAGCAGCGCCTCGTGCGGGCTGGTGAAGGGAGCGTGCTTCTCGCGGAAGGCGCGATCCACCAGGAAATCGCGCACGGGCGCGGCCTGGACCCCGTGCACCGACTGGAGCAGCTGCTGCAGCTGCGAGAGCCCGAGGAGCGCGCTCACTGCACGAACCCCTTGCGGGGCACCACGCCTTTCTGGACGAGCAGCGTGGCCAGCCTCCCGCTGCCGGTCTTGAGCCACCGCTCGTAGAGCCGCATGACGCCGGCGTTGGTCGAGTTCATGGTGCGCTCGGAGACCTCGTTGAGCAGGTCGACGAGCAGGCGGAACTTCTCCGACAGCTCCTCCCAGAGGCTGCGCTCCATCGCGTGCCGCGCCACCGCGTCGTAGGCCCGGCCGCCCATGGCGATGTAGTAGTCCACGTCCACCAGCGACGACCGCCGGGCCAGCGAGTCGGGAAAGAACCCCGACACGAACAGCGAAGTGTCTCCCAGGCGACGGAGCAGGCGCAGCCGGGCAGGCCCTGCCTCCTCCAGCGCGTCCTTGAGCAGGAAGGCGAGCGGCCGCTGCTCGCGGCTGCCGTCTTCGGCCTGGACGTAGAGCGCCTCGGAGGCGAGGAATTCGTGAAGGAGGTTGACGAGATACAGCTCGGTGAACGGCTGGACGCTGGCGCGCTGGTTCTCGATGGCGCTGGTCAGGAGCTCGCGGAAGAACTCACGGATCGACTGTGAACTCAGGATCGGCGCGTCGGACAAGCACACCTCCTCCTGAAAATAGTACGAGGATTCCGCCGATCGGCAAGGTGCCAAGGGCCTTGACACACCTACCCCTGAGGTTACATTGCGCGCGCTTTGGCACTCCCCTACCGTGAGTGCCAGCGTCACCCAGGAGGAAATACCCCATGAAGATTCGGCCTCTGCAGGATCGCGTGATCGTGAAGCGCGTGCAGGAGGAAGAGAAGACGAAGGGCGGCATCATCATCCCCGACACGGCCAAGGAGAAGCCGGTCGAGGGCGAGGTGATCGCGGTCGGCAACGGCAAGGTGCTGGAAGACGGCAAGGTCCGGCCCCTCGACATCAAGGCGGGTGACCGCGTGCTGTTCTCCAAGTACGCCGGCACCGAGATCAAGATCGACGGGCAGGAACACCTCATGATGCGCGAGGAAGACATCCTCGGCGTGATCGAGAAGTAGGGAGACTGACGAACATGGCCAAGGAAATCCTTTTCGACGTACGGGCCCGCGAGGCCATCCTCAAGGGCGTCAACACGCTCGCCGATGCGGTCAAGGTCACCCTGGGGCCCAAGGGCCGCAACGTGGTGCTGGAGAAGTCGTTCGGCGCCCCCACCATCACCAAGGACGGCGTGACGGTGGCCAAGGAGATCGAGCTGGAGAACAAGTTCGAGAACATGGGCGCG
>DATDMU010000318.1:0-12381 GCA_036518615.1 Myxococcales bacterium
TGGCTGTCCGGCAGCGATCTGCCTCCGAGGACGGCGAAGCCCGGCATCCCGGCCGAGGCGACGGAACACCTGCTCAATCGCCGAGCGCTATCCGGGTGGAATCTGGGAGTTCGCGCCCGCAGTGTTTTCTCCCCGAGCTGAAGCGCTGGCTGGAATCCTGACCGCTCAGCCCATGTGCAGACCGCCACTGCCCGCGACGCAAAGCACGCGGCCGGCCCGTTCGCGCTGCAGTACGGCCCGGGCGTGAACGGCGTGGAAGGCGGCCCGGTCAAGTGGCGCAAGGTGCAGATCAGGCCTCTGTGAGCGGGCTGCATGCCGCCTGCGAACCGCGCCTGGAGGAGGGATACCCGCTTGGCTGTCCGGCAGCGATCTGCCTCCGAGGACGGCGAAGCCCGGCATCCCGGCCGAGGCGACGGAACACCTGCTCAATCGCCGAGCGCTATCCGGGTGGAATCTGGGAGTTCGCGCCCGCAGTGTTTTCTCCCGAGCTGAAGCGCTGGCTGGAATCCTGACCGCTCAGCCCATGTGCAGACCGCCGTTGAGGGAGAAGTCGGCCCCGGTGGCGAAGCCGGCGTCGTCGCTCGCGATCCAGGACACGATCGAGGCGATCTCCTCGGGAAGGCCGAGCCGCTTGACCGGGATGCTGGCCACGATCTTCTCCAGCACCTCCGGTTTGACGGCGCGGACCATGTCCGTCCCGATGTACCCCGGCGAGACCGTGTTGACCGTGACGCCTCTGGATGCGACCTCCTGGGCCAGCGCCATGGTGAAACCGTGGATGCCGGCCTTGGCGGTCGAGTAGTTCACCTGTCCGAACTGGCCCTTCTGCCCGTTGACCGAGGAGATGTTGACGATCCGCCCCCACCCCCGCTCGATCATCGGTTCGATCACCTGCTTGGTGACGTTGAAGAGCGAGTTCAGGTTGGTATCGATGACTGCGTGCCAGGACTCCCGGGTCATCTTGCGGAAGAGCCCGTCGCGGGTGATCCCGGCGTTGTTCACCAGGATGTCGATGGGCCCGTACTCCTTCTTGGCCAGCTCGAAGGCGGCCTGGGTCGACTCCCAGTCTGCGACGTTTCCCATCGAGCAGCGGAACTCGTAGCCTTCGGCCTTCTGCTCGGCGAGCCACTTCGCGTGATCGCGGGTGGCGCCGCAGCCCGCGATGACGAGGTGTCCCGCGTCCGCGAGCTTGCGACAGATGGCCGTGCCGATGCCTCCCATGCCGCCGGTGACGTACGCAATCCGCCTGGTCATCGTGGTCGTCCTCCCTTCTCGCCGCGGGATCTCGCGGCAAAGGGGGCATTCGAACACTTCGGATCACCCCTCCGCAAGGAGGGCGCCAATCTGTCACATGTGCGCGCGGATGAAAGCACGGAGCCTGGGCGCGATCTCCTCGCGCCAGCGGCGGCCGCTGAAGGTGCCGTAATGGCCGACGTCCGGCTGCAGATGGTGCTCCCTGCGGTCGTCCGGGATCGAGGAGCAGAGCGCATGCGCGGCCCGGGTCTGGCCCACGCCGGTGATGTCGTCCTTGCCGCCCTCGACGGTGAGCAGCGCGGTGTCGCGGATCGCCTCCGGCCGCACCGCGCGGCGGCGGTGCAGCATCCTGCCGAGGGGAAGATCGTGACGCTGGAAGACGGTCGCGATGGTCTGGAGGTAGTACTCTGCCGGCAAATCCATCACCGCGAAGTAATCGTCGTAGAACCGGCGGTGGGCGTCGGCGCGCTCGTCCGCGCCATCGACCAGCGCATGGTAGAGCTGCCAGTGCGCGTCGAGGTGGCGCTCGTAGTTCATCGAGACGAAGGCCGCGAGCTGGAGCAGGCCGGGATAGACGAGGCGCATCCCTCCCGGCTCCCCCGCCGGCACGCGCTGGATCAGGCTGGACTCGAACCAGGAGAGCGGCCGCGTGGTCGCGAGCCGGTTCGGCGCGGTGGGGTTGACGCGCGGATCCACGGGGCCGCTCATCAGCGTCATGGTTCGCGGCGCCGCAGCATCCCCGTCCTCGGCCATGAGCGACACCGCTGCGAGCACCGGGACCGCGGGCTGGCACACGGCGAGGACGTGCGCGCCGGGGCCGATGGCGCGCAGGAACCTCTGCACCAGCTCGATGTAGTCGTCGAGGTCGAAGCTGCCGCGCGCGAGCGGCACCAGCCGCGCATCGACCCAGTCGGTCACGTAGACGTCGTGGTCCGGCAGCAGCGCGGCCACCGTGTCGCGGAGCAGCGAGGCGTGGTGGCCCGAGAGCGGTGCGACGACCAGCAGCTTCGGATGCTGGAGCGAGGTCTCGCGCCTGAAGTGGAGCAGGTCGCAGAACGGCGTGCGCAGCGTCACCTCCTCCCGCACCGGCACTTCGCTGCCCTCGATCCGGGTCGTCTCCAGCGCGAAGGGAGGCTTGGCGTAGTGGCGCGTGGAGCGCTCGAGGAGCTCCGCGCCGGCGGCGAGGTGGCGTCCGAGCGGCAGGTGAAGGCTCGCGAGCGGGTGCGACCAGAACGTCTTCGCCGCCGTGGCCCAGGCGTTCATCGGCCAGGCGTACGAGCGGCTCCAGGCGATGGGAAAGTACATCCGGCCAAGCTGTATCAGCCCGCGCGGAGGCGCAATAGCCACCGCCATGCCGGCGTTCGCAGGACGATTTTCCGCATGTGCAACAAGGTGGGACTGCGCTTGAGCGCGGCGGGCAGGTGGGCTATCGAAGGTCGATGGTCACCTTCAAGAAATACGGCAACCGCCGGCTCTACGACACCAGCACGAGCGCCTACGTGACCCAGGCCGAGATCGCCGCGCGCGTGCGCGCCGGGGAGGACGTGCGGGTGCTCGACGCGAAGACCGGGGACGACCTGACGCCGCAGACGCTGGCGCAGATCATCTTCGAGGATCGCCATGCGGCGCGGCTGCTCCCGGTGCCGCTCCTGCAGCAGCTGATCCGGATGGGCGACGATTCCCTGGCCGAGTTCTTCGGCCGCTACGTGAGCTGGGCCCTGGAAGCGTACGTCCAGGCGCGGCAGGGCATGGGGGCCTTGGGCACGAATCCTTTCGCGACTGCAGCATGGCCGGGCCTGAACCCGCTCGCCTCGATCCTCGCCGGCGCTGCCCGGACCGAGCCGCCGCCGCGCCCGGCGCAGGCCAGTCCCGCGAGTGAGGAGCTGGCGAGCCTGCGGCGCGAGATGGAAGAGCTGAAGAAGAGCCTGCGCAAACCGCGGCGCTAGGGCTGCGATGTTGCGTCGCAGCATTTTTGCCTTGACCAGGCTCGTCCGCCGGCTATCTTGTCTCCTGTCGGAGCGCAGCGCCTCGGAGGCGTTCGCCGGCACAAGGAGAGCAAAATGGCGGAAGCAACCAAGGTCTCGCAGGTGCAGCAATTCAGCTCGGACTGGGAGAAGCTCCTCAGCGCGCAGGTGGCGAACGTGGAGTCGTTCTTCGCCGAGGTGGGCAAGCTCGAGAGCAAGGGCCTGGCGCAGGTCCTCGGCGGCTGGGACGAGGCCGGAAAGTACGTCAAGGAGTCGATCGCCCTCACCGAGCGGGTCAGCGGCGAGTTCCGCAAGGCGGCTCTCGAGGCGACCAAGCGCGCCGCTCAGCTCCTGACGCCGAAGCAGCAGTAGGACGGCACCGCGGCCGCGCGGGGGGCGCCTCACGCCGTCTCCCCGCCGGCCCGCGTGTTGACTCGCGGACCCGCAGGCGCTACGCCGACCCGCGCGGAGGACCTTCCCATGGCCGAACCGAGAATGCATGTCCCGCATGACGGCGCTGGCGCCCGTGCGAAGGGAAATCGCGCCGCACCGGAGCCCGAGCCAATCGACGCGGGCGACCTGCTCGACGCACCCGCGCCAGGCGGCGCGCACGAGACCACGGCCGCGATGCGGGAGCCCGAGCGGCGCGGCCTCTTGCGCAGGGCTCTCGACGGCGTGGCAGACCGCGTCGACACCGCGGGCCTCAACCGGGCGCTGCTGCGCGAGGCGGCCGGCCTCGCGCGCCATCCCCTCTCTGCGCTCGGGGCAGTGAGCCGGTACGCCGCCGGAGCTGCGGTCGCTGCCGGCGCTGCGGGCGCCCGCGCTTTCGGCGGCAAGGTGGAAGGTCCGGTCCCGGCGCCGGCGAAGGATCGCCGCTTCGCGGACCGCGCCTGGAACGAGAACGCGATCTTCTTCGCGCTCCTGCAACTGCACCTCCTGCGCGAGCGGCTGGCGCAGGAGCTGGTCGACGCCGCCGGGCTCGACGAGATCTCCGCGCGCAAGGCGCGCCTCGCCAGCCAGCTCGCGGTGGACGCCACCGCGCCGATCAACTTCTTCGCCACCAACCCGCTCGCCATCAAGCGCATGTTCGAGACCGGCGGGCTCAGCGTCCTGCGCGGCGCGCGCAATTTCCTCGACGATTGGCGGCTGCGCCGGGGCTGGCCGCGCCAGGTGGACGCGTCCTCGTTCCAGGTGGGCAAGAACCTCGCGGCGACGCCCGGCAAGGTCGTCTACCGCAACGCGCTGATGGAGCTGATCCAGTACGCCCCGCAGACGCCCACCACCTTCGCGGTCCCGCTCCTCTGCAGCCCGCCGTGGATCAACAAGTACTACATCATGGATCTCGCGCCCGGCCGCAGCTTCGTCGAGTGGGCGGTGAAGCGCGGGCATACCACGTTCGCGATCAGCTACCGCAACCCGGACGCGTCGATGCGCGACGTGTCGCTCGACGACTATCTCCTGACCGGCCTCGCGCAGGCGGTCAAGGTCGCCCGCGAGATCACCGGGGCGCCGAAGGTCAACCTGGCGGCGCTGTGCCTCGGCGGCACCCTGGCGGGCGCGTTCACCGCCTGGCTCGCGCAGGGCCGCGAGGACATGGTCAATTCGCTGACCCTGACCAATACGCTGCTCGATTTCGCCGAGCCGGGCGTCCTCGGCTGCTTCACCGACGAAAAGACCATCGCCACCATCGATCGGATCATGGGCCGGACCGGGTTCCTCGAGGCCGAGCGCATGGCCGCCACCTTCAACCTGATCCGCGCCAACGACCTGATCTTCAATTACGTGAGCAACAGCTGGCTTTCGGGAGAGGACCCGCCCGCCTTCGATCTGCTCGCCTGGAACGCGGACAGCACGCGCATGCCGGCGAAGATGCACACCGCGTACCTGCGCACCTGCTACCTGGAGAACCGCCTCGCGCGCGGGGAGCTGGTGCTCGGCGGCCGCAAGCTGCGCCTCTCCGACGTGAAGCAGGATGCCTTCGTGCTCGCCGCGGTGGACGATCACATCGCGCCCTGGCGCTCGCAGTTCAAGACCACCCGGCTGCTCGGCGGAAAGACGAAGTTCGTGCTCAGCAACTCCGGGCACATCGCCGGAATCGTCAATCCTCCCGGCAAGAGCACGGTGCACTGGGTGAACGACCAGTTGCCGGAGGATCCCGACCTGTGGCTCTCCGGCGCCACCCGCCGGAGCGAGACGTGGTGGGAGGAGTGGACGCGCTGGATGACCACCAGGGCGGGAGAGCGCGGCGCGCCGCCGCCGATGGGCAGCAAGGAGCATCCTCCCCTCACGGATGCTCCGGGGAACTACGTCCACGCGACCTGATCGGTCCTCGCGTCGCTCCTGCGCGACCGGCTACGTGCGGCGGCGTTCCCGACGGCAGCGCGTCGCACGGTCCGCTGCAGGACGATCAGTCCTTCCGCGCCTTCCACGCCGCGAGGACCTCCTTCTCGCGGTCGGCGGGGAGGCCGGCGCGCAGCTTCGCCCGTCGGTCCTCCGGCAGCGTCTTCCACCACGCGAGCGTGTCTTGCGCGGTCTCCTCCGGAGCGCGGAAGCGCAGTCCCTTGCCGATGGCCTTGCGGCAGTCGATCTGCGTGAAGCCCCCTGCGGCGCCCGCCCACACCGGCATGTCCTGCCAGGCGGAGACCTTGTGCTCCTCGAGGAACTTCTCCGGCACCCAGGTGAGCGCGGCCGGCCTTGTTGCCGCCTTGCGCACGGACTCGAGAAAGCGCCTCATCGTGAGCGTCTTTTCCGGGCCGGTGGCATTGAAGGTGCCGGTCGCGCCGCCCTCGATGGCGTGCACCACGAACGCCGCGAGGTCGCGGGCGTCCACGTACTGCACGGGATCCTCGCCGGTACCCGGAGCCAGCGCCTCGCCCCCGCGATCGATGCGCGCCGGCCAGTAGGTGTAGCGATCGGTCGGATCGCCAGGGCCGACGATGAGTCCCGGCCGGATCGACGTGGCGCGGCCCGGCATCGCCTCTTCCGCAGCCTTCTCGCAGAGGGCCTTGAGCGCGCCGTAGTGCTTGCGCACCTCCTCGCTTCCCGGCTCCGTCAATTCCTGCACGGGCGTCCTCTCGTCCGCGCCCGGTTTGACGTCGTCGGGATAGACGGAAATGCTGGAAATGAAGACGTACTGCTTCACCTCCGGAGCGAGCAGGTCCGCCGACAGCTTCACCACCCGGGGCACGTATCCGCTGGTATCGATGACGCCGTCCCAATTGCGGCCTTTCAATGCGTCGAGCTTTCCGTCCCTGTCGCCGCGGAGCTTCTCCAGATCCGGGAACAGCTCGGGATGCGTCTTGCCGCGGTTGAAGAGCGTCACGCGGTGGCCGCGGGCAACCGCGTTGGCGACGAGATGCGGCCCGAGAAAACCGGTGCCGCCGAGGATGAGGATGCGCAGCGGCTTCTTCGCCTTGCCGGTCTGCGGCACTTTCGCGGCCCGCGCCGAAGCGAGATCGTCGTCGTTCGCCTGCGCGAGGGCAGCGCGGCCCGCGGCGATGCCGCCGAGCACGGTTGCGAGAAAATGGCGCCTCGTGGTCATGGGGAACCTCCGGTGGGGTTGGCTTCGATGGCCAGGCGCCGGGTCTCGTCCCTGCGCGCGAGCGAAAGGCTGTTCCAGAGCCAGAGCGCCGACAGCGCAATGGCGACGGCAGCGACGGGCGCCGCCCCCAGCGCCGAGAGGGCCGAGGAGATCCAGGCCGTCCCCGCGTCGCTCGCCCTGTAGACGACGGTGTCGATGAAGCTCTTCGACTTGTAGCGCTCCTCGCGATTGACGTCGGTATAGAGGATCTCGCGCGCCGGCCGCTCGATGCCGAAGTGCGCCGCCCGCCGGACGCCCTGCACCGCCATGAGCACGAGGAGCGTGGGAGCGAGCGCGAGCGCCGCGAACCCGAGCATGGTCAGGATGGGCAGGAGGCCGATGCCGAGGCGGATGCCGCCGGCGCGGACCAGCCTCCCCGTGACGAAGGCCTGCAAGAGGAGCGTGAGGACGTTGACGACCAGATCGATGCGGGCGAAGAGCGCGGTGCGGACGCGAGGGTCGCCGCTCGCGTGCAGGACGATCCTCGCCTGCTCGAAGTAGAGCAGCGTCGCGGTGGCGGTCAGGAGGACCACGTAGAGGCAGATGCCGAGCAGGAAGCGGGAGCGAAAGACGAGGCGGATGCCGCTGAGGAAATCTCCGCCCAGCGGCTGCTGGTCCGCGGCGCGCTCGCCGGGCCGCGAGGCGTGCGCGCGCAGCGCCCAGCGGTGCAGCGCGCGGACGCACTGGACCGACGCTTCCAGCAACAGCGCGGAGACGAGGAGCAGGTTGGCCGGGCCCAGGGGCCTCGCGAGCCAGGTGGTCAAGAGCGGACCGGCGAGCGCGCCCGCGCTTCCGCCCGCGGCGATGAACCCGAACAGGCGCGCGCCCTGCTCGTGGCGGAAGATGTCCGCCATGAAGCCCCAGAAGACGGAGACCACGAAGAGGTTGTAGACGCTGGTCCAGATGAAGAAGGCGCGCGCGGCGCCGACTTGGAGAGTCGCGGGCGCGAAGGAGAAGAGCGCCCAGAAGACGAGGACGTTGACGGCGAAGAAGCGGTACACGATGGGGATGAAGCGGTGCCGCGACAGTCGCGCCGCCACCGCGGAGAAGGCGGGGACCGCGAGCAGCATGGCGACGAAGGTTCCGCTGAACAGCCAGGGCAGCTTGTTCACGCCGCCCGCGACGCCGGTCTCGTCGCGCAACGGACGCAGGATGTAGTAGCTGGAGAGCAGGAAGAAGAAGTAGGCGAAGGCGAGCAGGACCGCCCTCACCTCCGAAGGCTCGGCGTGGATGGCGCGGCCGACGCGGCTGCTCCACCCGCGGTAGGCCGCCGCTGTCGTCTCGCCCTCGAGCACCGAAACGAGGTCTCCCTGGAAGCCGTCGAAGCCGCGCGCAGGTTACGAACGGCGAGGCCGCATGTTTCACGCCGCGAGAGGAATCAGGGCGGGACCGCTTCCCATCCCACGAAGCGCGGCGGCCCCATGAGGTGCTGCACCGTCTTTCCGCCCTGCGCGTGCGCCTTGCGGAACGCTTCCGACTCCGTCCAGGCCCTGAAGGCCGCCTCGTCGGTCCACACCGTGTGCGAGGCGTAGAGCTGCGCGCCCTCCTCCACCGGCCCGCGCAAGAGGTGGAACGACTCGAATCCCGGCACGCCGGACAGGTACGATTTCCGATCGCGCCAGACGCGCTCGAACTCAGGCCCCGAACCGGGCTTCACCCGGAAATGGTTCATCGCGATGTACACGCCATCCTTGTACACCGATCAAAGAACGATGGTGCGGCGTCCCTCGACGAGGAGCCGGCGCTCGAGGTGCGCCCGTACCGCCCGCGCCAGCACCACCCGCTCGACGTCGCGACCCACCCGCGCCAGCTCGTCGGGTCCCATCTCGTGCGTCACGCGGGCGACGTCCTGCTCGATGATCGGCCCCTGGTCGAGGTCGGCGGTCGCGTAGTGCGCGGTGGCGCCGATCATCTTGACGCCCCGCTCGTGCGCCTGCTGGTACGGGCGCGCCCCCTGGAAAGCGGGGAGAAAGCCGTGGTGGATGTTGATCGCGGGCGGCGCCTGCGCGAGGAATTCCCCGCTGAGGATCTGCATGTAGCGGGCCAGGACCACCAGGTCGACGTGGTGCTGGCGAATCAGCTCGAGCAGTTGCCGCTCCTGGTCGGGCTTCGTCTCCGGCGTGACCGGCAAGAGGAAGAAGGGGATGCGGAAGCCTTCGGCCACGCTCTCCAGCGCCGGCCGGTTGCCGATCACCAGCGCGATCTCGCAGGGCAGCTCGCCGGCGCGCTGGCGCAGGATGAGGTCGTAGAGGCAAGCGGCCTCGGTGGTGACGAGGATGGCGATGCGCTGGACGACGTCGGTGTATCCCACCGACCAGGTCGCCTCCAGCGTGCGCAAGAGCTCGCCGAACGACTCCTCGAGCGCGCGCCGGGTGCAGGGGAGCTTCTCCAGATCGACGTCGAGGCGCATGAAGAAGCGCGGGGTTCCCCGTTCCGCGTAGAGGTCGGTGTGGTTGCTGGCGTCGAGGATGTTGAGCCCGAGATGGTAGAAGAAGCCCGCCAGGCGGGCGACGAGCCCCGGCTGGTCCGGCGCTGCGACGAGGAAGATGGCGCGTGCGCGTTGCATGCCCTCACGACCCTACTGCAATCTGCGGCACCGCTATACGTTCTTCGCGATCGCGGGAATCAACTTGTCGATCGCGGCCACCACCCTGGTGATCTTCTGCAGGGTCTGGGCCAGCGTCGCCAGGTTAGCCGCTGCGGCCTGCAGCGCGTCGTTCACCGCCGCCAGCGCCTTGTTCGCCTCGTCGACCTCCGCCGTCCGGTCGTCGAACTGCGCCGCGAGGAGGGTGACCAGATCCCCGCGAAGGCGCTTTCCGGCTGCGAGCAGCGCCGAGCGTTGCGGCGGCGGAACCCGGCCGTCCATCGACAGATCGAAGCACCGCGCGATCAGCTCCGCCATCACCGTCGTATCCACCCTCTTCATTTCCGCGCTCCTGACCTCAGGTCGCGAAGCTCCTGCAGGGCGGGGAGCGCCTCGCGCACGCGGGCGGAGAGGGCATCGACCGAGCCGCGCAGCTCCGCCATCGAGGCGGGCGACCGATCCGAGCGCGCGACCGCCACCAGGGCATGATTCGCCGTCCGGATCGCGTCGATCAGCGAGGCCGGACGGGCGACCAGCGCAAGCTCGTAGCCGCGGGCGGCGGCGCGAATGTCCTCCAGCGCCGCCGAGCGCTGCTCGCGGCTCCACTTCCCGCGATTCCGGTTGTACTCGTCCATCCGCTCGGCGAGCATCTGCTGCGCGCCGAGCTGCCGGATCGGTCCCGCCACCAGCGTGAGATCCGCCTCGAGGAGGTCGAGGATGCGGTCCACCTGCGGCGTGCCCTCGCGGATCGCCTTGCGAAGCGCCTCGTCACGTTTCGAGTCGAGGTACATTTCGCCCACCACGCCGGCGACGAAGCCGACCGGACCGGCATAGTCCGGCGCCTTGGCGTCGTTGCGCAAGGAACGGAAGGTGGTCTGGAGGCCGGTGAGCGCTTCGCCGAGCGCCCTGCCCTCCTGCGGGAGCTTCGACGGCGCGTCGGCTCCGGCAAGCTCGGCCAGCCGGGCTCCGTACGCGGCGAGCAGGGCAAGCGAATCGAGACGCGCCCGCACCGACTCGGCGGAGAGCGTCTGGCCGAGCAGCGGAGTGCGCTTGCCGTCCGCGCCGGTCGCGAGGACTTCCTTGCGCGGGTCGGTCTTCAACTCGTCGAAGTAGAGGTCCCGTTCGAAGGCATTGACGTCGGCGAAATACGCGCCGACGGCGGCGCTCGCCTGCGAAACCGCCTCCCGGTACGACGCGAGCGGCGTCTCCACGTGGACGGTGACGCACGCGCAGAGGAGCAAGAGCACCATGGCTCGGCGACGTCTCACGGAGCGCCCTCCCGCCCGGCATCCGGGCGACCATCCGCACGGCGTGCACGGTACCCGGTTCGACTGGCAATCGGGCGCCCCTATGCTTTCGCGGCATGCGTAGGCACGCGTACGTACCATTGCGGGCGGAGCACGGGTCGTGGACCTCGCAGAGGCAAAGAGCCGCGTCGAGGAGGCCGTGGGCCGGATCTTGCGGATGCCGGCCGGCGTCGCCGAGTTGGGGTTCGCCATGTTCGTCGTCGACCGCAGCGACGCGCACTGCGTCGGCAGGCGCGAGGCGCTCGACCTGTTCAACCGGCGCCTCGACGCCCTCGATGCCCAGGCCCGGAGCGGCGACGCGGCCGAGAGCGCGTGGGCGCGCGCCGCGATGACCTCCCTGGTGTCCTCCCTCGAGTGCGCCGGCCGCGGCGGATACCGCCGGCGCGATACCCGCGCGTAGGGTGCGCCACGTCGATGCGCAACCTGCGAGTTGCGGTTTCCGCGCGAGGATGCTATTCCATACGCAACCTGGAGGTTGCGCATGGCCGGTGTCACCGCCGATCGCATCGAGAAGACCGTCCTGCTCCGCGCGCCGCGCCAGCGGGTGTGGAACGCCATCGCCGACGCGAAGCAATTCGGAAGCTGGTTCGGCGCCGCCTTCGACGGAGCGTTCGCCGCCGGAGCGCGGCTCACCGGCAAGATCGTTCCCACACGGGCCGACGCAGAGGTGGCGAAGGCGCAACAGGCCTACGCCGGCAAGACCTTCGAGGTCACCATCGACCGCATCGAGCCGATGCGGCTCTTCTCCTTCCGCTGGCATCCGTACGCGGTCGATCCCGCCGTGGACTATTCGAAGGAGCCCACCACGCTGGTGGTGTTCGAGCTGGAGGAGGTCTCCGGCGGCACCCGGCTCACCATCACCGAATCGGGCTTCGATCGCATTCCTGCCGGCCGGCGCGCGGAGGCGTTCACCCGCAACGACCAGGGCTGGGCCGCGCAGGCGAGGCTGCTCGAGAAGCACCTCGCCGGAGCGGGCCCGGCGTGATCCGGGGGAAGCTCGCCGGCGCCGCCCCGGTGTTCGCGGCGCTCGGCGACGAGACCCGCCTGCATCTCGTCGCCCGCCTCTGCGCGTCCGGTCCGCAGTCCATCGCGCGCCTGACCCGCGGTTCCAGGGTCTCGCGCCAGGCGGTCACCAAGCACCTGCGCGCGCTCGCCGCGGCCGGCCTCGTGCGCAGCAGGCGCGAGGGCCGCGAGCGCATCTGGGCGATCCGACCGCAACGCCTGGGCGATGCGCGCCGCTACCTCGACCGGATCTCCGCCCAGTGGGACGAGGCCATCGGCCGGCTCCGCGCCCTGGTGGAGGAGGCCTGAGCTTCAAGGCATGGGAAGGCCCACGTAGTTCTCCGCCAGCGCCGTGGCGGCGGCGCGCGAGCGGGTCACGTATTCCAGCTCGGCGAGCTGCAGGCGGTTGCTGAACGCGTCGGCCGTGGCGTCGCGGTGGGTGAGCGCGGTCATCCAGCGGGAGAAGCGCTCCGCGAGCCACACCCGGCGCAGGCTGGTGTCGGAATACGCGTCGAGGAGCGCCGTGTCGCCCGAGGCGAAGAACGCCGCCAGCGCGCGAGAGAGGACGCGCACGTCGGCGACCGCCAGGTTCATGCCCTTGGCCCCCGTCGGCGGCACGATGTGCGCGGCGTCGCCGGCGAGGAAGAGGCGGCCGTGGCGCATGGGATCGATGACGAAGCTGCGCATGGC
>DATDMU010000319.1:0-3904 GCA_036518615.1 Myxococcales bacterium
TACGGCTTCGCCGGCTACGCCGACGGCCACGGCCGCTTCGACTACGCATTCCCCGACCCGAAGAGCGGCTGCACGGTGGAGGTCACCACCAACTTCACCGCGCAGGGAGCGGGGCGGGACGTGTTTCGCGTGCGCTGCGGCAACCAGGTGTCGAGCGACGTCCAGCAGTGCTGGGACGCGGCGGCCTGCCTGACGTACGTCAACGACCCCTTCGCGTTCACCGCGCAATGCCTCGGGCTCGCTCCCTGCCTGATCGGCAGTCCGTCGCAGTGCCCTGCGGGGCTGTGAGCGGCGATTCTCAGTGCTGGACCGCCGGAGCATTGGCCGGCGGCTGCGGCCGGCTCTCGGCTCCCGGCTGCGAGAGGAGCAGCGAGCGGAGCTGATCCAGGTCCAGCGGTTTCGCCAGCACGCCCCGCACCAGCGCGCGCCGCGGATCCGTCTCCGCGATCTCGTTCGCCCAGCCGGTCAGCATCCACACCGGCGTGCCCGGGGCCAGCCGCTGGATCTCGCGCGCCACCTGCCAGCCGCTCATCTCCGGCATGCCCACGTCGCAGAGCACGAGGTCGAAGCTCTCGCCCTGCTCGAAGAGCGAAAGCGCCGCCGGCCCGCTCCGCGCCGTGCGGATGTGGTGGTGCTCCAGCTCGAGCAGTTCCTGGAGCACGTCCACGTTGTCCGCCTCGTCGTCGACGATGAGGATGCGCCGGGTGCCCGGCTGCGGCTCGGGGCGCGGACGCTCCAGCCGGGGCGGCGCGGCGCAGGGGAAGGTCAAGAGGAAGGTGGTGCCCTCTCCCCGCCGGCTCTGCGCCTGCAGCGATCCTCCGATCCGCGACATCACTCCCCAGGCCACCGACAACCCCAGCGCGGTTTCTCCCGCCACGCCGGAGAAGGGATCGAAGAGCCGGGTCACGTCCTCCTCGTGCAGGCCTTCGCCGTAGTCGCGGATGGTGACCACCACCCGCCCGCGGTCCTCTCGCGCGCGCACCTTGACGATGCCGCCGTCGGGCATCTGCTCGCGCGCATGCACGAGCAGGCTTCCGAACACGTGCGCCAGCTCGGCCGCGGATCCGCGCACCAGCGGCAGGGGCGGAACGTCCGCCTCGATGCGCACCCCGGCGACGTCGCTCTCGGTGCGGGCCATCTCCACCGCGCCGGTGAGCACCGCCGCCAGATCGAGGGGGTCGCTGGGGCGGTCGCGCCGCTTGCGGGCCAGGTCCTGGAGCCGCGCCACCACCCGCGCAGCGTCGCCGACCACCCGCGCGAGGACGTCCAGCGTCCGCCGCGCCGCCGCCAGCGCAGGGTCGGCGCGCAGCGTCGCCACCCGCAGCGAGATGATGTTCAGCGAATGGTTGAGGTCGTGCGCGACGCCGGAGGCGAGGACGCCCATGGCGTGCATCCGCTCTTCATGCAGAAGCGCCTCGCGGTCGCGCTGCAGCTCGCGCTGCCGCCGCACCTCGCCGGTGACGTCGTGGACGAGGGCGATGGCCTCTCCGCTCTCCAGCCGCTCGAGCCGCACCTCGATCACCTGGGATGTGCGCTCGAAGCGCGCCAGGTAGGGTGCGGGCGCGAGCGTCGCGGCCTCGGTGCGCACCAGCTCGCTCAGGCTGGCGTAGCGCACGCGCGCATGCGGACCGTTCAGCCAGCGCCACCCCTCCCCGTGATCCAGGGCAAGGAAGCGCGGGTTCGACTCCACCTCGGCTCCATGGATGACCGCGATGGCCGCGCTGCGAGAAGAGGATGTCCAGCGCACGAGAGCCGCGTGCGCATTGGTGGGGGGCATGCGCGCAAATGTGTGTCGTCTCCGTAGGGGCCGGTAGCCATCGGAAAACACGGATTGAACGGAAGGGCGATCAGGAGCACGGCCGCGCGCAAACCAGAGGCATGGCCGCTCGCATCTTGCCGGTGGCGACACCGACCCAAGTGCACAGCTTTGAGGGCATGGCAGACGACATCAAGGTGATCAAGAACGAGCGCGGCATCGGCACCGGGCAGACGCGCGACGGCACCACTCCCGAGACGCAGGCGGACGGCTCGCTGCCCTCCACCAGCAATGCCAGAAACCCCATCGCCAGCGACCCGGCGGGCAAGACGCCGGGATCGGCGGAATCCGGCGCGCTCGATCCCGCCCAGCGCAGCGGCCCCGGAAAGACGCCCGGCAAGTCGGAGGGGTAGCGCCCGCCGCCGCCCGGGTTGCGCGGCCGACCACGGCGAATCTTTCACGTGCCGCGAATGCTCGCCCCGGACTATAACTGCCGGCCATGCAAGCCGTCGCCGCGCAGAAGCCCGGAAAGCTCGTCCTCCACCCGGCCTGGGTCGCGTTCGCCGCGGTGGTCCTGGCACTCCCCATGGGCGCGCTCCTCCTGCGGCAGGCGGCGCGGCCGGAGCTGCCCATCCTCGCCCAGCTTCCGCAGTTCTCGCTGGTGGCCGAGGACGGCAGGCCCTTCGGCAAGAACGACCTGCTCGGGCGCGTCTGGATCGCGGACTTCGTCTTCACCTCCTGCGCCGATGCCTGCCCGCGCCTGCAGGCGAAGATGAAGAAGCTGCAGGACCGCCTCGTCCCGCTGGAGCAGGGCGGCAACATCGGGCTGCTCTCCATCAGCGTGGACCCCGAGCGCGACACGCCGCAGAAGCTCAGGCAGTACGGCGAGGTCTTCGGCGCGCGGCAAGGGCTCTGGCGGTCGCTGACCGGCGAGCAGAAGGAAGTGGAGCGCACCGTGGTGCAGGGCTTCCACACCGCCATGGCGAAGATCCCCCGCGAGGGAGCGGACCCGCACCTCGAGGCGTTCGACATCATGCACGGCGAGCGCCTGGTCCTGGTGGACCGGATGGGCCGCATCCGCGGCTTCTACGACGCGGATGAGCCGGACAAGGTGCTGCGCGACGCGCGCCTGCTCACGGTGGGGGGGCGCGGGTGAGTCTGGCCGAAGTCCTGCCGGGCGTGAACGCGAGCCTCAACGCGACCAGCGCCTGCGCGCTGTTCGTCGGCTACTGGGCCGTGCGGACCCGGCGCCTCTCGCTGCACTGGAAGTGCATGGCCGCGGCCTTCGCCGCCTCTTCGCTCTTCCTGGTGGGATACCTGACCCGCTACGCGCTCACCGGCGTCCATCACTACGCGGGGCCCGGGCGCGCCTTCTACCTCGTCCTGTTGGGAACCCACACGCTCCTCGCCGCGCTGGCCCTGCCGCTCATCCTCAGGACCATGTGGCTGTCGGCGGTCCGCCGTTCGTATGCGGCACATCGTCGCATCGCGGTGTGGACCTTTCCGGTCTGGGCCTACGTTTCGGTGACCGGCGTCCTTGTTTACATCATGCTGTATCGCCTATAGATACCGCCAATGGCCTTCCGCATCATCGAGACCTGCATCGGCTGCACCGCCTGCGTGAAGCGCTGCCCCACCGACGCCATCACCGGCGAGCGCAAGGCGCTGCACATCATCTCGCCCGACCTCTGCATCGACTGCGGCGCCTGCGGCCCGGTCTGCCCGGTGGACGCCATCCTCGACCAGTACGGGAACGTGCAGCACATGCTCAAGAAGAACGAGCGCCCGCTCGCCTTCGTCTACGAGCAGGCGTGCACCGGCTGCGAGAAGTGCGTGGAGCGCTGCCCCTTCGAGGCGCTGGAGATGGTCCACGTCAAGGATCCGAACAGCTTCCTCGGCGTGGTCAGCGTCATCGAGAAGAACTGCACCGGCTGCCGCGAGTGCGAGAAGGCGTGCCCCTACGACGCCATCTTCATCTACCGCAAGGATCGGGTGCCGGAGTGGCTGAAGAACAGCCGCGTCGAGCGCGCGGCCTGACCCCTCAGTCCTCGTCCTTCTCGTCCTCTTCCTCGTCCTCCGCTTCCTCGTCGTCGGTGGCGGGAAGCTCCGGCTCCTCCACCTCCTTGGGCGCCGCGGCGGCCGCGCGCG
>DATDMU010000320.1:0-2313 GCA_036518615.1 Myxococcales bacterium
GCCCAACCCGCTGCGGCAGGGCTTGCGGGTCGAGCCCGCTCCCGAGCCCTGCGCGCTGGTCATCTTCGGCGCGAGCGGCGACCTCGCGCACCGCAAGCTCGTGCCCGCGCTCTACAACCTGGCGCTCGGGGCGTACCTGCCCGCCGCCTTCGGCATCGTGGGCGTGTCCAAGAGCGCATATGCCCACGACGAGTTCGCGCGCGACATGCTCGATGCGGTGGGCAGGTTCTCGCGGCAGAAGCCGGTGGACCCGGAGATCTGGCAGGACTTCGCCGCCGGCATGCGCTACGTCTCCGGGTCCTTCGACGATCCCGGGACCTTCGCGAGGCTGCGCGCGCAGCTCGAGGAGCTGGACAGGTCGCGCTCCACCCGCGGCAACCGGCTCTACTACTTCGCCACTCCGCCCAGCGCGTTCCCCACGCTGCTCAGGCAGCTCAAGGCAGCGGGGCTGATCAACCCGCCCTTCGACAGCGCCTTCACCCGGGTGGTGATCGAGAAGCCCTTCGGCCGCGACCTTTCCAGCGCGCGGGCGCTGAACCGGCTGGTGCAGGAGACCTGCGACGAGAAGCAGGTCTTCCGCATCGACCACTACCTCGGCAAGGAGACGGTGCAGAACCTCCTCGTGCTGCGCTTCGCCAACTCCATCTTCGAGCCGATCTGGAACCGGCGCTACGTGGACCACGTGGAGATCACCGCGGGCGAGGAGCTGGGCATCGAGGCGCGCGGCCGCTACTACGAGGAGGCGGGAATCCTCCGCGACATGCTGCAGAACCACGTGCTGCAGCTCGTCTGCCTCTCGGCGATGGAGCCGCCGGTGGCCTTCGACGCCGATGCGGTGCGCGACGAGAAGATCAAGGTGCTGCGCGCCATCGAGACCTTCGACGCGCCCGAGCAGGTGCTGCGCCAGGTGGTGCTCGGCCAGTACCGCGCCGGCAGCGTGGCCGGCGCCGACGTGCAGGGCTACCAGCAGGAAAAGGACGTCGCCCAGGGCTCGCGCACGCCCACCTTCGTGGCGCTGCGCCTCGACATCCGCTCCTGGCGCTGGGACGGCGTGCCCTTCTACATCCGCACCGGCAAGCGGATGCCCAAGCGCGCCACCGAGATCGCCATCCACTTCAAGCCGCTGCCGCACTCGCTCTTCGGGCAGGGCACGACGCTTCCCAACGTGCTCATCGTCCGCGTCCAGCCGCAGGAAGGGATCGCGGTGCGCTTCTCCGCCAAGGTCCCCGGCGAGCGCTACCGCCCGCGCACCGTGAGCATGGACTTCCGCTACGGCAGCGTCTTCGGCGCCCCGCCCGAGGCCTACGAGCGCCTGCTGCTCGACGCGCTCCGCGGCGACCAGACGCTCTTCACCCGCCGCGACGAGGTGGAGGCGGCCTGGAAGATCGTGGGCAACATCCTCAAGGTCACCGAGCGCGCGGAGTTTCCCGCGCCGTACCCGTACGAGGCGGGCACCTGGGGGCCTACCGCCTCCGACGAGCTCCTGGCGCAGGACGGCCGCGCATGGAGGCGACTGTGATCGAGCACGCGGGCGAACCCATCTCCGCGGGCGCCGGCGGCCGGCGCGCCTCCGACGAGCTGGTGGCGAAGTTCGACAACGCCATCGATCTCAAGCGCGTCGAGCAGATGCTCCAGCAAGTGCGAGACGCAAGCGGCACGGCCCCCGAGAGCGTCTCCACCATGAACCTGGTGGCCATCTACTTCACGCAAGGCCAGTACGAGCGCGCGCAGGAGGCGCTGGAGGCGGCGGGCACGCTCCATCCCTGCCGCCTGGTGGTGCTGGTGGCGGACGAGCTGACCGAGCCTGCGTCGCTGACCGCCAGGGTGTCGGCGGTGCGGTCGGGCGGCGCCATCAGCATGGAGCGCATCGTGCTCACCGCCACCGGGCGCGCCGTCCGCCACCTCGAGTCGGCGATGATGGGCCTTCTGCGGCCGGACCTGCCCATGGTGGTGGTCTGGGGAGGCCGGCCGCTCGGAGATCTGCTGGTGCGCGCGGTGGAGTCGGCGGACCGGATCATCACCGACTCCGGCGCGCGGCCGCCCACCTACCTCGCCGACGTGGCGAAGCTTCTGGCCCGCGGCGCGCCGATGGGCGATCTGGCCTGGGCGCGGATCTTTCCCTGGCAGTCGCTCGCCGCCGACACGCTCGACGTGCCTACCTTGCGCGAGCATCGCGGCGGCATCAAGAAGGCTCGCGTGGTCTGCGCGGGCGCGGTCGGCGCGGAGGGGCTTCTCCTGCTCGGCTGGATGCAGTCGCGCATCCCGCGGCTGGAGGTCGAGATCCGCGCCGAGGGCCAGCCCGAGTCGGAGGCG
>DATDMU010000321.1:0-5064 GCA_036518615.1 Myxococcales bacterium
GCCATCGACTCCTGGCCGAAGCTGTAGTTCCAGAACATCAGCACCACCTTCTTGCGGCCGTCCTTGAGCATCACGTCGGCGCAGGGATACGACGTCTGCCAGTTGGAGAACGAGGTGCGGAAGACGTGCGGCGCGCAGAGCTTGCCCGTGACCGCCTGCGCTCCGGCGTTGGTGACGATGGTCAGCGTGTTCTCCTGCCGGACGATCTGCATCATCGCCATCGCCACGCCGGAGTGGACCGGGCCGGTGAGGATGTCGACCTTCTCGCCCACCACCAGCTTGTTCACGTTGGCCGGCGCCTTGGCGGGGTCGGACTCGTCGTCCACGGCCACCCACTCGATCTCGCGTCCGCCGAGCATGCCTTTGTGCTCGCTCGCGGCGAGCTTCATCGCGTCGGTGATGTTGTTCCCCAGCGCGGCGTAGGTGCCGGAGTAGGGGAGGAGCAGGCCGATGCGGAGCTTCGCCTTGCCGGCGGCGAAGACGCGGCGGGGAAGAAGGGAAGCTGCTGCTGCGGCGCCGCCGGCAGCGAGGAGCGCACGGCGGGAGAGCGTCGAGGCAGGCATCGCAGGACCTCCGGGTGAGGGCGATGCACGATTTACGACAGATCGGACGGTGGTCCGTCAAGGCGCGCTACGGCTTGTCGCGCAGGTGCGCGAGCGGATCTTCTCCCGCCGACCACGAGGGCAGGACGCCGTCGTGCATCTGGAAGTCGGCGCCGTCGTGCTCGGTGTAGACGAGGTAGGCGCCGGAGGGGGGGACCCCGAGCGTCTTCTGCAACTCGCGGAAGACGGCCACGGCCAGCTCGCGTTTCTGTCCCATGGTCCGCCCCCGGCGCACGTCGAAGTCGAGCAGCGCCACGCGCCCGGGATCGCCGGCGCGCTCGAAGAAGATGTCCTCGCGCGCGCCGCAATGGAGCGAGACGGCCACGTGCTCGGTGCCGGTATTCATCACCCGGCCGAAGTGCTCGGCGACGGCAGCGGCGAAGCGGGTCCTGTCCTCGGCGGAAACCGGGAAGTTCAGCTCGAAGCGGAGGTGCGGCATGGGCGCACTGTAGCGCTGTGCGTGGTCGATGGAACGGCGCGGAGAAGTCGGGCGATGACGCGACGTCAGTCGTGCGAGATCCCCGGGAGCAGGCTGATCCGGAAGGCGATCAGCTGCAGCGCCGAGAAGAGGACGAACAGCGCCGCGGCTGTGCCCGGGCGGGTCGCCGTCCGTTTCCGCAGCGCAGACATCATCCCCGCGGCCGCAGCGATGCCGCAGACGATGGTCATCGCGATCTCCACCGGCGTGAAGGTGCCGGTGACGATGCGCGCCCAGCCGAGCAGGAAGAGCCAGATGCAGATCATGATCGCGGACCAGAAGAAGAGCGCGGGCAAAGCGCACCACTTCGCCAGCTCGCTCCTGCGGAAGTCGAGCACGATCGCGGGCCAGAGCGGCGCCGTCTGCACGAGGTGCCGCAGGACGCCGTGGCTGACCGGCCCGACCCCCAGCACGAGCGCGAGAACGATCGCGAGGCCGGCAAGCGCGATGATCATCCCGTCCGCCGTACGCAGCTATCGTCGCGGAATTTCGCACACGGCGCGGAGCCGGCCCGCTACTTCCTCCCCGAGCGCAGCGCGCGGCGGATGATCTTCCCCGTCGCGGTCAGCGGCAGCTCCTTCGCGAACTCCACGATGCGCGGGTATTCGTGCGCGGCGAGCCGCGTGCGGACGTACTCCTGGAGCTCGGCGCGAAGCGAGTCCGACGCCTTGAACCCTTCGCGCAGCACCACCACCGCCTTCACCACCTCCGTGCGGATGGGGTCCGGCTCGCCCACCGCGGCGGCCAGCGCCACCGCCGGATGCCGCGAGAGGCAGGCCTCGATCTCCCCCGGCCCGATGCGGTACCCGCCGCTGGTGATCACGTCGTCGTCGCGCGAGGCGAACTTGAAGTACCCCGCCTGGTCGCGCAGCCCCAGGTCGCCGCTGATCAGCCAGTCGCCGCGGAACTTGGCGGCGGTGGCCTTCTGGTTGTTCCAGTAGCCCAGGAACATCACCGGGTCGGGGCGCTTGTAGGCGATGTTGCCCGTCTCGCCGGGCGGCAGCTCGCGTCCTTCGCCGTCCACGATGGAGACGGTGTGGCCGGGGATGACGGTGCCGGTCCAGCCCGGCCTGACCGGCGGGAGCGCGGCTCCGTTGCCGAGCACCAGGTTGCACTCGGTCTGCCCGTAGAACTCGTTGATGGTCAAACCAAATATACTCCGGCCCCACTCGATCAGGTCCTCTCCCAGGCTCTCCCCGCCCGACGCCAGCGAGCGCAGCCGCACTCCCGCGTCGTGCGCGCCCGATGCGCGCAGCAGCTTCAGCGCGGTGGGCGGCATGAAGACGTTGCGCACGCCGTGGCGCGCCATCAGCCGCAGCGCCTCGCCGGGATCGAACTTGCGCATGCGGTGCGCCACCACCGCGACGCCGTGGTGCCACGCCGGCATCACCACGTCGAAGAGGCCGCCGATCCAGGCCCAGTCCGCCGGCGTCCAGAAGCGGTCTCCCGGCTGCGGAAAGCCGTCGTGGGGGAACTCCACGCCGGGCAGGTGCCCGAGCAGCATGCGCTGCGCGTGCAGGGCGCCCTTGGGCTGCCCGGTGGTGCCGCTGGTGTAGATGATGATGGCCGGATCGTCCGCGGCGGTATCCACGGCGCTGAACCGATCGGCAGCGCGGCCGAGGAGCGCGTGCAGGTCGAGAGCGCGCTCCGCCGGCCCGTCCGCGCAGAAGACCGCGCGCAACTCCGGCGCCTGCACGCGGGCGAGCTTCGCCAGCTGCTCCCGGTCGGTGATCAGCGCCCGCGCGCCGCTGTCGCGCAGGCGGAACTCCAGCGCTTCCTCGCCGAAGAGGGTGAAGAGCGGCACCGACACGAGGCCCGCCTTCCAGGCTGCCACGTGCGCCAGCGCCGTCTCGTGCCGCTGGGGCAACAGCACCGCCACGCGGTCGCCGCGCGAGAGGCCCTGCGCCACCAGCACGTTCGCGAGCCGGTTGGAGAGCGCCGAGATCGCGGAGAAGGTCAGCTCGGTGGCCTTGCCCGAGGCATCCACCTCGATGAGCGCGAGCGCGTCGCCGTGGCGGTCGGCCACGTCCACGCCCATGTTGAAGCGCGGAGGAACCTGCCAGCGGAAGGGAACCATGAAGCACCTCCGCCCCCTGCTTACAACGGCGGGCGCACGCGTGCACGCAGGGCGGGCCGCCGCGCGCCGCGACCGGATTCATGGCAAGATAGTTTGGACCCAAATCTTCTCCCGGTCATGCCCGCCACCCCTCCACAGGCCATCCCAGCCGGCATCACCGGCCGAACCGCGGCGCAGGAGCCGCCGGGCCACGGCGACTTGCGCCAGCTCGCCGACCTGATTCCGCAGATCGTCTGGGTGACGCGGCCTTCCGGCGAGGTGGAGTTCCACAACCGCCGCTGGTACGAGTACACCGGCTTCACCCCGGGCGATCCGGAAGCCTCGTGGACGGCGGTCGTCCACCCCGACGATCTGCCGGCTGCGCTCGAGGCCGTGCGAACCTCGATGCGGGATCACAGCGATTTCGCCCTCGAGTACCGCCTTCGCCGTCACGACGGAGCGTACCGCTGGCACCTGGCGCGCTCGGTCTTCGCCCGCGACGCGGACGGCCGGCCGGCGCGGCGCTTCAGCACCGCCACCGACATCCACGACCAGAAGCTGGCCGAGGAGCGGCTGGAAGAGGCGCTCCTGCAGCGCGAGGTGTTCGCCTCGGTGGCCTCGCACGAGCTGCGCACGCCGCTCACCGCGCTGGCCCTGCGCCTGCAGCGCCGCCGCATGCTCGCGCGCCGCGGCGTGGCGGTGGACGTGGAGCAGCTCCTCGCCGACACCGAGGTCGAGGAGCGGCAGGTGCAGCGCCTCACGCGGCTGGTGGAGCAGATGCTCGATGCCACCCGCCTGGTCAACGGCAGGCTCTCGCTGGAGAAGGAGCCGGTGGAGCTGCGGGAGCTGGTTTGCGAAGTGGCGCAGAGCATGGCCGAGGCGCTCCTGCAGGCCGGCTGTTCCGTCTCCATCGCCGGCGGGCCCGTCGGGGGAGAATGGGACCGCGGCCGGCTGGAGCAGATCGTCGTGAACCTCCTCGGCAATGCCATGCGCTACGGCGCGGGCATGCCCATCTCGCTGGAGATCGCCGAGCGGCCCGGGAGGGCGCTGCTCGCCGTTCGCGACGGGGGAGTGGGCATCGGAGCCGCCGATCAGGAGCGCATCTTCCAGCGCTTCGAGCGCGCCGCCTCCGATCGGTACCCGGGCGGCATGGGGCTCGGGCTCTTCATCTCGCGGGAGATCGCCCGCGCGCACGGCGACATCCGGGTGGAGAGCGAGCCCGGCAAGGGCGCACTGTTCACCGTCGAGCTGCCGCGCTGACCGAGGCTGGGCTAGAATGCCGCCGTGCCGCTCCGGGCCGCCATCGCCGCGCTCCTGGCCTGCGGCTGCGTGGGCGGCGTCCCGGCCGCGCAATGCGCCATCGACGCGGACTGCGGCGCGGCGAGCTTCTGCGCGCAGGGCGCCTGCATCCAGGGCACGCGCACCTGCCCCAAGCTTTCGCCCAGCTTCTCCAGCATCAACGGAAGCTTCTTCCAGGTGAGCTGCGGCGTGGGGCAGATCACCTGTCACTCCAGCAACTCGCCGTCGGTGGAGAGCGGGCCCAGCTTCGCCGGGCATCCGTATGGCGCGCTGGTGAACGCGCCCGCCGCGAATCGGTTCGGCAGCGCGCGCGGGCTCACCCTGGTCAAGCCGGGCGATCCCGACGGCAGCTTCCTTCTCACCAAGCTCCGCCTCACCTCCACCAACGACCCGCAGTTCGGCAGCGGGCAGCCCGCCACCGCGCCGGGCTCCACCTGCGCCGAAGCGCTCGCCGTCATCCAGCAATGGATCCAGCGCGGCGCACCGGACAATTGACATGGCCCAGATCACCCGCCGCTCGCTCTTGCGCACCGCCGCGCTGGCCCCGCTGGCCACCGCCTGCGCGAGGCGCATCTCCACCAACCGCTCCGTCGCGGTGGGCGCCGCCGTGGACGGCGATCTGACCGTGC
>DATDMU010000322.1:0-23351 GCA_036518615.1 Myxococcales bacterium
GCGATGCAGGCCCTGCGCGACGCGCGCCGCTCCAAGTGGCAGAGCAAGGTGGCCGACGCGATGGAGAGCTTCCAGGTGGCGGGCATCGACGCCACCCACGACGAGATGCTGCAGAAGATCCAGGAGCAGACCGCGGTCAACGAGGCGCGCATGGACATGGCCATGTCCAACGTCGACACGCAGGGGATGAAGATCGAGGAGGAGGCGGAGAAGATCCGCGCCACCGAGCTGCTCAAGCAGTTCAAGCAGGAGATGGGCATGGAGGCGCCCGCGTCGGCGCCGGAAGGACAGAAGACGCTCGGCTCGCGCGAGGGCGTGAAGAGCTAGGCCGGCCATGGCCGAGGGCTACGTCAAGGACGCCTTCCTGATGAAGCCGAACCTCGTCGGGCTGGCGGCGGGAGTGGTGGCGGCGTCGGTGTTGCCGTTCGGCGCGCCGCTGCTCCTCGGCGTGGCCGCGGCGGAAGGCGTCTACTTGTGGTCCATGAGCAGGAATCCGCGCTTCCAGCGCATGGTGCGCTCGCGGCGGCAGCGGTAAAGGCTTCTGCCCCCATGCGCGCCTGCACGCTCCTGCTCCTCTTCGCGGCCGGCTGCTCGCGCTGCGGCGCCGGGAGCGCCGCCTCCGCGGAGGAGCTGTTGCCGGGGCATCCGGCGGGAGCGGTGCTGACCGCGCCTCTGGGGACGGTGGCCCGGCATCTGGCGGAGCTCGGCGACCGGCTGCAGTCGCTTCCCGGAGGCGAGCAGCTCGGCGACTACCGCCGCTCGGTCGCCGCGCAGCTCGGGTTCGACCCGCTCACCCGCGAAGGGCTCCTCTCCGCGGGGCTCGACCCCGACCGCGGGGCGGCGGTGGCGGTGTTCGAGCTGGGGCCCGCGGCGGATTGGGCGGTGGCGCTGCCGCTGACCCGCCCCGACGTGTTCGCGAAGACCATGCAGCGGCTCCTGGTGACGCGCTTCGGCGCCTCTCCGGGTCAGCAGCCGCAGACCTTCGAGCGCGGCGGCTTCACCCTCGCCTGGAAGGTGGTGCGCGGCTACGGGATGCTGGCGCGCGGCGCATCGCCCATGCAGCATCTGGAGCCTCCCGCGAAGGAGCAGTCGCTCGCGCGCGCGCCGGGCGTGGATGCCGCCCGCAAGCTGTTCGGCGCGCAGGATTTCGTGGTCTGGGCGCCTGCGGGGAGTGCGCTCCCGAAGCGATACACCTCGCGGCCGCTCCCCGGCGACGTCGCGCTGGCGGTCGCGGCGTCGCAAGCCGGCGTCGCCTCGCGCTTCGACTTCCGCCTTCCCCAGCCGGACGCGGAGCGCGCGCGCAACGCGCTGCCCGGCGGAGGCGCCTCGCTGGTGGATCTGCTTCCCGCCGATGCTCCGTTGCGCGCGCGCTTCGGTATCGCGTCGGCGCGGCTGCTCGAGTGGCTGCGCGGCAATCCCGGCTTGCGCGAGATCCTCGATCGGCTCCACGGCGCCGACGCGGAGGCCTTCTCCTCGCTGCAGCCCGGAGCGGCCGTCTCGCTGGCGCTGGCGCGCGACGCGAACATCGGCGCGGCGCTGGACTACGGCCTCGACTGGCGGCGCAAGAGCCCCTTCGACACGGTGCAGCTGGTCGCGCTGGCCCAGGTCGCGGACCGGCCGCGCCTCTTGCGCGCGCTCGAGCAGATCGCCAAGGACCTGCCCGCGCTGGGCGCCCGCGTGGAGCGGCAGGGCGACGACTTCCAGATCACCTATGCAGCCGGCCGC
The DNA here is from genome assembly GCA_036518615.1 of Myxococcales bacterium. Classification (GTDB taxonomy): domain Bacteria; phylum Myxococcota; class Myxococcia; order Myxococcales; family 40CM-4-68-19; genus 40CM-4-68-19. Next base: position 1,726 of record DATDMU010000322.1, read on the forward strand.
GGCGCGCGTTTCGGCGTGCGGGAGATCGAGGGCAAGCCCATCGCCTACGTCATGGGCGGCCCGCTGCGGCCCGAGGAGCTGCGGGCCGCGGCGCGGAGCAAGGACCCGGAGGCCGCCTCGCTGTACCAGGACGGCGGCGCCGCGGTGCGCGTCGATCTCGGCAGGCTCGCGGCCTCGCTGCACGAGCTGCCCGAGAGCACCTACGGCAGCGGGCCGCAGTCGTACGTGGCCAGATCCGTGGTGTCGCAGGTCATCGAGCCGCTTCGCACGCTGCGGGTCACCATCTCGGCCGAGGCGTTTCCCGATCGGCTCGGCGCGAGCCTCGACGTGCAACTGGTGCCGCCGTGACCGCCGTCGCGCTGCGCGGGGTGACCAAGCGGTACCCGCCGCGCGAGCCAGGCCTTCCCCCGCAAGAATTGCTCCGGGGGGTGGATCTGGAGGTGCGCCGGGGCGAGTTCGTGGCGGTGGAAGGGCAGAGCGGGAGCGGGAAGAGCACGCTCCTCCACCTCATCGGCGGGCTCGACCGCGACTTCGACGGGGAGGCGCAGGTGCTCGGCTGCGACCTGCGGGCGGTGGGGGACGCCGAGCTCTCGGCCCTGCGGCACACGCAGATCGGGTTCGTCTTCCAGAGCTTCAACCTCCTGCCGGCGCTCACCGCGCTGGAGAACGTGCTCTTGCCCGACTTCTTCGGCGCCGGCGTTCCCGACGCGGACCGCCGCGCGCGCGAGGCGCTCGACCGGGTGGGACTTCTGGAGAAGGCGCGGGCGCGGCCGTCGGCGCTCTCGGGCGGGGAGCGGCAGCGGGTCGCCATCGCCCGCGCGCTCCTCTCCCAGCCTCCGCTGCTGCTCGCCGACGAGCCCACCGGCAACCTCGACGCGCGCACCGGCGAAGGCGTGATCGCGCTCTTCCGCCAGCTCCATGCCGAGGGGATGACGCTGCTCATCGTCACCCACGAGGCGCGCGTCTCGCACGCGGCCAGCCGGGTGCTGGTCCTGCGCGACGGCAAGCTCGAGCTGGACGGCGCCTCGGCCATGGAGACGGAATGAGGACGGCGAAGCTTCTGCGGCTGGCCCGCGGAAACCTCGTGCGCGAGATGGGCGCCCTGGCGGTGAGCGCGGGCGGGGTGGCGCTCGGCACCGGCTGCCTGATCTTCTTCCTCGCGCTGGGCGCAGGCCTCGAGGGCGTGGTCAACGAGGTCTTTCCGGTCGGCCCGCGCGAGGTGGAGGTGGTGGTGCCGCAGGTGGCGCTGGGCGGCATCTTCGGCGAGCAGAAGCTGGACGACGCGGCGGTGGCGCGGCTGCGGGCGCTCAAGGGCGTGGCCGCGGCGTACCCCAAGATGCAGCTCCGCATCCCCGCCGTCACCCGCTACAACGGCCTCTTCTTCGGACACGAGATCCGCATGGGCCTCGAGGTGGTGGCGAACGGCCTGATGCCCGAGCTGGTGGGGCAGGAGGCGCGCATGCCCTTCGAGGACCGCGGCGAGGGGCAGCCCATCCCGGTGGTGGTCAACCGCAGGCTGCTCGAGCTGTACAACAAGGTCTTCGCGCCGCAGCGCAACCTGCCCACGCTCACCGAGTCGATGATGATCGGCTTCCAGATCCCCGCCGAGCTGGGGCGGAGCTGGGTAGCCGCCAACACGCTGCCCGGCGCGCAGGAGACCTCGCTGCAGCTGGTGGGGTTCTCCGAGCGCGCCACCATCGCGGGCGTCTCCATGCCGCTCGCCGCCGTGCAGCGAATCAACCGCAAGTACGGCGCCGACGCGGTCACCTATTCCAGCGTGCTCTTGCGCGCGCAGAGCGCGGACGACGTCTCCGACGTTGCGGCCGGCGTGAGGAAGCTCGGGCTGGAGCTGGACGAGACCGAGCGGCGCAACGCGCTGCAGATCGGCGCCGCGGTGGAGCTGGTCACGCTCGCGCTCTCGCTGCTCGCGGCGCTCATCACCGGGCTTGCCGCGGTGAACACCATGCAGGCCTTCTACGCGAGCGTGCGGGAGCGGACCCGCGAGATCGGCGTCTTGCGAGCGGTGGGGGCGACGCGGGCCGACGTGGCCGGCGTGGTGCTGGCGGAGGCGGCCGCCACCGGGCTCGCCGGAGGCGTTGCCGGCGTCGCGCTGGCGTGGGGCGCGGCGCGGACCCTGGACGCCTTGGCCCGCACCCACCTTCCCGACTTTCCCTTCAAGCCGGCGAGCTTCTTCGCCTTCCACGCCGGCCACGTCATCCTCGGCATCGCGGTCGCGCTGGTCGCCTCGGTGCTCGGCGCCTTCCTTCCCGCCCGCGCTGCCGCCCGCCTGGACCCGGCCAAAGCGCTGACCGAGAGCTGAGCCGTTGGCGGTGCGAAGCGGCGCTGCTTCCGCTAAAAGGACGCCATGCCGAGGAAGTCCCGCTCGCACGCCACCGACCCGCTCGCGTCCTTCCCGCCCTGGGCGCGCACGCTGGCCGACCGCTACTACACCAAGACCATCTCCACCTTCATCCTCCACGGCGCGGTGCGCGACCTGCAGCCGGCAGGCGAGGACGGCACGGCCGGCGGCAAGCGCTTCGTGCCGCTGCGCACCTTCCTCTCCGACGAGCTGTTCGGCACCCGCGACCTGATCGTCTTCTACGACCGCTCCTCCGGCATCCGCCTGGCCACGCCGGAGATGCAGAAGGACTTCATGTCCGCGGTGGCCGGATACGACACGCTCTTCGGCACCGAGTACGCCAAGGCGCTCCCCAAGGACCCGGCGCGCGCCTTCCCGCTGCTGGAATCGTTCGCGCGCGTAAGAATCGCCGACGGCAAGAGCGTGGCGGTGATCATCGACTTCGCCGAGACGGTGGCGCCGGCGGGCGACCTCGGCTACATGCCCGGCGAGGACCGCTACGCCCTGGTCACGCTGGTGAAGTGGGCGCAGGACGCGCAGTTCCTCACCGCGGACTTCTCCGTCTGCCTCGTGGCCGAGAACCTGGCCGAGCTGAACCCCCGCATCGGGCGCAATCCCTACGCCGCCTCCATCGAGCTGCCGCTCCCCAACGAGAAGGAGCGCTACGAGTACGTGGAGTGGAAGATCGCCCAGTCCGGCAGGAAGCGCGCGGAGATCTCCGAGGTGAACGCGGAAGCGCTGGCGCAGATGACCGCCGGCATGTCGCGGGTGGCGCTCGACCGCGTGCTCAGCGAGGCCATCGCCGGCCCGCGGCTCACGGTGGAGAGGCTCAAGGAGAAGAAGAAGGAGATCATCCAGGCCGAGTGCCACGGGCTGCTCGAGTTCATCGAGCCCTCGCACTCCATCGACATGGTGGCGGGACACGCCAAGGCCAAGCAGCTGCTCCGCCAGGCGGCCAGGGCCATCCAGACCGGCAAGCGCGACGTGGTGCCGATGGGCTTCCTCATCGCCGGCCCCATCGGCACCGGCAAGACCTTCCTCGCCACCTGCTTCGCCGGAGAGATCGGCATCCCCTGCGTGAAGTTCCTCAACTTCCGTTCGCAGTGGCAGGGGGTCACCGAGGGAAATCTCGAAAAGATCTTCAACCTGCTCAAGGCCATGTGGCCGGTGGCGGTGATCGTCGACGAGGCCGACGCGGTGCTGGGCAACCGCAACGCCCAGGGCGACAGCGGCACCAGCGCGCGCGTCTTCAGCCAGATCGCCACCTTCATGGGGAACACCGAGTATCGCGGCAAGGTGGTGTGGTTCCTGCTCACCGCGCGCCCGGACTTCCTGCCGGTGGACCTCAAGCGGCAGGGGCGCGCCGAGGAGCACCTGGCGCTCTTCTATCCCGAGTCGCACGAGGAGCGCATCGAGCTGGTGAAGACCATGGCCAGGAAAGCGAAGGTGGGCTTCGAGGGCGACATCGCCGCGCTCCTGCCCGCGGACCTGCCCAGGATGAGCGGCGCGGACATCGAGGCGGCGCTGGTGCGCGCCAAGCTGCGCGCGGTGACCGACAAGCGGGAGAAGGTCACCGCCCAGGACCTGCGCGAGACCTTCGACGATTTCATGCCGCCCAGCTACCCGCTGGAGGTGGAGCTGCAGACCCTCATCGCCATCGCCGAGTGCACCTCGCGGGAGCTGCTTCCGGAATCGTACCGGCAGAAGCCGCGCGAGGAGGTGACCCGCAGGATTCGCGAGATCAAGCTCTTGCTTTCGGAGCAGTGATGGAACCAGGCGCGACCTTCAAATTCCGCTATACGGTATCCGAGGCGGACACCGCCGCGGCGCTGAACTCGATCACCGGAGACCAGTTTCCCGCGGTGCTCGCCACCACCAAATGCATCGCGCTGCTCGAGCTGGCCGCGGGCAGGCTGCTCAAGGCGGAGCAGAGGCCGGGCCAGCTCTCGGTCGGAGTGACGGTGGAGGTGAAGCACACCGCCGCCACGCCGGTGGGCGCATGGGTGGAGGCGGAGGCCACCTTCACCGGCCGCAACGGCAAGCTCTACGCCTTCGAGGTGGTGGCGCGCGATCCGGGCGGCGAGATCATGCGCGGGCGGCACGAGCGCGCCCTCATCGACGAGTCGCGACTCCTGGAAGGCGCGGCGAAGCGCGGCCCGGCGCAGCCGTGAAAGGTCACGAGCAGGAGCTGCAGCGCGCCTTCGACGGGCAGGCTGCGGAATTCGAGCGCTCTCCGGTGCAGGCGGACGCCGCGGCGCTCCAGCGGCTGGTGGCGTTCGCCCGGTTTCCCGCCGGAACGCGGCTGCTCGATGCGGGCTGCGGCCCGGGACTGGTCGCGGAGGCCTTCCTTTCTGCAGGCTGCAGCGTGCACGGCGTGGACCTCTCCGGCGAGATGCTCCGCCGCGCGCGCGAGCGCTGCGCACGGTTCGGCGAGCGGGCATCGTTCGAGGCGGGCTCGGTGCTGACCGCGCGGCCCGGGCCGTTCGATGCGGCGATCTCGCGCTTCGTCGTCCACCACGTGGAGGATCCGCCGGCCTTCCTCCGCGCGCAGGCGTCGCGGGTGCGGCCCGGCGGGGCGGTGGTCGTCTCCGATCACGTGACCGATCCGGATCCCGATGCGGCGCTCTGGCACCAGCAGATCGAGAAAGCGCGGGACCGCAGCCACACCGCGAACCTCACCTCGGGCGGGCTCTGCGACGCGCTGGCCGCGGCCGGGCTGTCCGGAATCGAGATGGCGGAAGAGGACCTGGTCCTCGACTTCGACGAATGGTTCGACCGCGGCACGCCCTCGCTCTCCAAGGCGCAGGTGCGTGAACGCGTGCTGGCGGGACGCGCCCGCGGGTTCGAGCCGAAGCTGCGCGCGGACGGCGGAATCACCATCCGCTGCATCCGGGTCATGGCCCGCGGCACCCGCCTCTAGTCGTCGTCGTCGCGGTCGCGCGCGTGCCGCGCCTGGCAGGCAGGCGCGACGAACGCAGCGGTTCCGGCGGCGTCGGTCAGGCCCGCCGCCCTTCCCAGCGCGATCAGCCGGTTCAGCTCCGCGGGGAAGTCCTCGCAGAGCAGCAGGCGCCGGTCCACCAGTCGCTGGAGCGCGTCGGCCACGCGGGCCGAGTAGTCGGCGAGCGACGCGTACCGCTCCTCGACCGAGAGGCGCGGATCGCCGCTGGCCGTGCGGTCCGCCTTCTTCTTCGGGAAGGGGATGAACTGGCCCGCGCTCTCGCAGCCGTCGTTCGCCTGCGGGCCTGCGCGCAGCGCCCAGCCCGTGTAGGTGGCCACCGGCACCGCCACGTCGGCGAGCCGGATCCCCGCGATGTCGTTGCCGTCGGCGTCCGTCCTGGGAACGAAGCTGGGATAGATGGGGCCGTTGGCCGGGTTGTCCTCGTAGGGCGGCGTGATCAGCGGCGGGTAGATGGTGGCGATGCCGGTCTCGTAGAAGCCCGGGCCGAGATCGAAGCGATAGCGGGTGGTCTTGAGGCCGGTGTAGGTCACGCCGGGAATGTGCGGGAAACCCATCTCCGACTGCGGCAGCGGCGGCACCAGCGTCCCGTCCCGGAAGGTCGGCACCTGGCTGCGCGGCGGGCGCCTGCCCTCGGTCACCCACTCGTCCATGGCGATCCAGAGCGCGCGCTGCACCGGCGCGGAGTTGAGCGGGTTCTGCAGCTGCTGGCAGTTGCCCTTCGAGGCCGGATTGCCGGTGCCGTGCTGGTGGCTGGAGATGAAGTAATTGCGCGCGAAGGGCGAATCGTGAAGGTCGCGGGTGCCGTCGGGCGTGGTGTGCAGGAGCGATGCGGCCTTCACCCAGTATTCGTTGGCGGAGTAGATCTCCATCGCGACCGGGCAGGTGTGGCTCCTCTCGCAGCTCGCGAAGCGGCTGTCGCGCTTCCCGGTGAACGGGTCGGTGGTCATCACGTTGGCGATGGGGAAGATGGCCTCGTTGAAGAGATGGTCCTGGCGGTTGCGCTCGGTCCTTCCCGGCTGCGAGAAGCGATAGTTCAGGCTGAGGCCGTCGCCGGCGGCAATCCACTGCAGCATGCCGTCGAACACCTGCTCGCCGTTCTCCGCCTGGTTGAAGCCCAGGTGGGTGAAGTCGTTCAGGAGCCGCCCCGGCTGCGAGACGACCTCGGTGTAGATCCGGCGCACGTCGCCGGCGAGGGGATTCGGGGTCCCGGCGTCGTCGCGCCGCGCGGTGCGCAGCCAGGAGTTGAAGTCGCGGATGGCGGCCAGCCCCATCGCGTTCGGGGTGGGATCCCTCGCGACGTAGGAGAACTCGTAGATGTCGTTGGGCACGAACGGCCCCGTCGTCAGGCTGATGGCGGTGCCGTCGGCGTTGTACTTCCAGCCCGATGCCGCAATCGCCGCCGGCTGATCGTCGAGATGCACCCTGTGGGTCAGCCTCGCGCTGCCCTGGTCGAGCGTGGCGGCAGGGTAGCTCAGCGTGAACGTCGCGCCCGGCGAGACGATGTATTCGAACCCGGGTCCGGTGATGGTCGACCCGTCCGGGTTGTGCGCCACCGGCAGCGCGATGGTCGAGTTGAAGTTCGCCGTGCTCGTCCCCGCCGACTTGTCCCAGCCGCTGAAGACGATGGTGTACCCGCGCGGCATGAAGAAGGCGTTCGCCAGCGCAGCGGGGTCGGTGACCGACCCCGGATCGTTGCCGCCCGGGAAGCGGCCCAGCGTGCTCCAGGTCTTGTTGCCGCGGTTCGGCGGCTCGTACATCACCTTGTGCGCGCCCTTCCGCAGATCCACCGGCTTGAGGATGTAGAAGTCGAATGAGTATTCGACGTTGCCGTTCGCGTTGCGGGGCGCGAGCGCGAGATCGACGATCACCGCGTTCTTCGGATCGAAGGGATTCACCTCGCCGAATCCCTTGCCGACGATCTTCTCGTACTGCCCCACCCCGGGCCACGAATAACCGCCGAAGGTCGGAGATTCGGTGCCGGTGATTACGAATCGCGTCAGACGGCCTTGCGCCACACCTGGAACGAGCAGCGTCGCTGCGAGCAGCAAGAGAGTTCTTTTCATGGGGGGCCCTCCCGGCAATCGCGTCGGGCCCCGATACTCCCCCGATTCAATCGGCGTCAAGTGGTGGCGAATTCCAGCGGAGCTGGCTCGCTTTCCACGATGTACTCGAATTGCCTGCGCAGCTCGTCCGGCGTCAGCTTGATGATCGCAGCCATCTTTTCGACCAATTCCGGGTCCTCGAAGTCGTCGCGCCGGAGGCGGATCATGTAGCGGCGCGCGATTGCGTATCGATCGGAATGCACGTTGACCAGCCGCACGCTGGTGCGGCCGGTCTTGGGGTCGATCAGCTTGTCGAACGGCACCGGCACGAAGCGCCCGCCCTGCATCGAGACCATGGCCTTGTCCCCGCCGGAGAGCAGGTACTTGGCCGCGCAGTAGCCGAGATCGCGCGTGTACTCCATGTCGTAGGGGATGGGATCGGCGCAGCGCAGCTCGTAGCCGATGTTCTTGGAGACGAGCGTGGTCTTCACCCCCAGCGCCGCCAGCCGCGCGGAGACCTGGCGCTTGAGGATCTCGCCGATGTCCACCTCCGCCAGGCGGACGTGCCCGTGCTCGTCCCGCTCCACGTCCTCGAGGCCGGCCAGGTCCTTCGGATCGATGCTCAGCACCAGCCCCTCCGCCACCACCGCGACGCCGTCGCGCCGGCCCGTCGCGAGGCGCTTGACCACCGACATCGCCAGCGTGTCCACCAGGAGGCGCAGCGGGATGCCTTCGCCGAACTCCTCGCTGATCAGCGTGACGGTCGCGCCCACCGACTTGCCGATCCCGAGCGCGAGATGGCCCGCCTTGCGGCCCATCGAGACCACGATGTACCAGCGCGAGGTGGTGTAGGCGTCGACCATGAGATTCTTCACCAGCTCGACGCCGAGGTGGCGCGCGGTCTGGAACCCGAAGGTGTCGATGTGGGCGGGCAGGTCGAGGTCGTTGTCGATGGTCTTGGGCACGTGCACGACGCGCAGGTCTCCGCCCGCCAGCTCGGAGAGCTTCATCGACGAGAACGCCGTGTCGTCTCCGCCGATGGTGATCAGCATCCCGATGCCGAGGCGCTTGATCGCGTCGCGGGCGGCTTTCAGATGCTTCGGGTCCTTGGTGGGATTGGCGCGGGAGATCCCGAGCAGCGAGCCGCCGCGGAAGTGGAGCCGGCTCACCTTCTCCATGGCGAGCGGCATGGTCGCGTCCGGGGCGCCGCGCATGATGCGGTCGAAGCCGTCGCGGATTCCCACCACTTCCACCCCGCCGAGCAGCCCGCGGATGGTGGCCGCGCCGATGACGCTGTTGATGCCGGGAGCCGGCCCGCCGCCGACGAGGATTCCGAGCTTTCCATTGGGTGCCATGGCGGCACCATACCCAACTCGCCATCGGATGGGGCGATGGCCGTCAGAGCCCCATCCGCTCGCGAACGTAGCGGGGCGGAGGCGCGCCCTGCCCGAGCACCGCGTCGTGGAAGGCGCGCAGCGTGGGGTAGTTGCCGTGCTTCTTCTGCCACGCCGCCCGCAGGTCGCTCAATTCCAGGTTTCCCACGTAGTACTGCGAAAGCTGCGTCGAGGTGAGCTGGGCGCGCTTCCACTTGCCCACCGCCTCGCCTTCCTCCTGGAAGCCCTCGTCGGTCATCAGCGCCACCGCCTCCTTCTCGGTCATGCCCCCGGCGTGGATCTTCTGGTCGAGGATGGCGTTGAGGATGAAGCGCAGCCGCATCTTGAGCTGCTGGATGTGGACCTCGGGGCCGCCGTAGCCGGCGTCGGCCATCACCTGCTCCGCATAGGTGGCCCAGCCCTCGATGAAGGTCCCGGAGCGGAAGACGCTGCGGACCAGCGTGGGCGCGCGGAAGAGGTTCCCGTGCGCGAGTTGGAGGAAGTGCCCCGGCATCGCCTCGTGGACGGTGACCTCCTGGAGCATGTCGTCGTCGTACTCGCGGAAGAACGACTCCACCCGCGCGGGCGGCCAGTCCTCGGGCGTGGGCGAAATGAAATAGAACGTCTTCTGCCCCTTCTCCAGCGGCCCGGGCGCGTTGCAGGAGGCCACCGCCACGCCGCGGGAGAACTCGGGCCAGGGCACGATCTCGAGCGGCGCGTCGAGCACGGTGACGAATCCCGCCGAGCGCACGAACTTCGTGGCCGCCGCCAGATCCTCGGTGGCCCGCGCGATCACCGTCTGGTTGTCCGGGTGCCGCGTCGCCGCCTCGTCGAGCACCGCCTTGACCAGCGCGCGCGGATCGGCGGGGGCGGGCTTGCCCGGGAACCGCTTCGCCCAGAGCGCGCGCGCGACCTTCTCCATCGCCGCCTGCGTCGTCTTCAGATCCGCCTCGGCGCGGCGGAGGATCTCCTCCGGCGCGAGATCGGAATCGAGCGCCAGGCGCAGTTTCTGCCGGTACTTTTCGGCGCCGAGGCGGAAGTCGCCGTTCGCGCGCGGCAGCAGGTCCTTCTCCAGCCACTGCTGGTAATCCTCGAGCGCCGCGATGGCCATCGCCTGGGCGCCGCGGAACTGCGGCTCGAGAGAAGGCGCCGCCTTGACCAGCGGCTCGAGCTGCGTGCGCACCAGATGAAGCGTGCCCTTGTTCTGCTGGATGGCGGTCTCGGTGTGCACCCGCGGCGGGTTCTTCAGATTCGCCTTCGCGGCAGCCACCACGTGATGGACCGCGCGGAGCCTGCCGATGGCCGAGCGCAGCCGCTCTTCCGCCGGCGCGAACTCGCGCGCCACCAGCGCATGGATGGCCTCGCCGGGATTGTAGCGCCGCGGGTTCCACTCCCATTCGCGCAGCGTCTCGAGCGCGTAGACCTGCGCCTCGATCCGGTTGCGCAGGATGCGGAAGTCGATCGAGTCGTCGGGCGAGAGCGCGCTCGCGTCGATCTTCGAAAGCTGCGCCAGGACCGCCTTGTCCGCCTGCAGATCCTTGCGCACGCCCTCCCGGGTGTAGTCGTCGAGCCGCGCGTCGTTGCGGTGATCGCCCAGGCGGGTCGCGGTCTCCGGAGAGCGCACCAGGAGATCGTCGATGTAGCGCCGGGCCAGCGCCTCGAACTTCGCGCTCTGGGGAGAGACGGCAGCGGCGGCGAGCAGCAACGCGCAGAAAAGGGGCATCCCCCGATTCTAGCTGTCGCGCACCGCGATGGTCTGCCCCGCCTGCAGCGCGCGGGCGCGGTGGCCGGTCAGGCCGTTGAGCTTGCGCAGCTTCTCCACCGTGGTGGAGAACTTCTCGGCGATGTTCCAGAGCGTGTCGCCGCGCCGCACCTTGTAGAAGGCCCCGCCCGCGGGCGGCTGCACCGACACCATGGTCGCGGCCGCATTCCGCGCTGCGCGCCCGCGCCTGCGGCCGTCCTCGAGCTGCGATCCGGCGAGCAGCCCGTGGGCGGAGGAGGACATGGGGATCACCAGCATGCGGCCCGGCTTGATCTGGCGGTAGCTCTTGATGCCGTTGGTGCGCAGGATGGCCGCCTCGCTGACGCCGTAGGCGCGGGCGATCTTGCCGATGGGCTCGCCCTTCTCCACCTTGTGCTCGGTGAAGCTGAGCCGATCCTTCGCGTCGAGCTGCGCGTAGTTGGCCACGAACGCGTCCTTCGTCCCCTTGGGCAGCTTGATGGTCCAGCCGCCCGGCGGCGTGCAGAAGCGGCGCAGCTCGGGGTTGAGGTCGTGGAACTCTTCGAAGGAGATGCCGGCCGCCTTGGCGAGCACGTGCAGGTCGGTGGCGTCGGGGACCTGCACCGACTCGGTCTCGACGGGCTGCTCGTACTCGACGTGGAAGCCGAACCGCTCCGGGTGCTTGGCGATGAGCGCGGCGGCGATGAGCTTGGGGACGTAGTGCTTGGTCTCCGCCCGCAGCGTGCGGCCCTTGCCCATCATGCGCCAGAAGTCGGTGGTCTTCTCGGCGCGGATGGCGCGGTCGATCTTGCCCTCGCCGGCGTTGTAGCCCGCCCAGGCCAGATACCAGTTGCCGTGGTACCGCTCCTTGAGGACCTTCAGGTATTTGGCCGCCGCCACCGTGGACTTGTAGGGATCGCGCCGCTCGTCCACCCAGAAGTCGCTGAGCAGCCCGTAGCGGCGCGAGGTGCCCACCACGAACTGCCAGGGGCCGGCAGCGCGCGCAAAGGAGGTGGCGTAGGCGGAAAACCCGCTCTCGATCATCGAGAGGTAGACCAGGTCGAGGGGAACGCCTTCGTGCTCCAGCACCGATCGCATCATCGGCACGTAGCGCGTGCTGCGCGAGAGCCACTTGCTGAAGTGCTCGCGCGCGTCGGTCTGGAAGAAGCGGATGTAGGCCACCACCGCGTCGTTCAGCTCGACGGGGATGTCGTACTTGGCGCGCAGCTCCTCTTCGGAAATGCCGAGGAGCTCTGGCAGCTTCACCGATACGCTGCCCGCGGGGGCGGGATCGCCCAGCGGCGCGCCGTCGAGGCCGCTGCCCATCGCGGCGGCGAGATCGCGCGCCAGCGGATCGGCGGGGTTCAGCCCGACGGAGAGGTTGTCGCGCGGTCCGGCTCCGGGCGCCTGCGGCACGAGCCCGGCCTTCTCCTCCGCCTTGCGTACCGCCTCCAGCTCGGCGGCGCTCTTCTCCACCTCGGCCTCGGCGTCGGGATCGTCGTCGGAGTCGTCGGGCTTCGCTTCCGCCGGCTGCTGCGCGGCGGGCCCAGGCTGAGCGGCGGCTGCGGGAGCCGGCGCGGCCGCGCGATGCGCCTCCTGCGCGCGCAGGGGCGCTGCTGCCCAGAGCGAAACCAGCAGGATGGCGAAGGCGGAGCGCAATCATTCCCTCCTAGCTGCGGCAGAAAAACCTGTCAAAGGCGACACCGGCAGCGGTTCTGGGCTGTTTCCCGACACGAGGCAGGCGTTTCTCAGAACGAGAATCACCCGCGACCGAAGCTTTATTTCCCTTTTTTCAGCGCGCCCACGAAATCGCCCACGGCGCGGCGAGTCATCGCAGGTCTTTCCAGCTGCGGGACGTGCCCGCAGCCGTGGAGCAGCTCCACGCGCGCGCCCCGGATGCGCGCAAAATCTTCCACGCTGCTCAGCGGCAGGAGCCGGTCCTCGGCGCCCCACACGATGAGCACGGGTACGTGGATGTCGGTCAGCACGTGCATTCCCAGCGAGCGGTCGTTGCCGGCCCGGGCGTCGTCGAGGATCCGCTGGACCGCGGGCGTGCCCCAATGCCTTGCGAAATCCCGGGCGACCAGCCAGAACGGCCACGGCGTGCGGTGGAAGAGCAGCCGCGCCATCTGCGCCGCGCCTTCGTTCGCGTCGGCAAAGGCGTGCGGCAGCGCCTCCATGGCCTCGGGCGAAAGTTCTGCGCCGGCGGGGTTCAGGCCCACCACGCCCGCGCAGAGGTCGGGCCGCACGTGCGCCGCGTAGAGCGAGAGCGCGCCGCCGAGCGAGTTGCCGAGGACCACCACGGGGCCGGAGCTCTCGCGCGCCAGCTCCTGCGCGCAGGCCACCACCACGGCGCCGTACTCGCGCGCCGCGAGCGGACCCTGCGGCGGATGCGGAGAGCGCCCATGTCCGGGCAGCTCCAGCAGCACCACCCGCGGGGCCAGGGGCAAGAGCGCGGGAAGCAGCGGCGCCATCGAGCTGGCGGAACCGCCCAGGCCGTGGAGCAGGAGGACCGCGGGCCCGCCGCCGTTGCCGGTGAAGGCGTAGCGATGCACGCGGTGGCCGCCCACCGCGGAGGTCCAGCTCTCCGCCCCCTGCGCCAGCATGGCGCCGTGCGCGAGCCGCATCATCGACCCCAGCGACACGTCGGGCACTCCGCGCAGCGCGAGGAGCCCGCCCTGCGAGAGCACCCTTCGGGCCGCGAGCCCGAGCCGCCTGCGATATCGCCCGAGCGCGAACCACGGACTCCGCCGCGCCTGCGCCGACTCGAGCACCTGCTCCGCGCTCATTGCAGCGGCGTCCCTTCCTTCGGCCGCGGCTTCTCTCCCGCGGCGAGCGGCTTGCCGTGGCCCGGGCCCACGATGAACGGCCGGTACTTCGCGTCGTCGAAGTGGGGCGAGTTCTCCGCCTCGTGGCAGCGCATGCAGAAATTCGCCGGGACCTCGGCGCGGATGTGGCCGCCGGTCTCGTCCGTCACGTGCTCGCTCCCCGGGCCGTGGCAGTCCTCGCACTGCACGTCGCGGCGGCCCACGCCATGGCCGTCGATGCCCGGCCCGCCCGCCTGGGTGCGGTCGATCCGGCAGACGCCGCCCGCCTGCTGCCAGCCGGTGACGTGGCAGCGGATGCAGTCGAGGCTGAACTGCTTGTTGACCGTCACCAGCGTCTGGTAGGCGCGGGCGTGGCGGGTCTGGGCCCAGAACGCCGCCGCGTCCTCGTGGCACTCGGCGCAGCGCGCGGCGCCCACGTAGGCCAGCTCGCCCCGCGCCGCCGCCGGACACGACTCCGGCTGCTTCTTCGCCTCCGCGAGGTTGATCTGCGCGACGCTCTGGTCGTAGGCGTCCACCAGCTTCTGCGCCGCCTCGTCGCTGCCCGCGGCCTCGGTGAGCGGCACGAAGGTGGCCTGCGCCCACGCGCTGCCGGGCCTGGGCGTTTCCACCTTCGCGGTGGCGATGGCGCGCTTGCGGCCCTCCAGCTCGCGGATCTTCGCCTCCAGCTGCTCGCGGCGCTGCGGGTAGAGCTGGATCTGCGCGCGGAAGCGCTCGATGCGCACGTCCAGCTCCTTCACCTCCGCCTGGCGGTCCTCGGCGCCGGGCAGGAGCGCGATGGGCCCCTCCCCGAGGTGCACGTCCACGCGCAAGAGGCTCTGGCCGTGGCCCTCCACCGCGAGCAGCGGCGGAAGCCCTGCGTCCTTGCGGTCGGGATCGGTCGACGGATCGTCGCGCCGCCCCAGCACCACCAGGTCCACGCCCGCCGCCCTGGCCGAAGGCAGGAGCGCCTGCGCCGCGGTGAACGCGTTGTCGCCCTTCGGGTGCAGGAGCAGCACCACCACCCGCGCGCCCTCCGTGCGGAGCGCTCTTGCCCGCGACGAGATGGTCGCCGCGGGATCCTGCCCGAAACCGGCGGCGAAGAGGCCCACCTTCACCGGGCCTGCGTTCACCAGCAGGGTGGCGCGGGCCGAAGGGACCTTCGCGACACCCGCGTCGAGCAGGGGCACCCCCTGCGCGGTCTCGGCGGCGAACTGCGGTCCCAGCGCGAGGTCGCGCTGGCCGAGAGCCCGCGCGGCTGCGCCGAGCAGCGCGTCGCCCTGCGCGAGCGTCTTCGCCTTGAGCGTCCGCTGCGCGAGCATCTGCTCCGGCGGCCGCGAGGCGCCTTCGAAGAGGAGATCGCCCGCGTCGACGAAGATCAGATTCGGTTCGGAGGCGCGCAGCTTGCGGACCAGCGAGACCGCGCGCGGAAGCCCGCCGCGCTGGTCCGGGGAGCAGCCGCAGGGCACGAGCTGGCCGGCCACCGACGCGGAGAAGACGAGCGTCAGGCGATCGGGCGGTCCTGCGGCCCTTGCCTCGGCGGCCGGAGGAGCGGACGGCGGCCTGGAGCCGACGCAGGAAAGGAGAAGTGCCAGAAGAAGGAGGCCGGTCCGGGAGCGCACGCTCCGCATCTGCTACCAGAGCCGGGCCGGGGAGAACAGGCGGAACTCGCGCGGCGCCCATGCCCTCGTCGCCGGTCAACACTTCCCCCAGGGAGATCCTCCCCTTGCCCCGGGGGGCGGGCGCCGATACAAGCCTGCGCCATGTCCGTCGGGGCCCTGAACCAGGAAGCGCCGTTCGCCGCCCGCGCGGGGCGCAGCGCCGCATCGCCTCGCCCCGGCGCTCCGGTAAAGCCGGTGAAGCTCGGCCCCCTGACGCTTGCGAACCGCTACTTCCTCGCGCCGCTCGCGGGCGTCTCCGACTGGCCCTTCCGCCTGCTCTGCCGCGAGATGGGCGCTTCCTTCGCCCACACCGAGATGATCAGCAGCCATGGCCTCGTCCATGGTGGCGACCACACCCTGAGCTACCTGGAGCGCCCCGAAGACGAGCGGCCCTTCGCCATCCAGGTCTTCGGCCACGACCCCGACGTGCTCGCACAAGGAGCGCGGGTCGCGGTGGAGAAGTACGGGCCCATCGACGCGGTGGACATCAACATGGGCTGCCCGGTGAAGAAGGTCTGCTGCCACGGAGCGGGCGCGGCCATGCTCAGGGACCCGCTGGTGGTGGAGCGCGCCGTGCGCAAGGTGGTGGACGCGGTCTCGCCGCTGCCGGTCACGGTGAAGCTGCGCGCCGGCTGGGACGAGGAGCATCGCAACGCGCCGGAGGCGGCGCGCGCCTGCGAGCAGGGCGGCGCGGTGGCGGTGGGGCTGCATCCGCGCACCCGGGCGCAGATGTACCGCGGCCGCGCCGACTGGGAGCTGATCCGGCGCACCAAGGAGGCGGTGGGAATCGCCGTCTGGGGCTCGGGAGATCTCTTCACCGCCGAGGCGGCGCAGAGGATGCTGCGGGAGACCGGCGCCGACGCCGCGCGCATCGCCCGCGGCGCCTGCGGGTATCCCTGGATCTTCCGCGAGCTGCTCGCGCTGGAGCGCGGCGAGACGCCGCCGGAGGTGACGCTCGCGGAGTGGCGCGCCACGGTCCTGCGCCACGTGCGCCTCGCCATCCTCGACAAGCAGGGAAGATACCGGCTGCAGAGGCCCGAAGGCGCCCCGCGCCCGCGCGAGTATCGTCCGAACGGCGGCCACCGGCGGGAGGAGCTGGACGGGCGCGCAGCCGAGATCGCCGCCGTGCGCGAGCTGCGCAAGCACCTGCTCTGGTATACGCGCGGGCGCCGCGGGGGCCTCGGATTCCGGCGGCTCGCCGCGGAGCTGCACACCGAGGACGATGTGAAGCGCGCGCTGGACCGCTTTTTCCCCGAGGACGGCTCGGTGCCCGCGGAGGTCCGCGACGAGCCGCTGGTCGCCCGCGAGCTGACCGCCGACGACTGATTCCCTTGCGCGGGAGAACGACATGATCCTGCTCATCGCACTGCTCGCCGCAACCAGCCCCGCGTCCCTGGACAAGTCGTGCAAGGCGGGCAGGATCGCCGCCTGCGACGAGCTGGGCGGCCGCTACGCGGACGGCATCGGCGTGCGCGCCGACGTGACCCGCGCCGCCGAGCTGTTCCGCAGGGCGTGCAAGGGCGGCAACAAGGACGGCTGCGCCGACGACGCCCGCATGCTGGCGCTCGGCCAGGGGCAGAAGGCCGACCCCAAGGCGGCGCTCCTGCAGCTCGACAAGATGTGCAAGGACGGGCTCGACCGCGCCTGCGGGCACCTTGGGGAGATGCTCTTGCGCGGCCTGGCCGGACCCGCGGACGCTCCGCTCGGCGAAGACCTGCTCGCCAAGGCCTGCGACAAGGGATTCGGCCGCGCCTGCTCCAATCTCGCCTCCGCGGTGTACAAGGCGGTTGCACAGCGCGAGCAGGCGGAGACGTTCTCGTTGCGCGGCTGCCAGCTGGGCGACCCGGCCGGCTGCGCCTACGCAGGCGATCTCTACGCCTTGTCCGGCGACACGGTGCGCGCGGCGGTCTACCTCGCCAAGGCATGCGACGCGGGGCTCGCCCGCGGGTGCGGCGGGCAGGGCATGCTCCTCATGGACAGCGGCGCGGACCCCAAGCGCGGCCGGGCGCTGCTGCAGAAGGCGTGCGACGCGGGCGACGTGCGCTCCTGCTCGGCGCTGCGCGATCTCAAGAAGTAGGGAAGTTTTTCGGGGTCTGGTGGTTCTGATAGCCTGCCAAGCCCCAGGAAGGGAACGTGAGCGTACAGCCCGCTACCGACATCCGCCTTCTCAACGACCGAATCCAGCAGGAATCCGCCTTCGTCGACGCGCTCTTCGCCCACGCGGGGCAGGTGATCGTCGGCCAGCGGCAGATGATCGAGCGGCTCCTCATCGGCCTGATCACCGGCGGCCACGTGCTGCTCGAAGGCGTGCCGGGGCTCGCCAAGACGCTGACCGTCAAGACGCTCGCCGACTGCCTGCAGCTCGCCTTCAAGCGCATCCAGTTCACCCCCGACCTGCTCCCCGCGGACCTGGTGGGCACGCAGATCTACCAGCCGCAGACGCAGAGCTTCAGCGTGAAGAAGGGGCCGCTCTTCGCCAACCTCATCCTCGCCGACGAGATCAACCGCGCGCCCGCCAAGGTGCAGAGCGCGCTGCTCGAGTCGATGCAGGAGAAGCAGGTCACCATCGGCGAGCAGACCTTTCCCTTGCCCTCGCCCTTCCTGGTGCTCGCCACCGAGAACCCCATCGAGCAGGAGGGGACGTATCCCTTGCCCGAGGCGCAGGTGGACCGCTTCATGCTCAAGGTGCGGGTGGGCTACCCCTCGCGCGAGGAGGAGCTCCTGATCATGGACCGGGTCGCGGGCCAGGAGCTGCCGCGGCTTTCGGCGGTGGTCACGCCGGACCAGCTGCTGCGCGCCCGGCAGGTGGTGAGCGAGATCTACATCGACCCCAAGGTGAAGGACTACATCGTGAGCCTGGTGTTCGCGACGCGCGACCCGCCCGCAGCCGGGCTTTCGGAGATGGGCGGCACCATCGAGTACGGCGCCTCGCCCCGGGCGACCATCTACCTGAACCTCGCAGCGCGCGCGCACGCGTTCCTGCGCCACCGCGGGTTCGTCACGCCCGAGGACGTGAAGGCGGTGGCGTACGACGTGCTCCGGCATCGCATCTCGCTCACCTACGAGGCGGAGGCGGAGAACCTGACCAGCGAGAAGGTGATTCAGAAGATCCTGGAGAAGATCGAGGTTCCGTAGTGGCGGCCCCGGCGGACCTCATCCGCAAGATCCGGCGCATCGAGATCACCACCCGGCGCGCGGTGCAGGACACGCTCGCGGGCGGCTACCACTCGGTGTTCAAGGGCCGGGGCATGGCCTTCTCGGAAGTGCGGCCCTACCAGCCCGGCGACGAGATCCGCGCCATCGACTGGAACGTGACCGCGCGCATGGGCGAGCCCTTCGTGAAGGTCTTCACCGAGGAGCGCGAGCTCACCGCGCTCATCGCCGTGGACCGCAGCGCGTCGCAGGACGCGGGCCTGTCGCCGCAGGCCAAGGCCGAGGTGGCCGCCGAGATCGCCGCGCTGCTCGTCTTCTCCGCCCTGGAGAACGGCGACCGCGCGGGGATCCTGCTCTTCACCGACCGCATCGAGCGCTACGTGCCGCCCCGGCGCGGCAAGAAGCACGGCCTGCGCCTGATCACCGAGGCGCTCGCCTTCCGCCCCCGCGGCCGCGGCACCGACCTCGCCGGCGCGCTCGGGCACCTGAGCACCGCGCAGCGGCGCAAGGCGGTGGTCTTCGTGGTGAGCGACTTCCTCGCCGAGGGCTACGAGCAGGCGCTGGCGGTGCTCGCGCGCAGGCACGACGTGATCCCCGTGGTGGTCAGCGACGCGGTGGAGGAGAGCCTGCCGCGCCTGCGCGGGCTGTGGCCGGTGGCCGACGCGGAGAGCGGGGAGACGGTGCTGGTGGATTTCTCCGACGCGCGCTCGCGCGAGGCGTACACGGCGGCGGCGCGGGCGCGGGTGGAGCGGCGCGAGCGCATCTTCCGCAGGCTGGCGGTGGACGCGGTGCGGGTGCGGCCGGGAGACGATTACGTGGCGCCGCTGGCGGCGCTCTTCCGGGCGCGCGCGCGGAGGCGCGGGTCGTGACCCTGCTCGTCGCCCTCTTGCTCACCGCCGCCGCGCTGCCCGAGGCCGCGCCCGACTCGCTCGACGTCCAGGTTGCGCCGGAAGAGGTGAGCCTCGGCGACCACATCGACGTGAAGGTGACGGTGGAGCACGACGCGCGCGACGTCTACTCGCTCGCGCCCTTCGACCCGGCGCCGCTGGCGGTGCCCGCGGGGGCGCCATCGCCGCGGTCGCGGCGCGAGGAGCTGAAGGGCGGCAAGGCGCGGACCGTGCTGGAGCTGACGCTCGCCGACTACGCCTCGCTCCAGCCGCGCCTGCCCGACCTGACCTTGCTGGTGAGCGGGCCCTCCGGAGCGCGCCAGGTGTCCTTGCGCGGCAGGCCGCTCAGGTTCCGCAGCCTGGTGCAGGAGGAGGGGCAGGGCTCGCCGGAAAGCGCCCACCACGGGCCCAAGCCGCCGGTGCCCGTGCTGGTGCGCAGCTTCCTCTGGCTGTGGATTCCCGGCCTGCTCCTCGCCGCGGCGGCGCTCTTGCTTCTGCGCAGGCGGCTGCTCGCGAACGAGGCGCGCAGTCGTGAGGTGAAGCCTCCGCCGCCCCCGTTCGACGAGGTGGCGCTGGCGCGCCTCGCGCGGCTCCGCCAACAGGCGCCGTGGTCCCGCGGCGAAGGCCGCGCCGCCATCTTCGAGCTGTCCGAGATCGTGCGCGGCTATCTCGGCGACCGGCTCCACTTCAACGCGCTCGACCTGACCAGCGCGGAGTACCTGGCGGAGCTGCGCCGGCGCCGGCTGATGGGCCTCGATCTCGCATCGCTGATCGAGGAGGTGCACTGGGAAGATCTGGTGAAGTTCGCCAAGCTCGTGCCCACCGCGGAGGAGTGCCTGCGCGGCATCGAGCAGGCCGAGTCGCTGATCCACCACACGCGCCCGCTGCGCGCACAGCCGGAGCGGGCTGCGTGAGCGCGGGGGCCCTCTCCTTTGCCCATCCCTGGGCGCTTTTGGGGCTGCTCGCTGCCGCCGCGGCAGCATGGCTCTTGCAGCGGCGCCGCCGCAGGCTCCCGCGGCTGGTGCTTCCGGAGAGCGCCGCCGCGCGCGCGGTCGCTCCTTCCCCGTGGGCCAGGCGATGGTGGCTCCCCGGCGCGCTGGTGGCGGCGGCCATCGCCCTCACCAGCATCGGCCTCGCCGGTCCGCGCCTGCGCGCCTCGCGGCGGCAGGACCTCGCGGTCGAGGGCATCGACATCGTGGTGGCCTTCGACCTCTCCACCTCGATGCTGGCGGCCGACTTCCGCCCCAAGGACCGCATCACGGTGGCGAAAGAGGTGCTGAAGAGCTTCATCCAGAGCCGCCAGAACGACCGCATCGGCCTCGTCGTCTTCGCCGGCGAGGCGTACACGCAATGCCCGCTGACGCTCGACTACAAGGTGCTGGAGAGCCTGCTCGATCAGGTGCGGACCGGGGTGATCGTCGACGGCACCGCCATCGGCAATGCCCTGGGGACGGCGGTGAACCGGCTGCGCGACTCGGACGCCAAGAGCCGGGTGGTGATCCTCATCACCGACGGCGACAACAACGCCGGCAACCTCTCGCCGCTGCAGGCCGCCCAGATCGCGAAGGACCTCGGCATCAAGGTGTACACCATCCTCATCGGCAAGGGCGGGCGCGTGCCCTACCCGACCGGCACCGACCTCTTCGGGCGCACCACCTACGAGCCGGTGGAGATCGACGTGAACCCGGAGCTGTTGCAGCAGATCGCCAAGGTCACCGACGGCGCGTTCTACCCGGCCACCGACAAGGAGTCGCTGGAGAGCGGACTGCACGCGGTGCTCGACAGCCTGGAGAAGAGCAAGATCTACGACGCCGGCGGCAGCACCCGGTACGACGAGTGGTACGCGCGCTTCTTCCTTCCCGCCGCGCTCTGCGGCCTGCTCGGCCTGGGGCTGCGCAGCACGCGGCTGTCGGGGGCGCCCTGAGATGACCGGGCTGCAGACCACGCTGCTCGGCCAGCACCTGCGCATCCTCACGCCGGTGTTGCTCTGGCTTGCGCCGCTCTGCCTCGTCGCCGGCGCGGTGGCCGCGCTCCGCGCGTTGCGCCGGCACCGGCACGTGGCTGCGCTGGTGCCGGCGGCCCGCCTCGAAGCCGTGCTCCAGGGCGGCGGCGCGGGCCAGGGCGTCGCGCGCGGCGCGCTGACCGGCCTGGGCCTCTTCTTCCTCTTCGTGGCCGCCGCCGGCCCGCAATGCGGCGAGCGCACCGAAGTGGTGAAGCGCACCGGCATCGACCTCGTGGTCGCGCTCGACGCCTCGAACAGCATGCTGGCGCGCGACGTGCGCCCCTCGCGGCTGGAGCGCGCCCGGCTCGACGTCATGGCGCTTCTCGACCGCCTCAAGGGCGACCGGGTGGGGCTGGTGGTCTTCGCCGGTGACGCCTTCGTGCAGTGCCCGCTGACCAGCGACTACGCGGCGGCGCGGATGTTCCTGCGCGCGGTGGATCCTTCGGGCATGCCCCAGCAGGGCACCGCCATCGCGGCGGCGCTCTACGAGGCCAGGCGGGTGCTGGAAGGCGGCGGGCGCGGCGACGCGGCGCGGGCGGTGCTCCTGATCACCGACGGCGAGGACCAGCAGGGCGACGCGCAGCAGGCCGCCGCCGCGCTGGGAGAGGCGGGCATCCGCATCTACGCGGTGCCGGTGGGAAGCGAGACGGGCGAGCCCATTCCGCT
>DATDMU010000323.1:0-12846 GCA_036518615.1 Myxococcales bacterium
CAGGACAGCTTCGACCAGCACATCCAGGACACGCTGGTGGCGGGCGGCGGACTCTGCCGCGAGGAGGCGGTGCGGGTCACGGTCAGCGAAGGGCCTGCGCGGGTGCGCGAGCTGATCGACCTGGGCGCGGAGTTCACCCGCGAGGCCACGCCGCTCGGCTACCACCTCACCCGCGAGGGCGGACACTCGCAGCGCCGCGTGCTCCACGCCGCCGACATGACCGGGCGCGAGGTGGAGCGCACCCTGCTCGCGGCCGCGGAGCGCGCAGGGGTGCAGTTCTTCGAGGAGCACCACGCCATCGATCTGCTCCTCGCCTCCCGCCTTGGCGCGAACGTCCTCGCCTCGCGGCAGGGCGCGGGCGGCGAGCGGGTGATGGGCGCCTACGCGCTCGACACGCGCACCAACCAGGTGCACAGCTTCACCGCCCACGCGGTGGTGCTGGCCACGGGCGGCGCGGGCAAGGTCTACACCTACACGACGAACCCCGACGTCGCCACCGGAGACGGGCTCGCCATGGCCCACCGCGCCGGCGCGGCCGTCGCCAACCTCGAGTTCATCCAGTTCCACCCCACCTGCCTCTTCCACCCGCAGGCGAAGAACTTCCTCATCTCCGAGGCGCTGCGCGGCGAGGGCGGAATCCTGCGCAACAAGTCGGGCGAGGCGTTCATGGCGCGCTACGACCCGCGTCGGGAATTGGCCCCCCGCGACGTGGTGGCGCGCAGCATCGACAGCGAGCTGAAGCGGCGCGGCGACGACTGCGCCTTCCTCGACATGACCCACCTCGGAAAGGCTTTCCTGGTGGAGCACTTCCCGCACATCTACACCACCTGCGCGGCCTTCGGCATCGACATGGCGGTGGCGCCCATCCCGGTGGTGCCGGCGGCGCACTACGTCTGCGGCGGAGTCTGCACCGACCTGCAGGGCCGCACCACCTTGCCGGGGCTCTTCGCGGTGGGCGAGGTGGCCTGCACGGGCCTCCACGGCGCGAACCGCCTCGCCTCCAACTCGCTCCTCGAGGGGCTGGTCTTCGGCCACCGCGCCGCCGCCGCGGTGCGCGAGCTGGCCGGGGAAACCGATCGGCCGCCCGCGGTGGCGGACTGGGACCCGGGCCGCGCGGTGGCGCCGGACGAAGGCGTCATCGTCAAGCAGAACTGGGACGAGATCCGAAACCTCATGTGGAACTACGTCGGCATCGTCCGCACCGACAAGCGGCTGGCCCGCGCCGAGCGCCGCCTCGACAACCTGGTGGGCGAGATCCAGGAGTACTACTGGGGCTACCTGGTGGACCGCGACGTGCTCGAGCTGCGCAACCTGGCCGACGTGGCCCGGCTCATCGTCGCCTGCGCGCAGGAGCGCAAGGAGAGCCGCGGCCTCCACTACACGCTGTCGTGGACGGGGCAGGTCCCGCCGCGCGACACGGTGCTGGTCCGCGGCCGCCCGGACCCGAAGGCCTGGCCGCGAAGCGCCGGCTAGCGGATCGCGCCGGTCCGGCCCTGAACCCTAAACCTAAACCTAAACCCGTTCCCTCAACCCTGAACCCGCTTTCACGGCTGCTTCGGCTTCTTGGGGGGCCCCGCCTCCGCCGAGGAAGGCTCCTCCGGCCCTCCGTCCAGCCGCCAATGGAACTGCATCTTGCCCAGCGCTCCCGCCGCCACCAGCTGCGCGTCCACCGGGGTGAACTTCCCCGCCGCCTCCTGCGGCTCCGGGTCCGGGAAGCGGATCAGGTACGCCACCGAATACTCGTCCACGTACGGGTAGAGCGCGCGCATCTCGGCGTTGAAGGGCGGCTCGAAGCGCGTCACGCGGTCCGGCGCCGCTTCCCCCATGCCCAGGTTCAGCGCCAGGCGCCACACCGAGGTGGGCTCGTTCCAGTCGTTCGAGCCCTTGTCGGGGATGTAGACCACCGCGAAGAAGCTGGGCTGCCGGTAGTCCTCCCGCAGCCTGGCGAGCGTGACGGCGGCCTGGTCGGGCAGCTCGGCGCGCATGCGCGACAGCTCCTTCGCCTGCTCGTTCACGAACTCGGGCGAAAGGTACACCACGCGAACGAACGCGTGCGTCTCCAGGCCGCTGTAGAGCGCCACGCGGCGCGTCCACTTCTTCAGCGCCGCTCCGTATTCGCCTTCGAGGTGCGGGTCGGGAAAGGGCAGCGTCCTGCAGCCCGCGAGCGCAAGCAGCCCCAGGGCCGCCATCCGGAAAGCCCTCACGGGAAGTCGCTCCGCACGAACAGGGACCGCAGCGGAACGCCCGCGGCCTCCACCGCCTCCTTGCCGCCCTCCTGCCGGTCCACCAGCGCCACCACCCCGAGCACGTGCAGCCCTTCCTGCCGCGAGCGCTCGATGGCCTTGAGCGTGGAGGCGCCGGTGGTGACCACGTCCTCCACCACCACCACCTGCGCAGGCGAAGGCAGGCCCTTCTTGCCTTCGATCCACTGCGCGGTGCCGTGGGCCTTGGGCTCCTTGCGCACGTAGAACGCAGGCAAAGGCGAGGCCTGCAGCCAGCTCGTCAGGGACACCGCGCTGGCGATGGGATCGGCCCCCATGGTGAGGCCGCCCACCGCCTGCGCGCCGGAGAAATGCGCGCGGATCTCCGCGAAGACGAGGCGGCCCACCAGGTAATGGCCCTCGGCGGTGAGCGAGGCCTGCTTGGTGTCGATGTAGAAGTCGCTCTCCTTGCCCGAGGAGAGCACCACCTTGCGCTTCTCGTACGCCAGCTCGGTGAGCAGCTCGAGCAGCCGGTTGCGGTCGCTCATTTCCCCGCAGCCACCCTCTGCGCCCCCCGCGCGCGCTCGTCCAGCCAGCCCACCACGTCGCGGAAGACGGCGTCCCGCTCCGGCTCGTGGAAGAGCTCGTGCAGGAAGCCCTCGTACTCTTTGTGCTGCTTGTCCTTCGAGGTGGCGTGCTCGAAGAACTCGCGCCCCGCCGCGGGGTCGGCGATGGGGTCGGCGCCGCCGGTCAGGAGCAGAAAAGGCGTGACGAACTCGGTGGCCCTGCGCAGCACCGCCTCCTGCGCCGCGCTGCTCTCGCTGAACCAGCGCGGCGTGGCAATCTGTTGGTAGAGCGGGTCGCGGCGGGTGGCGTTCTGGATGAGCACGTCGCGGGTGAGCTGCTCCGGCTTCAGCTCGTTGGCCATGGGCAGGCTGGGCAGCACGCGGGAAAGGAGCTTGCCCGCCACGAGCTTCACCGGCGAGACGTTCAGCTTGAGCCGGAAGTACGGCGAGGAGAAGACCGCCCCGCGCACCGCGTCCGGCTTGTCGAGCAGGTAGCGCGCGCCGATCAGCGCGCCGTGGCTGTGGCCGACGAGAAATACCGGTGCGCCCGCGGCGTGCTCCTTGACGCGGTCGAGGAACAGCTCCAGATCGGAGAGGTAGTCGCGGAAGCGCTCGACGAAGGCGCGCTTGCCGCCGCTCTGTCCGTGGCCGCGGCAGTCGAGGAGATGGGCGGTGTAGCCCGCCGAGGTGAGCGCCTGGGCGATCTCGCCGTGCCGCCCCAGGTGCTCCGCGTAGCCGTGGACGATGGCCACGTGCGCGGTGGGCGAAGGGACCCGCGCCACATGCCAGAAGAGCCGCACACCGTCGCGCGCGCTGAAGAATCCCTCGTCGATGTGCGTCTCCGGCATGGGTGCGCCGGGTAAGAACACGGCGCGCCCCGCCAGTCAAGGCGCCAGCGCCTTGAGCTTTTGCTCGATCTCGGCGCGCACGCGGCCGTCGTTCGGGTCGGGGCTCCGGTCGGGCGGATCGAGCCGCGCATGGGCGCTGGCGGCGCGCCGCGCCCTGGGCGGCGGCAGGAGCCTCGAGAGCGCGCTGCGGAACGCCGCCAGCGCCTCCGCCTTCCTTCCCGCCGCGAGCAGGGCGTCTCCCAGGTGCGAGAGGATCACCGGATCGCCCGGGGCCAGCTTGTCGGCCCTGCGCAACTCCGCCAGCGCCTGGTCCGCGCGCCCGAGCTTGAGCAGGCAGAAGCCCCAGGAGTCGGCGATGGCGCCGTCGTCCGGCCGCAGCTCCACCGCGCGCGCGAGCAGCGTCTGCGCCTCGCGCAGCTCTTCGGGCGAACCGCTTTCGGTCAGGGTGTAGCCGATGTAGTTGAGCGCCCCCGAGTGCTGGGGCTGGATGGAGAGGACCTTGCGCATGGTGGCGAGCGCCTCGCCCCTGCGCCCGGCGCGATCGAGCGCGTTGGCGAACGCGTAGAAGAGCCCGTCGCTCTCCGGATGCGCGCGGGCTGCCGCGCCGAGCACCGCGATGGCGTCGGCCGCCTTCCCGGCGCGATCGAACACCTCGAGCAGGGCGAGCGCCACGCCTTCGTCCGCCGGATGCAAGGCGAAGAGCGCCCGCACGCGCCGCATCGACTCCTGCGCCTCGCCCGCCTTCCCTCGCGCCAGCGCCGCCTGCACCTGCGCGTCGAGGGACAGCGCCTCCGCATCGCCGCCCAGGAACGCCGGCGCGATGGGTCCCGAGCCGGCGGCGAGGGACTTCTGCACCGCCTCGAATCCCAGCGCGCCCTGGAGCGGATGGCCGCGCTGCACCAGCGCCAGCGCGCGATAGAAGGACAGCTCGGGGTGGTCGGGATAGAGGCGCAGCGCGCCTCGCAGCGCCTCCTGCGCCTCCGCGCTGCGGCGCGCGCCCAGGAGCGGAATGGCCAGCTTGAGGAGCGCCCCTGCCACCTCGCTGCGGTCGTCCTCGCGGCCCGCGCCTGCGCCGTCGAGGTTCGCGGCCAGCTCGAGCAATTTGCGGGTGTGCGCCTCGACGGTGGTCAGGTCGCCGTCGAACAGCGCCAGCCGGGCCAGCGCGGCCAGCACCTCGGGCGACTCCGGCCGCTGCGCGAGCAGCCGCAGATAGAGGGCGCGCGCCGCCTCGATCCTGCCGCGGCTCTCCAGCCAGGACGCCTCGGCAGCGAGCGCGTCCGCGTCCGAGGGCAGCACCGCCCGCGCCTCGGCAAAGGCCTTCCCCGCGCCGGCATCGTCGTGCCGCTGGATCCGCGCCCGGGCGACGTCCAGCCACGCGCCCGCGGCGGCGTCGCGCAACCGGTCCGCCACCACGCGCCCCTCGCCGAGCGACGGGTCCGCATCGTCCTCGCGCCGCAAGCCCTCCTGCGCCTGCGCCGCCAGCCGCGAAAGGACCGCCGCGGTCTCCTGCGCCGCCTCCAGGTTGCCCACCGACAGCTCCAGCCGGACCAGGCCCCGGTGCGCGTCCGCGTCGTCCGGGTCCGACGCCAGGGCGGCGCGGAACCGGCTGCGCGCCTCGTCGGGCTTCTCCCGCGCCTGCGCGATGCGGCCCAGCAGCACGAGCGCCGGAGCGTGCCGGGGATCGAGCCCGATCGCCGCGTGCAGCTCCTGCTCGGCCTCCGCCACGTGCCCCTGCGAAAGGAGCACCTCCGCGAGCACGGTGTGCAGGTGCGGCGACGCGGGATCGTAGAGCAGCGCCTCGCGCAGCTCGGAGGCGGCGGCCGGAAGGTCGTCCGCGTTGCGGGCGAGGAGCGCATCCAGGTAGTGCCGGTACGCCCGCGCGCTGGCGTAAGGGGAGTCGGGCGCGGCTGCCGCCGCATCCGCGTGCCCGGCCGCAGGGGCATGGGCGCACGCGACCGCGAGGAGCGCGAACGCGACGCGGCCCAGGGCTGCGCCGGCGCGGCTCATCCGCCGCGGCCGGCCATCTCCGCGAGCTGAGCGCGTCCTGCCTGCGGCGACACCTTCCAGACCATCTGGCCGTTGGCGTCGAAGTCCAGATCGAAGAGACCGCGCCCGGTCAGCTCGCGCATGCGCGCGGTGGCCTCGTCCCGCGTGAGCCCGGTGGCCCTGCTGACCGCGTCCACCTGCACCTGCCCGCCGTGCTTGCGCGCGAGCTCGAGGGCGAGCTCGGAGAAGTTGCGCTGATCGCTCTCCAGCTCCAGCTTCGCGCGCTTCCTGCCATAGGCCACCAGCGCAAACCCGACGGCCGCCACGATGCCACCCACCACCAGCCCGGAGAGATCGACGAAGCCCTGGCCCTTGTCGACGAAGAAGGCCTTGAGCATGAGGAGCGCGAAGGCGCTGCCGAGAATGGCGACGAAGCCGCCGCCGAGGGTGAGGATTCCGCTGGTGCGCATCGCCCGCTCCCTACTGGATCGAAACCTTGGGCACGGCTCTGGCTCCGCCTTCCGCCTTGAAATACTCCTTCGGGCCGAAGCCGCCGATCTTCGCCCACCAGGCGCCGGGGATTCCCTTGATGTCGCTGTTGTACTGCTGCACGGCGTCGTTGTAGCGCTTGCGCTCCACCGCGAGCCGGTTCTCGGTGCCCGCCAGTTCGTCCATCAGGCGCTGGAAGTTGCCGTCGGCCTTGAGCTGCGGGTACGCCTCGCTGATCGACATCAGCTTGCTGATGGCGCCCTCGAACTGGTTCGCGGTCTGGATCTTGTCGGCGCGGGAGCTTGCCCCCAGCATGGCGGCGCGCGCATTGGCGATGTCGTCGAAGACGCTCTTCTCGTGGCGGGCGTAGCCCTTCACCACCTCGACCAGGTTGGGAATCAGGTCGGCGCGGCGCTGCAGCTGGTTCTCCACCTGGCTCCAGGCCGATTCGACCTGCTGCTCCTCGGTGACGATGCGGTTGTAGCCGCAGGGGCCGCAGCCGGCGAACGCGAGGAGGAGGAGGGGGCCGTACTTTCGCATGCGTAGGGAGGAGGCGCGCATGGGGGGAAGTCTAACACGCGGGATTCGGCATGCTCGGGCGAAAGCGGGATCAGGGAACGGGTTTAGGTTCAGGTTTAGGTTTAGGGTTCAGGGCGCCTGGAGGTAGCGGCGCACGTGGTCCCGAGCCTGGGAAACTGCTTCCAGGAGAGGGAGGCCTCTGGCCAGCGAGGCGGCGAGGGCGCTGGCCAATCGGCAGCCGGTGCCGCGGCGGGTTCCGGGGATGCGGGGGGACTGGAAGCGGGTGGTGCCTTGTGGGGTGGCGAGGATGTCCACCGGGTCGCCCTGGCCGTGGCCGCCCTTGAGCAGCACCGCGGACGGCCCTTTTGCAAGAAGCAGTGCTGCATCGGCGGGGCCTTCGAGGAGCAGCTCGGCCTCGGGGATGTTGGGGGTGAGGATGGCGCCCGTGGCCAGCTGCAGCAGCGCCTCGGGGGCGCCGTCGAAGAGGGAGGCGCCGCTGGAGGCGCGCAGGACCGGGTCCACCACCACCGGCAGGTCGCGGGGCAGCAGGCTGCGGATGGCCGCGGCGTTCGCGGCGTTTCCCACCATGCCGATCTTGACGGCGCGGACGTCCTCTTCCTCGAGCAGCGCGCGGGCGCACTCTTCGACCAGCGAGGGCGCGACGGACTCGTAGCGGCGGGCGGCGCGCGTGGTCTGCACGGTCAGCGCGGTGGCCACGCAGAGCGGCCGCGCGCCCATCGCCCGGACCGCCTCGGCATCGGCGAGGAGGCCTGCGCCGCCGCTCGGATCGAGGCCGGCGAGGACGAGGACCGCGGGCGCGCGCGACATGGGTCTCCTCAGCCCCGCGCCCGGTCCACCAGCGCGCGATAGAGCGAAAGGTGCTCTGGCGCCGAGAGCAGCTCGGGGTGCCACTGCACGCCCAGCGCAAACCGGCCGGGAAGCTCGATCGCCTCGATGACTCCGTCCGGAGCCACGGCGCAGACCCTGCCGCGCCCGGCGTCGCTCACCGCCTGGTGGTGCGTCGAATTGACCTGGATCTCGCCCTTGCCCACGATGGTCGCGAGGTCCGAGCCCGGCAGCACCCGCGCCGGATGGTCGGGCGTGCGCGGGTCGCCCTTCTGCTCGTGGTCGAAAGCGCCGGGCACCTCGTCGCGGATGTCCTGGTAGAGGCGGCCGCCCAGCTCCACGGCGAGAAGCTGCATGCCGCCGCAAACTCCGAGCACCGGCAGATCGCCCTGAAGCGCGGCCCGCAGCACGCGCTGCTCCCACGCGGTGCGGCCGGGCTTGAGCGGCCCCATCCGCGCGCCGGCGATCCCTCCGTACAGCTCGGCAGGAATGTCGAAGGCGCCGCCGGTGATCACGATGCCGTCGCAGAGGCCGATGGCCTCGGCCGCGGCGCTCTCGTCGTCGGCGTAGGGCAGCACGACGGGCAGCCCGCCCGCGGCGAGCACCGCGTCCGCATAGGCCTGTTTCAGCTCGTAGCGCGGCAGCGAAGGGCGCCCGGGCCGCCCCGCGGTGCTGCCGACGTCCGGGGTGATGCCGATCACCGGCCTCATCGCGCTCCCGCCTCGAATGCCGCGCGAAGGCGCGCCACGGCGCGCTCCGGATCGGCTGCGTTGCAGAGCGCGGCGATGGCCGCGACGCAGCGCGCCCCGGCGCGCGCCACTTCCCCGGCGCCCTCCTCGCCGATGCCGCCGATGGCGACCACCGGCGCCCGGGACCTCTGCACCGCGCGGGCAAGGCCTGCGATGCCGTGGGGCGGCGGCAGCGGCGCGCCCGGCTTCGAGGCGGTGGCGAAGATCGGTCCGAATCCGATGTAGTCGGCGCCCTGCGCGGAGTCGATCTCCTCGTCGCCGTGGGTGCTGACACCCACCAGCGCGCCGGGTCCCACGATGGCGCGCGCATCCCGCCAGGGCAGGTCTTCCTGGCCGAGGTGCACGCCGTCGGCCTCCGCGAGGCGCGCCACGTCGGGCCGGTCGTTGACCAGGAGCAGCGCGCGCCCGGCGCAGAGCTTGCGCGCCTCGCGCGCGACCCTTACAAGCTCACCTGCCCCTGCCCGCTTGAGGCGGAGCTGCACCACCGCCGCCCCGCCGCGGACGAAAGCGGCCACCAGCTCGAGGGGCGGGCGGGCAGCCGAGTCGTCGACGATGGCATACACGCCGGAGGGAAGCAGGGGCGGCACCGGTTCACAATAACCCAGGGGTGTGCTAGAAGCCGCGCCCCTCCAAAGGAGCTCGCAGTGCCCGACAAGAAGGACGAGATTCCCATCCAGTACCTCGATCGCCGCGTGGTCGAGCGGTACATCAAGCGGGGGCTGCTCGACGAGAAGGACTACGCCCGTCACCTCAAGTCGCTCGAGGACCTGGCCGAGAAGGCCGGCAACGTGGAGACGGAGTTCACCTCGGACGGCGAGCTGGGCCCCACG
Organism: Myxococcales bacterium; assembly: GCA_036518615.1. GTDB lineage: Bacteria > Myxococcota > Myxococcia > Myxococcales > 40CM-4-68-19 > 40CM-4-68-19. Next base: position 9,035 of record DATDMU010000323.1, read on the forward strand.
CGCTAAGTGCTGCTCGCGCTCCTCCTGGCCAGCCTGGCCACCCTGACCACCGGGCCGAGCGCCGCGCGGCGGACGCCGCTGGTGCTCGCGGTGGAACGGGCGCGCCCGGCGGTGGTCAACATCAACGCCCAGGAAGTGGTCCGCGCGCCGGCGGCGGACGACCCGTGGGAGCTGTTCTTCGGGCGCGGCCGCATGCGCGATCAGGTGCGCACCTCGCTGGGTTCCGGCTTCGTCTTCGACGCGCGCGGGTTCGTCCTCACCAACTACCACGTCGTGGCGCGCGGCACGCGCATCCAGGTCAGCTTCGCGGACGGCAGCGACTACACCGCCAAGGTGGTGGGCACCGACCCGGGCGGCGACCTGGCCGTGCTCAAGATCGAGTCCGACAAGAAGTTCCCCGCCGCGACGGTGGGCACCTCGTCCGATCTCATGCTGGGAGAACCCACCATCGCCATCGGCAACCCCTTCGGGCTCAACCAGAGCGTGAGCATCGGCGTGGTCTCCGCCCTGCATCGGCCGGTGCACACCGAAGGGCGCAGCTACTACGACTTCATCCAGACCGACGCCTCCATCAACCCGGGCAATTCCGGCGGGCCGCTCCTCAACGCCGACGGCAACGTCATCGGCGTCTGCTCCGCGGTGCTGGCCACCGGACAGGGCATCGGGTTCGCCATTCCCATCGACCGGGCGCTGCGGGTGGCGCGCGAGCTGCAGAAGAGCGGGTCGCTCGCGGACGCGTGGTGGGGCTTCGACGCCGAGCCTCTCGACAAGGAGGCGGCCTCGGCCCTGGGCGCAAAGGCGGGCGCGCTGGTCACCACGGTCGAGGACCGATCGCCCGCGGAAGCGGCCGGACTGCACCGCGGAGACGTCATCGTGCGGGTGGAGGGAACGCCGGTGAGCGACGCCGACGAGCTTCGCTTCCTGCTCCGCGACGTGCCGGTCGGCACCAGGGTCACGCTGGGAGTGGTGCGCGGCAAGGAGAAGCTGGACGTCGGCGTGACCGCCTCTCCCCTCACTCCGGAGCGCGCCCGGAACATCTTCGAGGCGCGCAGCGGCCTGACCGTGACGGAGCTGTCGGTGAAGGAGGCGCGCGCCGCCGGCTACGACGTGCGCAAACCGGTGCTGGCGGTCAAATCGGTCGAGCGCAATTCGGCCAGCGCCCGCGCGGGCCTTCGCCGCGGCGACCTCGTGCTCTCGGTGAACAGCGCGGAAGTGGATACGATGAAGGAGTTCCAGACCGCCGTGGCCCAGGCACGCAAGAGCGGCAAGGCGGTCATCCTCGTGCAGCGAGGGTACCGGCTGCAGGAGTTCGCGTTCGATCTGGGGTGAGCCATGCCCTCTTCGCCATCCGACGAGAAGACGGTCCCCAAGCTGGATTTCAACGCGCTCGTGCTCTCGCTGGGATCGAGCGTGATCGTGCACCTGGGGCAGGCGCCCGACCCGACCACCGGCCAGAAGCGCGAGAAGCCCGAGCTGGGCATGGCGCAGCAGAGCATCGACCTTCTCACCATGCTGCAGGAGAAGACGCGGGGGAACCTGACCGCGGACGAGGCGCGCTTCCTCGAGAACATGCTCTTCGACCTGCGCATGCTCTACGTGCAGGTGTCGAAGGGCACCCGCCCGGAGCAGAAGGGCTGAGGCGACAGCGCCTGCGCCGTGCGAAATGGCAATGCGCGGTCCATGCCAGCGGCAGCCCGACACGAGCCCCTGATTCCGTCTCGTTTCAGAACCCCCAAATCCGCTCCCCCCGTCCGGAACGCTCCGAAAAAAACTTTTCTTATTTTTTTTTCTGAACCGGGGCGGGTCGGGGTGGCGGGATGAATTTGTCGGGGACAAGGCTCGGCGGCGCAGGTCAGGATTCGCAATGGAGGCCGTACTTGCGGTCGCCGTCGTCGCCGCTCACGCTCCACCCCACGCCCACGCCAGCGAAGCTGTGCGGCCCGAGACCGCATTCGCTGGTCAGCAGGAAGGCGAGCAGCCGGCGCGCGCGCACGGGCTCGATGCCCAGGCACTCCCCGAGGAAGACGATGCCGGCCGCGGAGAACTCGTCGAGCGGCACGCGGCGGCCGTGCTCGTCCTCGGTGGTGCCGCCGTAGCTCATGTCGCTGCGGGAGAGCGACGCGTCCATCGACTCGAAGACGAGATCGAGCCGCGCCACGACTCCGCCGCGGACCGTCGCCCGAAGTTCCGCGAACGGCGCGGTGTAGCGCAGCGGGTCTTTCGGGTCCCGCGAAAGCGCCGTCCCGATCAGCGGGCTGCGGGCGAGCCGGACCGCCGGCGCGCCGATCAGCCGCCGCGCCGCAGCGCGCTGCGCCGACGCCTCCAGCCCGAGGAGCCGCGCCGACAGTGCCGGCTGCGGCCCCACCCGCCGGAGGAGCTCGCGGAGATCCTCCGCTGCCCCCGCGTCGTCGCCCAGCGCCTCCAGCGCCGCCGCGCGCTGCGCCCGCGCCCCCACGTGGTCCGGATCGAGCGCCAGCGCCTCCGCCTGCGCGCTCGCCGCCAGCCCGACGTCGCCCGACTCGACGAGCGCCAGGCCGCGCTCGTGAGGAATCTCCGGATCGCGGGGCGCGAGCTCCTGCGCGGCGGCGAACAGGCGCGCAGCTTGCTGCGCCTCGCCCGCCTTGAACGCGGCCCTCGCCTCCGCCAGCAACTGCGCCAGATCGCTCACTTCGGGGTGCAATACCACGCCGTTGGCACGGGGCTTGCCACGGCGCGTCGCTGTCTTACGTTGCGGCCATGAAACTCGACAAGTTCACGGTCAAGGCGCAGGAGGCGCTGCAGGAAGCGCAGGCCATCGCCCGCAAGCGCGACCACCAGGAGATCCTGCCCGAGCACCTTCTCGCCGCGCTCTTGCAGCAGCAGGACGGCCTGGTCCCTCCCCTGCTCCAGCGCGTGGGCGCCGAGCCGGGCCTCGTCCAGCAGCGCGTCGAGGACGAGCTGCGCAAGGTGGCCCAGGTGCACGGCGGCGAGAGCGGCCATCTCTCCCAGCGCGCCCTCAAGGTCCTCGACGCCGCCGAGGAGGAAGCGGGCAAGCTCAAGGACGAGTACGTCTCGACCGAGCACATGCTGCTCGCGCTCGCCGCCGAGAAGCGCGGCGCCGCGGCCGACGCGCTCAAGTCGGTGGGCGCCACCCGCGACCGCATCGCCCAGGCGCTCACCTCCATGCGCGGCTCGCAGCGCATCACCTCCAACGATCCCGAGTCGCAGTACCGGGCGCTGGAGAAGTACGCCATTGACCTGACCGACCGCGCCCGCAAGGGAAAGCTGGATCCGGTGATCGGCCGCGACGAGGAGATCCGCCGCGTCATCCAGGTGCTCTCGCGGCGCACCAAGAACAACCCGGTGCTCATCGGCGACCCCGGCGTGGGCAAGACCGCCATCGTGGAAGGGCTCGCCCGGCGCGTGGTGGACGGCGACGTTCCCGAAGGGCTCAAGGAGAAGCGCATCGTCGCGCTGGACATGGGCCAGCTCATCGCCGGCACCAAGTTCCGCGGCGAGTTCGAGGAGCGGCTCAAGGCGGTGCTCAAGGAAGTGACCGCGAGCGAGGGCCAGGTCATCCTCTTCATCGACGAGCTGCACACCATCGTGGGCGCCGGCGCGGCGGAAGGCGCCATGGACGCCGGCAACATGCTCAAGCCGGCGCTGGCGCGCGGCGAATTGCACTGCATCGGCGCCACCACCGTGAACGAGTACCGCAAGCACATCGAGAAGGACCCCGCGCTCGAGCGCCGCTTCCAGCCGGTGATGGTGGGCGAGCCCTCGGTGGAGGACACCATCTCCATCCTCCGCGGCCTCAAGGAGCGCTACGAGGT
>DATDMU010000324.1:0-5695 GCA_036518615.1 Myxococcales bacterium
CGCCTCGCCGCGGAGACGGTCGGCAAGTTCGGCGCCGTCCACCTGCTCTTCAACAACGCCGGGGTCGCGGGAGGCGGGGGATTCGCCTGGGAGGCCGGCCTCAAGGACTGGCAGTGGGTCATGGGCGTGAACCTCATGGGCGTGGTGCACGGCATCCGCAGCTTCGTCCCGCTGATGCTCAGGCAGGGCGGCGAGTGCCACGTGGTCAATACCGCCTCTGCCGCGGGCCTGGTCTCGGCGCCGCTGATGGCCGTGTACAACGTGAGCAAGCACGGCGTCGTGGCGCTGAGCGAGACGCTGCACCACGACCTCCGCGCAGCGAAGGCGCGGGTGGGCGTTTCCGTGCTCTGCCCCGCCTTCGTGCCTACCAACATCCGCACCTCCGAGCGCAACCGCCCCGCCGGCCTGAGCGAGGGCGGCGAGCCCACCCCGTCGCAGATCGCGGCGCGCGAGCGCTCGGAAAAGGCGGTCTCCTCGGGCCGGCTGAGCGCGGCGGAGGTGGCGAAGATGACCTTCGACGCCGTGCGCGAGAACCGCTTCTACGTGATCACGCACCCGAAGATGCTCGCCAGCGTGCAGCTGCGCCTCCAGGACATCCTCGCACAGCGGACGCCGACCGATCCGTACACCTTCAAGCCGGACGTGGCGGCGAAGATCCCTTAGCGGGGAAGCCGCAGCAGCCGCGCCTGGATCCTCTCCCGCCGCGCCTCGGGCAGCTCCACCGCGCGGCGCGTCTTGAGATCCATCGCCACCGCGATGCCTTCCGCGCTGGCCACGCAGGCGCGCGACAGCTCGTCGAAGAAGAGGTGCACGATGTGCTGCGTCTTGCGCCCCACCGCCGCGATCCCCGACTGGATGGTGAAGAGGTCGCCGGCGCGAAGGGGCGCATGGTGCACGATGCGGAGCTCCACCAGCGCGCCGCCCTCCTCGCCCCGCGACCTGCGCGAGAGCTCCTCGTCGCTCTGGTAGTGGGCCATGAGGTTGACCACGCTGTCCGAGATGCGGCCCACGTACTGGAAGGGCTCGAGCTCGCCGTGGACGTCGCACTCCCACGGCGCCACCGAGCCGCGTCCGATCTCGACGAACCCCAGCTCGGCGACGCTCCGGTGATCCGGGCGGAGCGAGGCGGCATCTGGCCCGATGCCGCGGGGCGCGCCGTGCTCCGGCACCTCGCACATCACGGCGTGGTGGGGCACCGGCACCAGCCGCTGCGACCCCTCGGCGGTGACGAAGTCCACCTCGGTGAGCACGGCGGCCATCACTTCCCCGGTCTGGCTGTGGCGCAGCTCGGAATAGATGGTCAGCCCGTGAGCGGCGCTGCGGGCGAGGCCGGCATGGGCGGTGAGCGGAGTGGCCAGCCGCGCCTCGCGCAGGAAGCGGACGTGCTGGGCGCGGATGCGAGGATGCGCCTTGTGCTCCTGCATCGCCGCGCGCAGCCCCAGCGCATCGAGGGCGAAGGGCAGCCCCTGGTTCGCCTTGGCGAGGAAGAAGCGCACGTTGAGGTGATCGTTCTCGTCGCATTCCCAGGCGTTCACGCTGCCGCGGTAGCTGGGAAGAAGTGACATCGGCTCCTCCTGCGGCAATCGGTAGCACCGCCGCCGCCGGGCGGCAGCGCCTGCCTTCCCTTCCGTACACCACTTCGTTAGGCTGCGCTGCGCTTCCGCTCCTCCGCGCAATCGCATTTCGCAGAGCGAAATTCAACTGGAGGCAAAGAGCCATGCGCACCCAAGGTTCATCTCGCGTTCTGGCAGTCGCGGCGGCGGTCCTGGCCGGCTCCGCGGCGATGGCGGCGCCGAAGGCGCCGGTGGTCCCCACCAGCGAAGGTCCGGTCCGCGGCATCGGCGCCGGGGGAATCGAAAAGTTCCTCGGCATCCCCTACGCCGCGGCGCCGGTGGGCGACTTGCGCTGGCGGCCTCCGCAGCCGCTGTCTCGCCGGCAGGGCGTGCGCGACGCCACCGCCTTCGGCGCCCACTGCGCGCAAGGCGCCTCGCCCTTCGGCCTCGCGACTCAGAGCGAGGACTGCCTCTTCCTCAACGTCTTCACTCCTGCGCGCAGCGACGCGAACGAGGACGTGGCCTTCCCGGTGATGGTCTGGATCCACGGCGGGGCGCTGCTGGTGGGCGAGAGCGACGACTACGATCCTTCGCGGCTGGTGCAGCAGGGCGTCGTCGTGGTGACTCTCAACTACCGCCTCGGCGTCTTCGGCTTTCTCGCCCATCCCGCGCTGAGCGCCGAGTCGGGGCACGGCTCGGGCAACTATGGCCTGATGGATCAGCAGGCGGCGCTGCAGTGGGTACAGCGGAACATCGCCCATTTCCGCGGCGATCCCACGCGCGTCACCATCTTCGGCGAGTCTGCCGGCGGCCTCAGCGTGCATTCGCACCTGGCCTCGCCGCTCTCCGCGGGCCTCTTCCACCGCGCCATCGTGGAGAGCGGAGCGTACGCGCTCGGCCAGCCTTCGCTGGCCCAGGCAGAGGCGCAGGGCAGCGCGGTTGCGGCGCTGGCGGGGTGCACGGACCAGAGCCTCTCCTGCCTGCGCGCCGCGCCGGTCGGGACGCTCCTCGCGGCGCTCGCGGCCACCCACACGGCGTCGGTCGTTCCCGACGTGGACGGCCAGGTGCTCACGCAGACGGTCGGGGCTGCCTTCACCTCGGGCCAGTTCAACCGCGTGCCGGTGATCGAGGGCTCGAACCACGACGAGTGGCGCCTCTTCGTCGCCACCAGCTTCGACCTGGTCTCGGGGCCGCTGGCTCCGGCGAACTACACCGCGGCCATCGCGGGGACCCTGGGCGTGCCGCTCGGCACGGCGGCGTTCCTCGCCTCGTTCTATCCGCTGGCGGCCTTCCCCAGCCCCGACCTTGCGCTCGCGGCGCTGGGCACCGACGCGATCTTCGCCTGCAACTCGCGCAAGGCGGTGCGGCTCCTCTCGCAGTTCGTCCCCACCCACGCGTACGAGTTCAACGACGAGAACGCGCCGCAGCTCTTCCTGCCGCCGGTGAGCTACCCCTACGCGTCGGCCCACGCCTCCGAGCTGCAGTACATCTTCGACCTGCGCTCGCAGGTTCCGCACCCGGCGCTGGACGCCGACCAGGAGCAGCTCGCGCAGGCGATGGTGGCGTACTGGACCAACTTCGCGAAGGCGGGAGACCCGAACGGCGCGGGCACGCCGCTCTGGACCGCGTACGACCGCGCGACCGATCAGATGCAGTCGCTCTTGCCGCCGTCGCCGGCAGCCGAGTCGGGCTTCGCCGCGGACCACAAGTGCGCCATCTGGGCGCCGGCGCCCTGATGCACGCGGCTGCGCGCCGTGGATCACTCGTGGTGCGAAGTGACCATGGCGCGCAGGTTGCCGACCAGCGCCAGGAGCCGCGGCCCTATGTCGCGGCGGAGCAGATCCGGCGCGAGCTGGAACGCCGCGCCGCTGCAGCCGATCACCACCGGCCTGGTTCCATCGCCCGGATCGAGCGGGGCCGCGACGGCGTTCACCTCGCGGCGCCAATCGCCCAGGCCGAGGCAGAAGCCGTACTGGGCATAGTCGCGGAACGCCTCCTCGAACCTGCGCCGCGCCATCGGCCATTCCGAAGGCCTTCGCTCGCGGATCTGCGCGAGCATCTCCTTGCGCTCCTCCTCGGGCAGCGCGCAGACGTAGGCCCGCCCCAGCGAGGTGGTGACGATGGAGACGCGCGAGCCGATGTCGATGACGAAGACGCCGGAGTGGTAGTAGGTGTCCACCACCTGCATGTACACGCCGTCGTTGATGGCCAGGTGCACCGAGGAGTTGGTCTGCTGCGACAGGGTATGCAGGAGCGGCCGGGCGACGCGGCGGATGTCGATCTGCGAGAGCGCGGAGTAGCCCAGGCTCACCGCCGCGCTCCCCAGCGCGTACCTGCGCGCGGAGGGCGAGTGGCGCAAGAAGCCGAGCTGCGTCAGCGTGTAGGCCAGCCGCGAGACCGTGGGCCGCGCCAGTCCGGTGCGGGCGGCGATCTCCTGGTTGGCCAGCCACCGGTCACGGGGCCCGAAACAGCGCAGCACGTCGAGGCCGCGGCGCAGCGCGCCCACCGACTTGCGATCGGGCGGGCTTGCGGCGCCGTTTTTGGCTATATTGCGCGCGACGCGGGGCACGGAACTTAGTTTCGCACAGTGAAATGGCTTCCGCAAGGAGCGGTGTGGCATGGACCTGAACTTCACCAAGGAAGAGCTGGCGTTCCGCGACGAGGTCCGGGCGTTCCTGGCTGAGAGCCTTCCCCAGGGCACGCGCCACAAGGTGCTGGAAGGAATGGAAGTGTCGCGCGACGATACCCTGCGCTGGCAGCAGACCCTGCACCGCCGCGGCTGGGGCGGCCCCAACTGGCCCAGCGAATTCGGCGGGACCGGCTGGGACCCGGTGCGCCAGTTCATCTTCGAGGAGGAGAGCGCCGCCGCGGGAGCGCCGCGCCTGCTCCCCTTCGGCCTCAAGATGGTGGGGCCGGTGATCATGCGCTTCGGCAACGCCGCGCAGCAGAAGCGCTTCCTGCCGCGCATCCTCTCCGGCGAGGACTGGTGGGCGCAGGGCTACTCCGAGCCGGGGTCCGGGTCCGACCTCGCGTCCCTCAAGACGCGCGCCGAGCGCAAGGGCGACGGCTACCTGGTCAACGGCCAGAAGACCTGGATCACGCTGGCGCAGTACGCCAACTGGATCTTCTGCCTGGTGCGAACGGACCCGAAGTCGAAGCCGCAGGCGGGCATCTCGTTCCTGCTCATCGACATGAAGACTCCCGGCGTCACCGTCCGGCCCATCACGCTCCTGGACGGCAGCCAGGAGGTGAACGAGGTCTGGTTCGAGGACGTGCAGGTCCCGGCAGAGAACCTGGTCGGCACCGAGAACAGCGGCTGGACCTATGCCAAGTTCCTCCTCGGCCACGAGCGTACCAACATCGCCGGGGTGGGCACTTCCAAGCGCGAGCTGGCGCGGCTCAAGCGCATCGCCCGCGAGGAGCGCCAGGATGGCAAGCCGCTGCTCGACGACCCGGCCTTCGCCGCCCGGGTGGCCCAGGTGGAGATCGACCTGATGGCGCTGGAGATCACCAACCTGCGCGTCCTCTCCGCCGAGGCCGAGCGCCGCGCCCCCGGGCCGGAGGCGTCGCTGCTCAAGATCAAGGGCACCGAGATCCAGCAGGCCATCTCGGAGCTGATGATGCACGCCGTCGGGCCCTACGGAATGCAGTTCCGCAGCGAGGCGAGGCGCGGCCGCCTGGAGGGCGCTCCGGTCGGCCCGGAGTACGCGGCGCCGCTCCCGGCCATCTACCTGAACATGCGCAAGACCTCGATCTACGGCGGGTCGAACGAGATCCAGAAGAACATCATCGCGCAGACCATCCTCGGCCTCTAGGAGCTCTCATGCGCTTCACTCCAACGCCGGAGCAGCAGCAGCTCGGCGACATGGTCCAGCGGTTCCTCTCCGAGCAGTACACGTTCGAGGCGCGGCGGAAGATCTTAGAGTCGCCGGAAGGCTGGAGCCGCGAGGTCTGGTCGAAGCTCGCCGAGCTGGGGCTCCTGTCGCTCCAGCTCCCCGAGGCCCAGGGCGGCATGGCGCCGGCGGTCGTCGAGACGCTCCTCACCGTGACGGCCATGGGCAAGGCGATGCTGCTCGAGCCGTACGTCTCCTCCGCCATCGTGGCGACCGCGCTGGTCCGCGAGCTGGCCTCGAAGCAGCAGC
>DATDMU010000325.1:0-5073 GCA_036518615.1 Myxococcales bacterium
GGAGGGCCGCGAGCGCGATGCGCCCTGTTCGGCCAGCGCCGCGTCGAGCAGCTCGAGGAACGTGGCCGGAAGCCCTTCGCCGCGCGCTTCCGGCGTGCGCAGGTAGCGCAGCAGGTGTTCGAAGGGAGGTCGCGCATCGCCGTCGTGCTCGCGGCGGAAGACCGCGGCCAGCGCGGCGAAGGTGGAGAGCGCCTTCAGTTCCGCGTCTTCCGCCCGCGCGTCCTCCGCTTCCTCCGCGCCGCTGCGGAGCGCCTCGGAAAGCGACGCCGCATCCCAGCCGTCGTCGTCGTAGCCGAGGAGGAGCCGCCGCAACTCGGCCGCGGGATCGCGATCGCCCGCGGGCAGCGGCTGCTCGCGAACCACCTCCGATGCCGCCTCGCCGTCGGGAACGATGCTGAGGAGCGGCGCGTCTCGCGCGACCTGTTGGTTGGCGGAGACCATGATCTGGTGGACGCGGCCGGAATGCTGCGCGGCCACCGACGCCTCCAGCTTCATCGCCTCGAGCACGAGCAATGGCTGGCCAGCGGCGACGAGATCCCCCGCCTGCACGAGGATGCGCTGCACCACCGCGGGCATGGGCGCGACCACCACGCCGCTCCGGTCGCGCTCGACCACGTGGCCCACGCCGTCGATCTCGAGGAAGGGCTCGCGGCCGCAGGAGTGCAGCACGCCGCTGGTCTTGCCAGAGGCGCTGACGCGAAACTGGTGCCGGCCGCACAGCTCCACCGTCGCGATCCGCCCGTCGACGCGGAACTCGCCCGGCCCGATCCGCGCCACGCGGGTGCGGTGGCGGCCGCTGGAATCGCAGAGGTCGAACGCGCGCCCGGTGGCGTCGTCGGTGCGCGGGCGTCCGCGGCGCGCCTGCGCGAGAAACCGCTCCAGCTCCAGCTTCTCCGCCGCCTGGTACTCGAGGATGGCGGCCACCGTGCGCGCGAGTCCCGGATCGGAGGGGCGCGGCCGTGCGCCGAGAGCGGCGAGGATGGCGGCGCGATTGGTGGCGCGGCCGCGAACGGCGATGGCGCAGTCCTCGAGCGCTCCTTCCAGGCGGCGCAGCGCCTCGGCGCGATCGGCGCCGGACGCAGAGACGGTCGCGACGTGCGCCTCCGCTCCCGCAGGCACGGACTCGCCTTCCGCAAGGCGCGATTCGGCGCGGACGCCGGGTCCGCCGGGAAGCCTGAGGAGAAGGACTTCGCTCGCGGCCGCGGCGGCGGGGACCCGCACGCAGGCGGAGAACGCGGCGCGGGAGAGGGAAGGCAGCGCAGGCACCGGTTCGCCCAGGTGCAGCGAAAGGCGCAGCTCCACCAGGTCGAGCCCGGTAGCCTCCTCGACCGCCGCCTCCGCGGAGGAAGCCGTCGCCACCCCGCGGACGGCCATTCCCTGTTCGTCGAAGGCCATCTCGACCACGCCCACGCCGGTCCAGCCGAGCGCGCGGCAGAGCGACTCCGCCGCCGACCGTGCAGCGGTGGCGTCCGCCAGGGGAAGCGCCGCGGGCGCCTCGTCGAGCCCGTCTCCAAGGCGCTGCGAGAGCGCGAGGGCGCAAACCGCGCCCGCCGCATCGGCGGCGACCAGGGCTTCCACGAGGCGGGCATCGCGCGCGGGCTGGCGCGATGGCGTTCCCAGGATGCGCGAGATGTACTCCGCATCGCCCGCGCCCTCGATCGCCTGCGCGGAGGGGCCCACGACGGCGATGCCCAGTCCCGCGCAGCGCGCGGACAGCTCCTTGCAGAGCGGCAAGGGCACCGCCGCCAGCCACACCGCGTCGGCGCGCGCCGCCCGGATCGCATCGAGGACCACCAGCGCATCCGCATCCGGCGGCAGGGCCACCGCCTCGATGCCGCGCCCGAGCAGCGCGCGCAAGGCGCGGCGGCACGCGCCGCTTTCGCCGATCACCGCCGCCCGCTGCATCTGTCGCCTCAGAGTGTGGCCAGCGCCTTCAGGAAGGACGGGTCGAGGGCCGACGGCAACGCCGCCGTCCGATAGCCGTGCAGCCGCAAGAGCGCGCGCCCCGCCTCGTCCACGACGTCCGCGTCGAAACCACCCGCGCCATCGTCGATCACCACCGCCTCCAGCCGGCCGCGCGCCTGCGCCGCATCGGCCAGCGCCTCGACGCTCTCGACGTGCTGCGGCAGCCCCATCTGCCCCTTCGCGCGCATCTCGCGCAGGCCCGCCGTCTGGAAGCAGAGCTCCAGCAGGCGCGGCTCGAGCGTCAGCGGCCGGGTGCGCTCGTGATCCTCGGGCAGCGCCGCCGGCAAGAGGCCCACCGTGGACCCGTCGTCGTTCCAGGCCCGCTCCAGCACCCGGTACGCCGGGCCGTGGAAGTAGACGCGGTAGATGTCGCTCGCGGGCAGCGCGTGCCCGTTGGGCTCCGGCCTCTTCGCGGTCACCTGCGCCGCCGGCTCCTTCGCCAGCCGGACGCGCGCGGTGAAGTGCGTGGTGCGCTGCGGCGCCTGCTGTCCCGCGAGCTGCCGCTCGCCAGAGAGCGCGCACTCGGCCAGGATCTCGCCGCCGTTCTCGCGCAGCAGCGCCGAGAGCCGCAGCGTGCGCGGCTCGCCGCGGTAGAACTTGAAGGGAGCGAGGAATTCGACCTTCTCCACCGCCTTGACGCGGAAGCCGGGCGCAAGCAGCGTGGAGAGCTCGGCGAAGGCCTCCACCCCCATCACTCCGGGCAGGACCGGCGTGCCCTCGATGCGATGGTCGTCGAGGAACGGCTGCGCCGCGGGATCGAGGGTGGTCTCCACCGTGAGGCCGCCGCTCACCGTCATCGAGACGGCGCGGCCGAGCATGGGGCCACACTTCGACAGATCGATGCGCGCCGGGTCGAGCCCGCCCTGCGCGTCGCGCTCCTCGAGGAGAACGCCGAGAGCGCCGGCCACCACCACCTCGCCGCGGGTTCCGGCGAGAAGCTCGCGCTTCAGCGCCGCGATTCCCTCCTCGGGCGGAAGCATGGCGATGCCCGCCACCTCCATCATCTTGGGAATCGATCCGCGCGAGGCCATGCCGATGCGCGCCCAGGCGGTCCAGTCGACGTGCAGGCCCTGCTGCAGCGACGCGCTGCACTTCGCCAGCAGGTCGTTGGCGGCGCTGTAGTCGGTCTGCCCGGCGTTGCCGAAGCGGCCGGCGATGGACCCGAACGTCACCACCGTGCCCACCGGAACGCGGCGCAGCGCGCGGAGGACGTGGAAGAAGCCATCCGCCTTGACGTCGAGCACGCGGGCGAACTCCTCGTCGGACTTGTCGGGCAGGAAGCGGCTGATCTCCAGGCCGGCGCAGTGGAGGAGCACGTCCGCGCGCGGCACCTGTGCGAGCGCCTTCTCCACCGCATCGGCGTCGCAGAGATCCACCTGCGCCCAATGCGCGGTGCCGCCGGCCGCGCGGATGGCGCGGATGGCCTGGGCGCCCGCGGCGAGCCGCTCGATGCGGCCCAGCTCGCGCTCGATGGCCACTGGAGTCACCTTCTCGCCGCGCGCCTGCGCGCGCTCGATGAGAGAGCGCTTGAGGCCTTCGCGATCGACCTCGATGCGCGCGAGATCCGGATCGGCGAGGTCCGGCTCGGGGAAGCGATCGACGAGCCAGAAGGTGCCGGCGCTCTTCGCCAGCTCGGAGGTGATGGCGGAGACGATGCTGCCCGCAGCGCCGGTAATGACCAGGGTGCCGTCGAGCCTGGCCGGCGTGCCCTGGATGGCCGGCGCCTCGAGCGCGGCCAGCGTGAAGCGCTCGTCGCCGTGGCGCCCGATCTCCACCGCGCCCGGATCGCGCAGCGCCTCCTCGACGAGCGCGGCGGCCACCGCGGCAGGGGGGAGCGCGGCGAAGTCCACCACCTTGATCGTCGCCTCGGGGCGCTCGCGCGAGAGCGCCTTGACGAAGCCGCTCACCGCGCCGCCCATGGGCGCGGACGCGCCTCCGATGCCCAGGAGGCCGCCCATGCGGGTGCCCGCGACGAGGAAGCGCGCCTTGACGAGCTGCGGGTGGAGAGTGCGCGCAGCCGATGCCAGCGCCTTCACCCGGAGCGCCAGCCCTTCGTGCCAGGCCTCTGGCGTGAGCTCCGCGAGCGGCGGCTCGGCATCGAGGGCCGGCAGCCAGAAGAGGCCGTCGAAATCGCCGCCCAACTCCATGCGCTGGTCGAGCAGGACCACTTCGGCGCCCTTTGCGCTCAGTTGCTCGACCAGCGCCTCCGCCACGCCGCCCCCATCCGGCATCACCGCCACTCGGGAGAGCTTGACGCCGTTGTCCTTGCACGCGGCGATGGGCGGGCGCAGCACCGGCACCGGAACGCGCCGCGGGAATGCCCTCGGCGCGGCGGGCTCCGGCGCGGCCGGCGCAGGCGCCGCGGCCCTGGGTGCGGCGTCGGGCCGCCGCTCCTCGACGAAGCGGATCACGTGTCGCACGGTGGGAAAGTCGCGCAGCTTGAGCTGGGCGTCGCGGGGAATTCCGTACGCCTCGCGCACCGCCGCGAAGGTCTCCGCCTGCTTCACCGTATCGACGCCCAGATCCGCCTCGAGATCGAGGTCCAGATCGAGCATCTCCTCCGGATAGCCCGTCTTCGCCGCGATGATCTCCAGGACCTTCTGCTCCACGCCATCCGCTCTCCCTCCGGCTTGCGCCGGCTGCTGCGGCGCCGGTTGCTGCGGCGCCGGCTGCGTCTTCTGCGGCTGCACGGGCTGCACGGCTGCAGCCTGCTTCGGCGACTCCACGGGCCTGGGCTCGGCGGGCCTTTGCGCCTCGCGCCTTGGCTCCTGCGCAGGGGCGGCGCCGTCGTGCACGCGCAGGATGTGCTTCTCCACCTCGAGCTTCGGCTGCGCCTGTCCGCTCGCCTTTGCCAGCCACCCGGCGAACTTCGCGCGGTCCGCCAGGCGCCCTTCGTATCCGAGCTGCTCCGGGGGCCGCCGGTCCGCCGGCCCGCGGCGCAAGAGCGTCATCGCGATCTGCGAGCCGAAACCCGCCGCCAGCCGCAGCGCGAACTCGGGCTTCTGCAGCCCGCCCCGCGAGTGGTTGAGCTTGCCCAGCTCGGGGTCGGGCTCCCTGAAGTTGGGGATGGGCGGGACGACGCCGGTCTCCAGCGCCTTGAGCGCCACC
>DATDMU010000326.1:0-9051 GCA_036518615.1 Myxococcales bacterium
CGAAGGAGATCGCCCAGGCCACGCTCACGCGCGGCATCGGCGACGAGGTCGAGTAGTGGTCGTCGATCCGCGAGAGAACGACCCCCCGCGACACGGCGGGGACACGCACCGCATCGTGCTGGTCACCGGCATGTCCGGGGCGGGCAAGTCCACCGCCACCAAGGCGCTCGAGGATCTGGGCTTCTTCTGCATCGACAACCTGCCGGTCATGCTCCTGCCCAAGCTGCTGGAGCTGGTGGCCCACGGCACCAGCGACGAGGTGCAGCGCCTCGCCATCGTGGTGGACGCGCGGGAGGCGAGGTTCCTCGACGCCACCGAGGCGGCGCTCAACGAGGTGCGGCGCGAGGGACACCAGCTCGAGGTGGTGTTCTTCGACTGCGCCGACGACGCGCTGATGCGCCGCTTCTCCGAGACGCGCAGGCGCCATCCGCTCAGCCCCGACGGCACCGTCGCCGAGGGCATCGCCGAGGAGCGGCGCGTGCTCGGACAGCTCCGCGCCCTCTCCGACCAGATCATCGACACCACGCGCATGACCGTCCACGAGCTGCGCGACGCGGTGACGGCCCGGTTCGGCGGCCCCGGCCAGGACGACAAGCTCAACGTCACCTTGCTGTCGTTCGGGTTCCGCAACGGCATCCCGCCCGCGAGCGACCTGGTCTTCGACGTGCGCTTCCTGCCCAACCCCTACTTCGTGGAAGGGCTCAAGCCGCATCCCGGCACCGACCCGCGGGTGTCGAAGTGGGTGCTGGAGCGGGGCCAGTCGGAGGAGTTCCTCGCCCGGCTGGAGTCGCTGCTGCAGTTCCTCATCCCGCAGTACAGAGCCGAAGGGAAGAGCTACCTCACCGTCTCCATCGGCTGCACCGGCGGCCGCCACCGCAGCGTGGCGCTGGCCGAGGAGCTGGGGCGGAGGCTGAGCGAGAAGCATCGCGCCAACGTGAAGGTCACGCACCGCGACGTGAACAAGGCGTAGCCGCCTCAGCCGCGGCCGTAGCGGCTCTTGATCTCCTCGCGGGTGAAGAGGCGCTTCTCCAGGCACAGCTCGGCCAGCGAGCGCAGCACCAGCGCGCTCTTCTCCAGGCTGGCGCGCAGCGCGTCGAGGGTGGGAAGATCCGCCGCGGTCAGGTCGTCGGAGATGGGCCCGCGCGCGGGCGCCACCGCGAAGAGCTGGTCGAGGGTCGAGGGCGGCGGCTTTTCCGCGACGGCGGGCGCCTGCGGCATCGGCCTTTGCGCCTTCTGCCCGCGCACGTCCGAGTGCAGCCGCGAGGGCATGCGCGCGGGCACCTCCACGCCGAGCTGGCGGGCGATGCGCGACAGGGCCGAGATTTCGATGTCGTCGGCGACGTTGACCACCTCGAAGGGGGTGTGATCCTCGCCGGGAGCGATCTCGATGGGTGGAAGGTGCTGCTCCTTGTGGGCTTCCGGCGCCGCGTTGAGGGCGCGCACGGCCCGCAGGATCTCCGAAGGACCGGCGACCGCGGGGCGCACCCGCTTCTGCGTCCGCCTGCGCACGATGCCGATGGCCTCCTGGTCGGTGGGGTCGGCCATGGCCAGCCAGAGCAGCTCGCCGTTCTCGCGCAGCGCCACGGGGAGCACCACCCGGTCCGCGCAGAAGCGGGCGTCGAGCAGCGCCAGCGCCGCGGGCTCCGGCGGGTTGG
The DNA here is from genome assembly GCA_036518615.1 of Myxococcales bacterium. GTDB lineage: Bacteria > Myxococcota > Myxococcia > Myxococcales > 40CM-4-68-19 > 40CM-4-68-19. The sequence continues at coordinate 1,656 of DATDMU010000326.1, forward strand.
CGGCGAGGTCGATGCGCGGCAACCCCAGCTCCACCGAAACGCCGCGCGCCATCGCCGCTTCGGTGGCGTAGCCCAGCTCGGCGATCTCCTGGACGAGGTGACCCCCTCCGCTGTCGCCGGCGCGGCTCAGCACCGCCTCGTGCTGGCGGTCGTCGAGGAGCTGGATCTTCACGAGCAGGTCGAGGATGGATGCCACCGGGGGGACCTCGGCGCGACGATATACCCGCCCGGCGGCAGAGTGAAATTCGCGCCCGTCAGGCGCGAAGGACGGTGATTCCCTCCGTCGCGCCGGTGGGCTTGCCCTCGCGCGGCCCGTGCTCGCCCACGACCCCCGATTCCGGAGGCGTGAGCTGGACCAGGTACTCGCCGGTGAAGCACGCGTCGCAGAAGCCGCGCGCCTCCGCCCTGGCCGCCTCGTGCATGCCTTCGCGGGAGAGATAGCCGAGCGAGTCCGCCGTGACGTATTTGGCGATCTCCTTCTCGGTGTGCGAGGCGGCGATGAGCTCGCTGCGGACCGGCGTGTCGATGCCGTAGTAGCAGGGCCAGCGGGTGGGCGGCGCGCTGATGCGCAGGTGCACCTCGCGCGCGCCGGCATCGCGGATCATCTTGACGATCTTGCGCGAGGTGGTGCCCCGCACGATGGAGTCGTCCACCACCACGACGCGCTTTCCGCGCACCACCGCCGGCACCGGATTGAGCTTGAGCTTGACGCCGAAGTGGCGGATGGACTGCGAGGGCTCGATGAAGGTGCGCCCGACGTAGTGCGAGCGGATGAGGCCGAGGTCGTAGGGGATGCCGCTCTCTTCCGAATACCCCAGCGCGGCCGGCACGCCGGAGTCGGGCACCGGGATGACCACGTCCGCTTCCACCGGAGACTCGATCGCCAGCCTGCGGCCGAAGGCCTTGCGCGTCGAGTAGACGCTGCGGCCGAACACCTGCGAGTCGGGGCGGGCGAAGTAGACCAGCTCGAAGATGCACTTGCCGGAGCGCTGGCGCGGCAGGCTCTGGATGGTGCGCAGGCCCTTCTCGTCCACCACCACCATCTCGCCCGGCTCGATCTCGCGCAGGTACTCGGCCTCGATCAGGTCGAGCGCGCAGGTCTCGCTGGCGAAGACGGTGCCGCCGTTCTTGAGCCGGCCCAGCACCAGCGGGCGGAAGCCGAGGGGATCGCGAACCGCCACCACGCCGCGCTCGGTGAGGAAGAGCAGCGAATAGGCGCCGCGGACGTTGGCCAGGGCGGCGCGGATGCGCTCCTCGACGCTGCCCTGGGTCTGGTGCGCGAGCAGGTGGACGATCACCTCGGTGTCGCTGGTGCCCTGGAAGATGGCGCCGCGGTTGGCCAGCTCCTTTCGCAGCTCTTCGGCGTTGACCAGGTTGCCGTTGTGCGCCACCGCGACGTGTCCGGCGGTGGTGCGCGCGAACATGGGCTGGGCGTTGGCGAGGATCGACTGGCCGGCGGTGGAATAGCGCGTATGCCCGATGGCCGAGCTGCCGGGCAGGCCGGCGATGGCTCCCTGGTCGAAGATGTCGGCGACGAGGCCCATGGCCTTGTGGACGTGCAGGTCCTTGCCGTCCCACGAAGCGATGCCTGCCGACTCCTGCCCGCGGTGCTGGAGCGCGTGGATGCCGAGGTAGGAGAGGTTGGCCGCCTCCGGGTGCCCGAAGACCCCGAACACGCCGCACTCGTCGTGGAACTTGTCGTCCGTCAGGAGAGGGAGGCGCATCGGCAGGGCGAGGGTACAGGGGCGTGGGAGTGAGGGCAACTCACATGGGAAAAGAAAGATGCCGCAACCGGCGCCGCGGTGCGCGCATATAACCCCACCATGAGCGACGAGAAGGAGACCCGCATCGTGGAGGCGCGCCTCAGGCTGCGGGAGCGGTTCCTCGAGCGGATGAAGGAGACGCCCGCCGCCGCGGACGCCCGCCCGCTCGGCCATGGGCCGGCCAACCGCCACGGGATGCCCAAGGTGCCCGAAGGGCAGACGGTCACGCGCGGGTGGCCGGTGCTCGACCTTGGACGCCAGCCCGACGTGCCGCTCTCGACATGGGAGCTGATCGTCGACGGCGCGGTGGAGGAGCCGCAGAAGCTCGGGTGGAAGGATTTCCTCGCCCTGCCGCAAACGAAGGACGTGAGCGACTTCCACTGCGTCACCACCTGGTCGAAGATGGACGTGCCCTGGGAGGGGGTGCAGCTCGCAACGGTGCTGGCGCTGGCGCGCCCGACCGCCGCGGCGACGCACCTGATCACGCACGCGTATGACGGCTACACCACCAACCTCCCCCTCGAAGAGGCGCTCAAGGACGACGTGCTGCTCGTCCACACCGCCGAAGGCCGTCCCTTGCCGGTCGAGCACGGCGGGCCGGTGCGGATCATCACGCCGCAGCTCTACGCGTGGAAGGGAGCGAAGTGGATCCATCGCATCGAGGTGCTGACCCGCGACCGGCTGGGCTATTGGGAGCTGCGCGGGTATTCCAACACCGCGCATCCCTGGCGCAACGACCGCTACTCGTGAACGGAGCACTTCGCTGAAGAGGGCGGCCCTCATCGTGGCGGCGCTCGCGGCCTTCGCGGCGGCGCTGTTCTGCCTGCTGCCGCTGCAGGGCGTCCAGAAGCTGCCCGGCGTCACCGTCAACGGCAGGGTGGCGCTGGAGCTTCTCGGGCAGGGCTGGATCCGGGCGGGCGCGGCGCGGGTCCGCATCCCGCTCGCGGAGCACCCGGTGCTGGCAGGCTATCCCGGGCTGCGGCGCGCCAGCTCGCAGGAGCCGGTCTATGCCCGCGCCCTGGCGCTGGAGGTGGAGGGGATGCGCGCCCTCATCGCCTCCATCGACACGCTGCTCATTCCCGGGTCGCTGGAGGAGGAAGTGCTGCGTCGCGCCCGGCTGCCGCCCTTGACCTGCCTCCTGCTCGCGGCCACCCACACGCACTCCGGCCCGGGCGGCACCTGGGACAACGCGCTCGCCGCCTGGTCGGGAGCCGGCCCGTTCGACCGCGAGCAGCGCGACGCCATCGCCCAGGCCGCCGCCGACGCGCTGACGCAGGCCATCGCCGCGCTGGGTCCGGCCGAGCTGCTGGTCGCCCGCGACGACTGGCGAGCGGGACCTTCGCGGCCCCGCAGCGCGGGGGCGATCGATCCGCAGATCGTCGCCCTGCGCGTGCGGCGGCTGTCGGGGGAGACGGTGGGCACGCTGATCGACTACCCGATGCATCCGACCTCGCAGCCGCGGCGCGATCGGCGGCTCTCGGCGGACTGGCCGGGCAGGGTGGCGCAGGCGCTGGAGGGCGCGCCGGTGCTCGTCCTGCAGGGCGCGGGGGGAAATGCCACCTGGGACCGCGCGGAGGACGTGGCCGCGGCGGTCGCGCGCGAGGCGGAGCAGCTTCTCCAGCGCGCCGAGCCGGGGCGGCACTTCCAGCTCTGGTGCCAGGCGCGGCTGGTGGCGCTGCCGGCACCCGAGGCGTCGCCGGCGGTGCCGTGGCTCCTGCGCCGCGCGGTGACCAACGCCATCGCGCTCTCGCACGAGCCCGCCGCAGTGGAGACGCGCCTGCGCATCGGACCGCTCACGCTGGTGGGAATCCCCGGCGAGCCGGTGGGCGAACTGGGGCTCGGGATGCGGCCGGACGTGCTGGTGGGCCTCTCCGACGGATACGTCGGCTACGTCGAGACGCCCGAGCACTGGGTGGCCGGCGCGGGCGAGGCGGCGAGGACGTACTTCGGTCCGGCGCTGGCGCGGGCGCTCGGGCTCTGGCCGGGGACGCCATGACGCTGGACATCGCGGAAGAGGTGGCGCAGGCGCTGCGCGAACGCCGGCCGGTGGTGGCCCTGGAGAGCAGCGTGGTGGCGCAGGGGCTGCCGCCGCCCGCGAATCTGGAGGCGTCCCGGCGGTGTGCCGCGGCCATCCGCGCCCGCTCGGCGGTGCCGGCTGCCGTCGCGGTGATCGGCGGGCGCGTGGTGGTGGGCGCGAGCGAGGCGCAGCTCGAGCGGCTGGCCGATCCGTCGCGCCGCGCGGCGAAGGCCGGCTCGCGCGACCTCGCCGCGGCCTGCGCCCTTGGCCTGGATGCGGGTACCACGGTGAGCGCCACCTGCGCCGTGGCCGACCTCGCCGGCATCCGCGTCTTCGCGACCGGAGGCATCGGCGGCGTGCACCGGCGGCTGCAGCCGCTCGATGCGCCCGACGTGTCGAGCGATCTCCACGAGCTGTCCCGCCGCAGGGTCTGCGTGGTCTGCGCGGGTCCCAAGGTCATCCTCGACCTCGCGGCCACAGCCGAGATGCTGGAGAGCCTGGGCGTTCCCGTCTGGGGATACGGCACCTCCGAGCTGCCGGCATTCTTCACCGGCGAGAGCGGCATCGCGCTCGAGCACCGCTTCGACGAGCCTGCCGCCGTCGCGCGGGGCCTCCGCGTCCACTGGGACGAGCTGGGCCTGCGCGGTGGCGTGGTGGTGGCGGCGCCGCCGCCCTCTCCCCTGCCGCGCGGCGAGGTGGAAGCGGCGCTCGCGGGCGCGCTCCGCGAAGCCTCCGCCCGCAAGCTGCCCGGCAAGGAGGTCACGCCGTTCCTGCTCTCCGCGTTGGCGGGAGCCACCGCCGGCCGCACCCAATCCGCCAACCTCGACCTGCTCGAGAACAACGCCCGGATCGCCGCGGACATCTCCCGCTGCCTCACCTGAGGCGCGTTCAGCTGGCGGAGGCGCGGGTGAGGCGGTCGCGGATGGCGTCCCATTCGCTGCCCGCGGGGACCTCCTCGACGACGATGGAGGTGCAGTCTGCGTCCTCGAGGTCGCGCAGCGCGGCGTAGAGCTCGCGGGCGTAACCCTGCGGGTCGTCTGGCAGGCGCGCCACCAGCGCGCCGTCCGGGGCCGGCGTATCGCCGCGCAGCAGCGCTCCCACCCGCCCTTCGAGGTGCCGCGCCACCTGCTCCAGCTGCGACCGCGGCGAAAGGCGCACCACCGCCGCCGGCGCGTAGTGGCGGCGCTGCTGCCCGGGAGACTGGGCGACGGCGCCCCGCGAACCAAGCTCGAGCGGGCCGATCAGCTCCTCGATCTCCGAGCGGGGGATGGCCCCCGCGCGCAACAGCCGCGGCGCTCCGTCGAGACCCACCACGGTGGACTCGATCCCGTAGGGGCAGCGGCCCCCGTCCACCACCGCGTCGATGCGCCCGTTGAGGTCGCGGAGCACGTGGGCGGCGCTGGTCGGCGACACGTGCTCGGATCGGTTCGCGCTCGGCGCCGCGAGCGGCGCCCGCACCCGCTCCAGGATCGCGCGCGCCGCCGCATGGGACGGAGCGCGCACCGCCACCGTCTCCCCTCCGGCGGTGCACTCGTCGGGCACCAGCGCCGTGCGCGGCAAGACCAGCGTGAGCGGGCCCGGCCAGAAGCGCGCCGAGAGCTGCCGCGCCTCCATCGGCCAGCGCGAGACCAGCGGCCGCGCTTCGTCGTCGCCGAGCACGTGGATGATGAGCGGATTGGTCGGCGGCCGCCCTTTCGCCGCGTAGATGCCGCGCACCGCCAGGGGCTCCAGCGCCAGCGCCCCGAGGCCGTACACCGTCTCGGTGGGGAAGGCGACCAGCCCGCCCTTGCGCAAGAGTCCGGCGGCCTCGTCGAGATCGTCGGGCGACCGCGCGCTGAGGAGCCGCGTCTCCACGGTTCAGGGAACGCGCTCCAGCGCCGCCTTGTGGATGCCTTGCCCGACCAGCGCGGGGATCGCGCCGCTCCATGCCTCTTTCAAGTCCGCCACCTTCGCCTCGAGCACCCCGTCGATGCGCAGCACGGGGCCGCCCACCTCTCCGATCTCCTCGAACGGCGCCCCTTCCGCCTTGCACGCCGCCTCCACCTGCGCGCGCTGCGAGGGCGCGTAGGAGATCAGGATGCGCGAGGCGTCCTCTCCGAAGACGAGCGCATCCGGCCGCAGCGGCGAGCGCAGCGAAACGCGGCAGCCGAGGTCTTTGGCGAAGCACATTTCCGCGAGCGCCACCGCGAGGCCGCCGTCGGAGCAGTCGTGCGCCGCGCGCAGGAGCCCCTCGCGGACGCAGCGGCGCACCGCCTTCTGCACGGCCCTCTCCCGCGCGAGGTCGAGCGGAGGCGGAAGCCCGCGCGAGTGCCCGTGCACGGCGAAGAGGTACTCGCTGCCGCCCAGGTGCCCGTTGCCCAGCCCGCCGATCATCGCGACCTTCTCGCCCGCCGCCATGAAGGCGCAGCCGGCATTGACCGCGCAGTCGTCCATCAGGCCCACCATGCCGATCATCGGAGTGGGCTGGATGGCCTGGCCGTCGGTCTCGTTGTAGAGCGAGACGTTGCCGGAGACCACCGGCGTCTCCAGCGCGTTGCAGGCGTCGGCAATCCCCAGGCAGGCCTGCTCGAACTGCCACATGATCTCCGGACGCTCCGGGTTGCCGAAGTTGAGGCAGTCGGTCACCGCCAGCGGCTCGCCGCCCACGCAGCTCACGTTGCGCGCCGTCTCCGCCACCGCGTGCGCGGCGCCGAGGCGCGGCTCCAGCATGCACCAGCGCGAGTTGCAGCCGACCGAGAGCGCAACGCCCCCGTCGCGCTGGCCGGTGAAGCGCACCACCGCCGCGTCGCCCTGCCCGGGCCGCACCGCGGTGCCGATGCGCACCATGTGATCGTACTGGCGATAGACCCATTCCTTGGAGGCCACCGTGGGCGAGGCGAGCACCTTCTTCAGCGCCACGGCGAGGTCGGGCGGCGCCGCCACCTCGGGCAATTGCTGCAGCCCGTCCAGCCAGGCGGGTCGCTTGCGCGGGCGGTCGTAGAGCGGCGCCTCGTCGGTGAGCGGGGCGATGGGCAGGTCCGCCACCGCTTCGCCGCCGGCCTTCAGGATCAGCCTGCCGCTGTCGGTGACGTGTCCGACCAGCGCGTGGGCGAGGTCCCACTTGTCGCAGACGTCGAAGACCTCCTTCTCGCGCCCCCTCTTCGCCACCAGCAGCATGCGCTCCTGGGATTCGGAGAGCATCACCTCGTACGGCGTCATGCCCGTCTCGCGGCGCGGCACCGCGTCCAGGTCGAGCACGAGGCCGCTGCCCGCGCGCGAGGCCATCTCCACGCTGCTCGAGGTGAGCCCCGCGGCCCCCATGTCCTGGATGCCCACCAGGCAGTCGGTCTTGAACAGCTCGAGGCACGCCTCGAGCAGGAGCTTCTCCATGAACGGATCGCCCACCTGCACGGTGGGCCGCTTGCTCTCGCTCTCCTGGTCGAACTCGGCGCTGGCCATGGTGGCGCCGTGGATGCCGTCGCGGCCGGTGCGCGCTCCGATGTAGATGACGGGGTTGCCCACGCCGCTGGCGGTGCCGCGGAAGATGCGCTCCTTCTTGAGCACGCCCAGGGTGAAGGCGTTGACGAGGCAATTGCCGTTGTACGAGGCGTCGAAGGCCACCTCGCCGGCCACCGTC
>DATDMU010000327.1:0-14081 GCA_036518615.1 Myxococcales bacterium
GGCGCCCATCCCGAATACCAGCGCGGGTTCTCGCGCCACTGCGACTCGGGCTTGAGCACGATGGTGGTCTCCATCATCGAGAAGGGCGCCGGATCGGTGGAGGTCTCCGCCCTGCCCGCCTTGCCGAAGACGGTCTCCACCTCGGGAAAGCTGCGCAGGATCCGGTCCTGGGTCTGGAGGATCGCCTGCGCCTCGCCCACCGACATGCCCGGCAGCGTGGTGGGCATGTAGAGGAGCGTGCCTTCGTTCAGGGGCGGCATGAACTCCGAGCCCAGCTTCAGATAGACGGGGATGGTGGCGAGCACGAGGCCCGCCGCCACCGCGATGGTGGCCCTCGCGTGCTGGAGCACGAATCTGCAGGGCGGCTCGTAGACGCGGTGGAGGAAGCGGCTGATGGGGTGCTTCTCCTCCGCGTGATAGGTGCCGACGAAGAGGGTGTTCGCCAGCCAGGAGAGCGGGCGGAAGCGGAGCCTGAACGGCTCCATCCGGGTGAAGAGCATGCGCATGGCCGGATCGAGGGTGATGGCGAGCAGCGCGGCGATGGCCATGGCCAGGTTCTTCGACCACGCCAGCGGGCGGAAGAGCCGCCCTTCCTGGTCCACCAGCGTGAACACGGGCAGGAAGGCGACCGCGATGACCAGCAGCGAGAAGAACACCGAGGGGCCCACTTCGAGGAGCGCCTCGAGCCGCACCTTGTGGAAGTCGCCCTTGCGCCCGCCCGCCTGCCAGAGGTGGAGCTTGTTGTAGGCGTTCTCCACCTCGACGATGGCGCCGTCCACCAGCACGCCGATGGAGATGGCGATGCCCGCGAGCGACATGAGGTTGGCGTTGAGGCCCATCGCCTTCATGGGGATGAAGGCCAGCGCCACGCTCACCGGGATGGTGACGATGGGCACGATGGCGGAGGGCACGTGCCAGAGGAAGACGAGGATGACGATGGAGACGATGATCATCTCCTCGATCAGCTTGTCCTTCACCGTGCCGATGGCGCGATCGATCAGCTCGGAGCGGTCGTAGGTGGTCATCACTTCCACGCCCGCCGGCAGCGAAGGCTTGAGCTCGGCGAGCTTCGCTTTCACCCGATCGATGACGTGCAGCGCGTTCTCCCCGTAGCGCATCACCACGATGCCGCCCACCACGTCGCCCTCTCCGTCGAGGTCGGCGATGCCGCGGCGAAGCTCGGGCCCGAGCGAGACGCTGGCCACGTCCTTGACCGCGACGGGCGAGCCGCCCACCGACTTGAGGACGATGTCCTCCAGATCCTTCGAGCTCTTCACGTAGCCGCGGCCGCGCACCATGTACTCGCGCCCGGAGAACTCCACCAGCCGGCCGCCCACGTCGTTGTTGCCGCGGCGGACCGCGTCGGTGACCTCGTTCATGGTCAGGCCGTGCGAGACGAGCTGGTTGGGGTTCACGTTGATCTGGTACTGGCGGATCTGCCCGCCCACCGTGGCGATCTCCGCCACGCCCGGCACCGACTGCAGCGAGTAGCGCAGGAACCAGTCCTGGTAGGAGCGCAGCTCGTCGGTGGTGTGCTTGCCCGACCGATCCACCAGCGCGTACTGGAACACCCAGCCCACGCTGGTCGCGTCGGGGCCGAGCTCGGTCTTGACCCCAGAAGGCAGCGCGCCCTGGATCTTGCTCATGTACTCGAGCACCCGGCTGCGCGCCCAGTACAGGTCGGTGCCGTCCTCGAAGATGACGTACACGTAGCTGTAGCCGAAGTCGGAGAACCCGCGCACCGCCTTGACCCTGGGCGTGCCCAGCAGCGCGCTGGCGATCGGATAGGTGACCTGGTCCTCGACGATGTCGGGGCTGCGGTCCCATCGCGAGTAGACGATCACCTGCGTGTCGCTGAGGTCGGGGAGCGCGTCGAGGGGGATGTTCTTCGCGCTCCAGTACGCGCCGAAGAGCGCCACCACCACTGCCGCGAGCACGATGCCGCGGTTCCTGGCCGAGAAGGCGATGATGCTGCGGATCATGGCTTGGCTCCCCGGGCCTGCGGCTTCGAGGCCGCGGGCGGCCTGGAGGTGAGGGCCGCCAGCGCCGCCTTGAGGCGCGACTCCGAGTCCACCAGGAAGCTCGCCCGGACGACGACGTGCTCGCCGGCGCGGACCCCGGAGAGGGCCTCCACCATGTCCCCGCCCATCTCGCCGGTCTTGACCTCGCGCGGCTCGAAGCGGCCTTCGCCGGTGGCGACGAACACCACCTTGCGGTCGCCGGAGTCGATGATCGAGTCGGCCGGCACGCGCAGGCTGTCGTGCGGGCGGGTGTGGAAGACCACCTCGCCGAACATCTCCAGCCGCAATTCGCCGCGCGGGTTGGCGAAAGCGAGCCTCACCTTGGCGGTGCGGGTCCTGGGATCGAGCACGGGCTCGATGAAGCTGACCCGCCCCTTGAAGACGCGGTTGGGCAGGGCGTCGAGGGTCAGCGAGACGGGCGTGCCCACCTGCACGCGGGGCAGGTCGCTCTCGTGCGCGTCGGCCAGCACCCACACCTGCGAGAGATCGGTGATCTCGAAGGGCGTGTCGCCGGCGGCGATGCGCGATCCCTGCACCACGGTCTTGGCGGTGACCACGCCGGAGATGGGCGACACCAGCGTGAGGTCGCGCAGCGGCGCCCCGCCGTGGTCGAGGTGGGCGATCTCCGATCGCGGCACGTCCCACAGCTCGAGCCGGCGGCGCGCCGCCGTCACCAGGTCGTCTCCCGGCCCTCCGCCGCCCAGCTCCGCGCGCGTGCGCACCGCCAGCGCGTAGTCGTTCTGCGCGTTGAGCAGGTCCGGGCTGTAGACGGCGAAGAGCGGCTCGCCCCGGCGGACCGGCTTGCCCACGAAGTCGACGAACAGCTTCTCGACGAAGCCGTCCACCTTGACGTTGATCTTGCGGATGCGCGTCTCGTCCGCCGCGATGCGGCCCACCGTGCGCCAGTCGCCGGAGATGGGGCCCTGGGTGACCTCCGCCGTGCGCAGGCCGATGAGCTGCTGCCGTTGTGCGTCGATCTTCACCTCGACGAGGCCGGAGACCGCGCTGGCGCCGGCGAGCTCGTCCTCGTAGACGGGGACGTAGTCCATGCCCATGGCGTCCTTGCGCGGCACCGGGGAGGTGTCGGCCGCGTTCATCGGCGACCGGTAGAAGGCGACCTTGTGCTCCGGCTTTCCCGCGTCGGCCTGCTCGATGGGCACCAGCTTCATGCCGCAGATGGGGCAGTCGCCGGGCTGGTCGGAGGTGTAGTTCGGGTGCATGGGGCAGTGGTAGAGCTGCCCCTGCCGCGCTGCGCTTTCGTGCTGGTGCAGCCGGGGCACGAGCAGGCTGCCGCCGATTCCGAGGGCGGCGCCGAGGGCGACGAGCACTGCTGCGGTGCGGATCTTCATGGCGTCCTCACATTCCGTTCATGCCGCGCGAGGGGCTGGCCGCCTCCGCGCCGCTGGATGGGGTCTGGGTGGCTGCCGCGCCGGTGCGGGCAGAGGTGGCGCCGGCGCCGGGCATCGCGCCCGCGCCGGCGGCTGACGCCTGCGGCATCGCCTCGAGGCTGAGCTCCTGCTGCGCGATGGCCGCGAGCTGCGCCTCGGCGAGGGAGCCGAGATAGCTCGCCTTGTCGGAGACGTAGCCGGTGAGCGCCTCGAGCACGGCGGCGAAGGGAAGCCGGCCCACCTCGTATTGCGTGGAGGTGCTGCGCACCGTGGCCGCGGAGAGCACCAGCACCTGCGTGCGGTACTGCTGGTTGGCGCGGTTCAGCGCCGAGAGCGCTGCGAGGCGCTCGCGCGTGCGCAGCCTGAGGACCTGCTTCACCGTCTCGGCACCCTGGGCGGCGCCGATGCGGCGCTGCTCGTTCTCGTCCACCGCGCGGTTCTGCTTGCGGCCGGCGAAGATGGGCAGGCCGACCGAGACGCCGAGCTGCCACATGGGATCGAGCGAGCCGCGGGGCATGACCGCGGCGGTCACGGCGAAGTCGGGCAGCCGCTCCTTGCGCGCCAGCTCGACGCGGCGGCCGGCCTGCTCGACCCCCAGCATCGCCGCCTGCAGCTCGGGGCTGCGCGTCTCGGCATCCTTCTCTGCCTCGTCCTGCGGCAGCACCGCCGGATCGGGCAGGTCGGCGAGGCGGGCGGTGACCGGCAGCGGCTCGTCGAGCGGGTGGAGGCGCAGCCGGTTCACCTCCGCCTCCCGCGCCACCCGCTCCGCGTCGATGGCGAACCGGCGCTGCGAAAGGCGCGCCCACCCCAGCTGCGCCCGCAGCAGATCGGACTGCGGCACCTGGCCCGACTCGTAGCGCGAGCGGGCGGCGTGTTCGGCCTGCGCCCAGAGGCGCTCCTCCTCCTCGAGCAGGTCGATCCGGCCACGCACGAGCAGGAGCGCGACGAAGGCCCGCCGCGCGCGCGCCTCCACGTCGAGCAGCGCGCGCCCGAGCCGCGCCTCGGCGCGCTTCGCCTCGAGGGTCGCCACGTCCTCCCGCAGGCCGCGCTTGCCCGGCCAGTAGAGCGGCTGGGTGAGCATGATGTTGAAGAAGCTCGTCTCCATGGTGCCGACTTCGATGGCCTTGAAGCCGTCGTTCTGGATGCCGAGCGTCAGCGTGGGGTCGGGCAGCGCTCCCGCCTGTGGAATGCGCGCGCGCTCGGCGGCCACCTCGGCGCGGGCCTGCGCCACCTCCGGGCTGGCGGCCTTCGCCTCCTCGAGCAGGCGCGCGAGCGCGGCGTCCTGCGCGCGGGCGCTGCCCGCGACTGCCACGGCGGCGGCCGCGGCGACGATCAGTTGTCGAACCATGAAATGCGTGCTCCAGATTCAGGTTGCCCACAAGGCGCCCGCAAGAATGGCGGACGCGACTCACTGCCTCGGCGGACGGGCCGCCAGAGGCCGGGCTCAGATCAGGAGAGCGCAGTTGGCCAGGACGGGGGACAACCCTGGCGGTGGATCGAGGCGTGGAGCGTCAGGAAGGACTGCGAACAGCGCATGCGCGGGCGAGACTTCGCGCGCGACGGCGACCAGCATGGGCAGCGGCGCGCTGATGGCCGACGGATCGTGCCTGGCCTGCGGCGGCGCCGCCGGCGCCGAGACCGCGCAGCATTGCGGCGTGGCCGGAGCGACCATCGGCGAGGGCGGAGGCGCCTGCTTGCCCGGGCAGCAGCAGGACGTGCGGATGTCGGGCGCGCACGGCAGCAGCACTCCCTGCGCGGCGCCGGAAAGGACGAGCGCCGGGGCGAGCAATGCAACGACCACCCTGCTGTGCAAACGGCTCCCCATTGGCGCGGCAATCATGCAGAGGCCGTGCCGCGGCCGCAAACAAAGCGTACGGTCCTCCACGCACTGCGCAGAACGTGCGCGTCGCGCGCAGCCTGCGGCAGGCTTTGCGCGCCCTCACCAGCGCTGGCGGACGAGTCCGGCGAGCTCCTCGGGCGTCTGCGTGTGCACGTCGTCGCCCATGAACTTGGGCGTGAACCAGGTGTCGTAGTTCGAGTACATCGGCTTGAACGGCGGGCGCGAGCACACCTTCACGTGCAGCGCGAAGTGCGGGGCCGCTTCCGGGCTGGAGAGAAGCGCGAAGGTGAAGGGGTGGCTGCCCAGCGACTCGTAGAGCGCGATCACCCTGGAAATGCCCGCCGCCAATCCATCCGCGTCGGCATCGGTCAGCTCCGAGATGGTGCTGATCCCCGGGATCACGCCCCAGATCTCGCGCTGGTGGGCCGGCGCATACGCCGCCAGCCATTCCACCCTTCCCTGCCTGCCGATGTAGCGCGCGCCCAGCTTCTGCTCCTCCTCCACCAGGACGTCCCAGTAGCTGCGCCGGTTCTTTTCGTAGAACGCCGCGCCGAGATGAAGCAGCGCCGCCATCCGCGAGTAGGGAACGCGGCGGACGTGCACCTGGTAGTGCGGGTGCGGCATGCTCGATCCGCCCGCCGGAAGGAAGTTCATGCCGGCGACGTGGTGCTTCAACGCCGGGTCGCTCTGCCGCGCCCTTGCGACGAGCTCGCGCGCGACCCGCAGCCCGTCCGCCAGCGCCTCGCGCGCGAGCTGCGAGGGGAAGAGCACGTGGCGCGCAGGGTCGATGATGGCGACGCAGTCGAATCCCGCCTTGGCGAAGAGGTTGGGGACGGCGACGCAGCGGCCGATGCGCAGCTGGCCTCCCTCGGCGAAGCCCTCGGGGAACCGGGTGCCCTTTCCGGCGACGCTGCAGAACGGGCAGCTGGCGCGCGTCTTCTCCTGGTAGTCGGCGAGCAGCTTCTCGTCGCCGCCGCCGAGGAAGAACGCCTTGGCCTTCTCGCCCAGCCTGGCGTTGATCGAGGCGACAGAGGAGGTGAGCGGATCGATGCGGTGCTCGATCTCCTGCTCGACCGCGTTGCCCTCCGGATCGATCAGATGCGCCTTCTCCACCGTCGACCTGAGCTCCAGCATCGCCACTCCTTCTCGGGCGCAACCGTATCCCATCCGCCTCGACGCCGCTCCGCGGACACGGTATCGAGGGCTCCTCATGACCTTCCTCTGCGGCCTCTTCGCTTCCCTCGCTCTCGCCGCGCCGCAGCCCGGCCGCGGGCGGCTCCTGGTGGTGGTGGTGATCGATCAGCTCAGGGACTCCGACGTGCTCTCGGCCGGCGAGGCCGCGGGCGCGCAGGGATTCGCCGGCCTGGGGCGGGCCGTGCCCATGCGCTACCGGACGGTGGGGACGGAGACGGCCACCAACCACGCCACGCTCGCGACCGGGGCGTACGCGATGGTGCACGGCGTGATCGCCAACGAGGTCTTCGAGAACGGCGCGCGGCGCGCGGTGGTGGACGACCCGCGCTGTCCGGTCTGGGGCCAAAGGCCCGGCCGCAGCGCGGCGCGGATGCTCGCCCCCACCTTCGCCGACGCGCTGAAGCTCGCCACCGCCGGGCGGGCGCGCGTGGTGAGCGTCTCGGGAAAGGACCGCGGCGCGCTGATGCTCGCCGGCCGGTCCGCCGATCTGGCGCTGTGGATCGAGCCCGGCGCGAAGGGCCTGGTCTCCTCCACCTGCTACGCGAGCGGGCCGCCGCCGTGGCTCGCGGACCTGGACGCGCGGCATCCGTCCAGCGAATGGAAGGACTGGGTGTGGACGCCTTCGCGCCCGATGGAGGCGCTGGTGCGGATGGGCGCGCGCCCGCCCGCCGCCGCCGCGCGGCATCCGATGCGGGAGCTGCAGGGCAGGGACACCCTCGAGGACGCGGTGCGCGGCTCGCCGCCCGGCACCACCATGACGCTGCGCGCGGCGGATGCGGCCGCCCGCGCGCTGCGCCTGGGAGAGCTGGACCATCCCGACCTGCTCTTGATCTCGCTCTCCTCCCTGGACTACGTCGGCCACCGCTTCGGCACCTTTTCCTGGGAGCGGGCGGATCAGCTCCTGCGCATCCACGACGAGCTGCTCTCCTTCCTCTCCGGGCTCGACCGGAGGCTCGGGCGCGACCGCGTCTCGGTGCTGCTCTCCTCCGATCACGGCGTCACCGTGGCTCCCGAGGATGCGGAGTCGCTGCGCGTGCCCACCGGGCGCGTCCGCGACGACGACGTGAAGAGCGCGGTGGAGGGCGCGCTCCTTGCCGCCTGGCCGCACGCCCCGGTGAAGCGGTGGGTGGCCGACTTCGACCCGCCGATGCTTCGTCTCGCGCACGTCGCGGAGCTGGACGCGGCCGAGGTGGCGAGGGTGGCGGCGCGCGCCGCCGAGACCGTCCCCGGCGTGGCGCAGGCGGTGGCCTTTCCCGACGTGCTCCGCGAGCCGGACACCAGCCCGCTGCGCCACGCCTTCTTCCCCGGCCGCAGCGGCGACGTGATCGTCGTTCCCCGTCCGGGCTGGGTGTCCACCGGTCCGGTGATCATGGCCACCACCCACCGCTCGCCCTGGTCCGACGACGCGCTGGTGCCCTTCATGCTGCGCGACGCGCGATTCCGCGTCCGCCCGGAGCTTTCGGCAGGGTTCGAGGCGACGCGCTTCGCGCCGTCCGCCGCCGCCATCCTCGGCATCGGGCCTCCCTCGGCGGCCCTGGAGGACCCGGCCATCGTCCCGGCGCCGGACAAAGGGCTACAGTAGCGCCCGAACCGCGAGGTGCGCATGGAGTCGCCCGGCAAGGCGAAGCGGATCCGCATCTACGTGAAGGAGAGCGACGTGATCGGCCACAAACCGGCGCCGTACGCGCTCCTCGACTGGCTTCGCCGCGAGGGAGCAGCCGGCGCGACGCTGATCCGCGGGACCGCGGGCGTGGGCGCTTCCGGAGAGCTGGAGGTGGATCTGATCGCCGACCTGGGGCCGCACCTCCCCGTCATCGTGGAGTGGATCGACTCGCCCGACCGCGTCGCGCGGCTGCTTCCGAGGCTCGAGGAGATGGTCGGCCGCGGCCTCGTCACCTCCGAGGACACCGAGATCCTGCTCTACAAGCCGCACGGCGTGCGCAGGCTCCCGGAGATGGTGACGGTGGGGCAGGTCATGTCGCGCGACGTGGCGTCGGTCCCGCCCGAGGCGCCGCTCCGGCGCGTGCTGGAGCTGGTGGAGGGCAAGCCCTTCCGGGCGGTGCCGGTGGTCGAGGGCGGCCGGCCGGTGGGCATGATCACCAACCAGGATCTGGTGGAGCGCGGAGGGCTTCTGGCGCGCATCGAGCTGCTCGGCAGCCTCTCCGGCGCGGAGCGGGCGTCGATGGAAGGTTCGCTCGCCCGCAAGACCGCGCGCGAGGTGATGACGCCCGATCCGGTGACGGTGCCGGAGGGAGCGGCGCTCGGCGCGGTGGCGGATCTCATGGCGCGCAAGCGGCTCAAGCGGCTGCCGGTGGTGGACGCCGGCGGGGCGCTGGTGGGCATGGTCAGCCGGTTCGACCTGTTGCGCACCGTCTCGGAGGCCTTCCGCGCCAGCCCGGAAGAAGGCCGCCCCGCCGGCTTGCGCGCCGATCTGCCCCTCTCGCGGCTGATGCGCAAGGACGTTCCCACCGTGCATCCGGACACGCCCATCGGCGAGGTGCTGCAGGCGGTGGTCTCCACCCGGCTCAACCGCGCGCTGGTGGTGGACGCGCAGCGGCGCGTGACGGGCATCGTCACCGACGAGGAGGTGCTCGACCGCGTGGCGCCCGGGCTGCGCACGAGCGCCTTGACCTCGCTCATGCACCGGCTGCCCTTCTCGCACGTGGCCAGGGCGGAGCTGATGGCCGAGCACCACTCGCGGGCGAAGACCGCCGCCGACGTGATGCTGACCGAGGTGGCGGTGGTGCGGCAGGAGCAGCCGCTGCGCGACGCCATCGCGCCGATGATGAAGGCGCCGCACAAGCTGGTCGCGGTGGTGGACCAGGACGGGCGCCTCGTGGGGGCGCTCGACCGCGCCGACATCCTCCGCGGGCTCGTGCAGGAGTGAGAGGCGCGCGGCCGCCGGCCGCGGGTTAACTTCGCTCGCATGCAAGCGGTCCACCCCAACGCCTTCCTCGTCAACCTGGCGATGGTCCTCTGCGTGGCCGCGGCCACCACGGTGATCTTCCAGCGCCTGCGCCAGCCGCTGGTGCTCGGCTACATCATCGCCGGCCTGCTGGTCGGGCCGTACGTGCCGTTCCCGCTGGTCGCCGACAGCGACATCATCCACGGGCTCTCCGAGCTGGGCGTCATCCTTTTGCTCTTCGGCATCGGCCTCGAGTTCACCTTCAAGAAGCTGATGCGGGTGGGGGCAGCCGCCGCCGTCGTCGCGCTGGTGGAGATCAGCGTCCAGATCATCCTCGGCGACGTGGCCGCCAAGGCGTTCGGGTGGACGTCCCGCGAGGCGCTCTTCGCCGGCGCGATGATGGCCATGTCCTCCACCACCATCATCGCCAAGGCGTTCAACGAGATGAAGGTGGGCGGCAGGGTGCGCGAATTGGTCCTCGCCGTGCTGATCGTCGAGGACCTGGTCGCCATCCTCCTGCTCACCGCGCTCTCCACGCTCAGCGCCGGCAGCCTCTCCGCCGGCCAGCTCGGGATGACCGCGGGCCGGCTCCTGCTCTTTCTCGCCCTGGTCTTCGGGGCGGGGATGCTGGTGGTGCCACGCCTCGTGCGCGCGGTGGTGAAACTGGACCGGCCGGAGACCACCGGCATCGCCTGCGTGGGCATCTGCTTCGCCTTCGCGCTCCTCGCCCAGCGCTTCGACTATTCGGTGGCGCTGGGCGCGTTCCTCGCCGGTACGCTGGTGGCGGAATCCGGCGAAGGAGCCCGCGTCGAGCACCTGCTCGAACCGGTCCGCGACCTCTTCGGCGCGGTGTTCTTCGTCTCGGTGGGCATGCTGATCGATCCGAAGATGGTGACGGCGAACTGGCTGCCCATCCTGGTCCTGTCCGCGGTGGTGATCGCCGGCCGGATCGTGGGCGTCTCCATCCCGGCCTTCTTCACCGGCGAGGGGGTGCGCACCTCCATCGCCGCCAGCATGAGCATGGCGCAGATCGGGGAGTTCTCCTTCCTCATCGCGCAGATGGGCATGGCCACGGGAGCGATCCGCGAGTTCCTCTATCCGGTGGCGGTCAGCGTGTCGGCCCTGACCACGCTGACCACGCCGTGGATGATCCGCGCCGCGGGCCCTGCGTCCGCCTGGGTGGACCGCAAGCTGCCCCACGCGCTCCAGACCTTCGTCGCGCTCTACGGGTCGTGGATCGACGGCTTGCGCGCGCCCGGGCAGCGCAGGACGCGGGTGCAGCGGCAGGTGCGGCTGCTCCTCGGCGACGCGATCCTGCTCGCCGCCGTGCTGGTGGTCTGCGCGCTCTGGTTCGGCGATCTGGTGGCCTGGCTGCGCGCGCGCGGGGGGCTCGGGGCGCTCACCGCCGAGGTGGTCGCCATGCTGGCCGCCATCGCGCTGGCGGCGCCATTCTTGATCGGCATCGTCCGGCTCACCGGCGCCCTCGCCATCGCGCTCGCGGCCCACGCCCTGCCCGACCCGGCAGGCCAACTCGATCTGGCTGCGGCTCCGCGGCGCGCGCTGATCGTCTCGCTGCAGCTGGCCATCGCCATCGCCCTGGGCCTGCCCTTCTTCGCGGTGGCGCGCACCTTCCTTCCGCTGCCGGCGGTCCTCGCCCTCTTCGTGGCCGGCGCGGCGGCCCTGGGAATCCGGCTCTGGCGCTCGGTCGCCAACCTCCAGGGACACGTCCGCGCCGGCGCGCAGGTCCTCGCCGAGGCCTTCGCGGGAGCGGTCGGGGATCGCTCGGCCATGGGCGGCCGGCGCCCGGAAGAACAGGTGAATCTGATGCTCCCGGGCATGGGATCGCCGGTGCGGGTCCGGGTCGACCCCGGCAGCCCTGCCGTGGGAAGGACGCTGGCAGAGCTGAACCTGCGCGGCGCCACCGGAGCCACCGTGCTGGCCATCCTGCGCGGCGGCGATCGCATCCTCGTGCCCACCGGCCACGAGCAGTTGCACGAAGGGGACGTGCTCGCGCTGGCCGGCACGCAGGAGTGCATCGGCGCGGCGCGGGGCGTCATCGCCTCCGGCGCCCTCGAGGACGCCGGGGCGGCGCTGCCCGAATGACGCCGGCGCGGACATTTTCGAAATTGCAGATGCCGCCGCTGCCGTGAGGCATTTGCATTCCGAAGTGCTATGCTGCCGCGCGAGCGGACGCACCGCGCGGAGGACGCCGTGCCCCAGAAGCGGAAGCGAAGTTCGACCAAGGCAGCTCGCACACGAGGCGCGGCGAAGGCCTCTGGCCGGGGAAAGAAGGCCAAAGGCCCGCGGCCCACCCGCAAGACCGGAAAGGCCGCGGCAAGGACCGCGGCGCGCAAGGCGACGTCCCGGAAGGCGGCCCCGAAGAGGGCGGCGGCGCGGAAGGCGTCTCCAACCAGGGCGGCCGCGCGGAAGACGGCGCCGCGCAAGGCCGCGGCGAGGAAGCCGGCGCAGAAGCGTCCCGCGGCGCTGCGCGACGCGCGGGCTCGCGCCGAAGAGATCCGCTCCCGCGAATCCGCAGAGAACGCGCCGGCCCCGGAGCGCGAGCAGCCCGAGACGCTCATTCCCGAGGCCCGCGAGGACGATCTCGCCGAGGAGCTGGGCGAGGAGTCGGTGGAGGCCGCGACCTCCGGCCAGTCGCCCGCCGAGGAGAACCTCAACGAAGAGGTGCCCGAGGAGACCGGCGGCCCGTTCGTCGAGACCTCGAACGACGAGGAGACCGGCGACGGCGCGGAACCCCGCCGCGACAAGTAGAGTCGAGAAGCGGTGCCCGGCCTCGCCCTGACGCGAGGCCGGCGCCGTTCAGCCGCCCTCGGCTTCGCGCATCTTCTCCGCGGGCGCGAGCGACGCGGCCAGCCAGTCGCGGTTCATGCGCGCGATGGTGTCGATGCTGATGCCCTTGGGGCAGGCCGCCTCGCACTCGCCGTGCCAGCTGCAGCTTCCGAAGCCCTCTTTGTCCATCTGCGCGACCATGGCGAGGACGCGCCGCGCCCGCTCCGGCTGCCCCTGGGGCAGAAGGCCCAGGTGCGAGATCTTCGCGGCGGTGAAGAGCGAGGCCGAGCCGTTGGGGCAGGCGGCGACGCAGGCTCCGCAGCCGATGCAGGCCGCCGCGTCCATCGACTCGTCGGCGGCGCGCTTGGGGACGGGGATGGCGTTGCCGTCCGGCGCGCTGCCGGTCTGGGCGCTGATGAAGCCGCCCGCCGCCACGATGCGGTCGAGCGGGGCGCGGTTGACCACCAGGTCCTTGATGACCGGGAAGGCCGCCGAGCGCCACGGCTCGACGTAGATCTCGTCGCCGTCCTTGAAGTGGCGCATGTGGAGCTGGCAGGTGGCGGTGGCCTTCATCGGCCCGTGCGCCACGCCGTTGATCATCACCCCGCACGAGCCGCAGATGCCCTCGCGGCAGTCGTGGTCGAAGGCGATGGGCTGCTCGCCCTTGACGATCAGCCGCTCGTTGACGACGTCGAGCAGCTCGAGGAAGGACATGTCCGGGTTGGCGTCGGGCGCCTCGTAGCGGACGAACGCGCCGGCGGTCCCGGCGTTCTGGCGCCAGACGTGGAGGACGAGCTTCACTTGTAGCTCCGCTGGGCGAAGTGCACCTCTTCGAACTCGAGCTTCTCCTTGTGCAGCACCTCCGGCTTGCCCTCCCCCGCGTACTCCCAGGCGGCCACGTAGGCGAAGTTCGCGTCGTCGCGCTTGGCCTCGCCGTCCGGAGTCTGGCTCTCGACGCGGAAGTGGGCGCCGCAGGATTCGGTGCGATGCAAGGCGTCGGTCGCCAGCAGCTCTGCCAGCTCGAAGAAGTCCGCCACCCTGCCCGCCTTTTCCAGGGACTGGTTCAGCTCGGCCCCGGTGCCCGGCACCCGCACGTCCTTCCAGAACTGCTCGCGCAGGGGCGGGATTTTGGCGAGCGCGCGGCGCAGGCTCTCGTCGCTGCGGGCCATGCCGCAATCGTTCCAGAGGATGTCGCCCAGCTCGCGGTGGAAGGAGTCCACCGTGCGCGTGCCCTTGACCGAGAGCAGCTTCTCGGTGCGCGCGGTCACGTCCGCCTCCACCGCCTTGAAGGCGGCGTGGTCGGCCTTGATCTCGCCGGGCCTGGTTCCCGCCAGCCAGTCGCAGACCGTGTTGGGGAAGACGAAGTAGCCGTCGGCGAGCCCCTGCATCAGCGCGCTCGCGCCCAGCCGGTTCGCCCCGTGGTCGGAGAAGTTGGCCTCGCCCAG
This sequence comes from Myxococcales bacterium, assembly GCA_036518615.1. GTDB lineage: Bacteria > Myxococcota > Myxococcia > Myxococcales > 40CM-4-68-19 > 40CM-4-68-19. The sequence goes on from DATDMU010000327.1 coordinate 13,581, forward strand.
CACGAACATCCCGGGGATGGTGGACATGAGGTCGTAGTCCACCCAGAGCCCGCCCATGGTGTAGTGGACGGCGGGATAGATGCGCATCGGCGCCCGGTAGGGGTTCTCCGCCGTGATCCGCTCGTACATCTCGAAGAGGTTTCCGTAGCGCTCGCGGATCTTGCCTTCGCCCAGGCGCCGGATGGCGTCGGCGAAGTCGAGGTAGACGCCGCGGCCGCCGGGGCCCACGCCGCGCCCGTCGTCGCAGACCTCCTTGGCGGCGCGGGAGGAGATGTCGCGCGGGGCGAGGTTGCCGTAGCTCGGGTACTTGCGCTCGAGGTAGTAGTCGCGCTCGTCCTCGGGGATGTCGCGGGGCGCGCGCTGGTCGCCCTTCTTCTTCGGCACCCAGACGCGCCCGTCGTTGCGCAACGACTCGCTCATCAGCGTGAGCTTGGACTGGTGCTCGCCGCTCACCGGGATGCAGGTGGGGTGGATCTGCGTGTAGCAGGGGTTGGCGAAGGC
>DATDMU010000328.1:0-11347 GCA_036518615.1 Myxococcales bacterium
GTAATAGGCGTGGAAATAGTAGTCGTGCCCCAGCTCGTGGTGGACGGTGGTCAGGTCCTCCTCTCGCGGCGGGGTGGGAATGCACATCTTGATGCGCAGGTCGTCGTCGAAGGTCACGTCCCAGGCGCTGGCGTGGCAGACCACGTCGCGGTCGCGGGGCTTCACCAACATCGACCTCTCCCAGAAGGTCTGCGGAAGAGGGTCGAGCCCCATGGAGACGAAGAACGCCTCGCCCGTCTTCACCACCTCGAGCGCATCCCACTTCTGCTGCGCGAGCGCGCCCTGCACGTCGAGGTCGGCCACGCCCTTGTAGGGCTCCACCAGGGGATAGATGTTCTCCCAGTCCTGCGCCCACATGTTGCCGAGCAGGTGCGCGGGGATGGGCTTTGCGTCGGGCACCTTGTCCCTGCCGTAGGTCTTCTGCAGCTGCGCGCGGACGTAGCAGTGCAGGCTCTCGTAGAGCGGCTTGACCTGCGTCCAGAGGCGGTCGGTGTCCGCCTCGAACTGTGCCGGCGGCATGTCGTAGCCGGCGCGCCACATGTCGCCCATGTTGGCGAAGCCCGCGCCCCGCGCCGCCTCGTTCTGCAGCTCGACGAAGCGCGCGTAGCGGGGGCGCTGCTCGCGCGCGGTGTCGTGCCAGGAGACCCACGCGTCCAGCAGCGTGTCGTAGTTGCGGCTGCGGTCGACGATCTTCTCCAGATCCTCGAGGTCGCGCCCCTTCGCGTCCTTGGCGGCGCCGTAGTAGCCCTCGAGGCGCGCGGCGAGCGAGGTCATCTCCAGCCGGCGCGCCGGGTCCTCCATCACCGGGCTGCTCACCCGCAGGAGGTAGAGCATGCGCGAGGTGTCGGGGTCGAGCTGCATGTCCTTGAAGCTCGCGGCGGTCTTCGCCGCGTCGCTCTGGTAGGCGAGGACGCGCTCGTTGGCGGAGGCGGCGTTCCGCTCGGTGTCGCCGGTGATGTACGTGTTCTTGATCCAGTCGGCGGTGGAGGACTCCGCGTAGAGCCGCTTCAGATCCGCGTTCACGCGGGCGACGAACTGCTTCGGATCGGCCGCCGAAGGCTGCTGCGCCTGGGCGGAGGTGGAAGGCTTTGGTTGCGTGGCGGCAGGCGCGCAAGAGAAGAGGGCGGCCGCGAGCGCGGGAACGCAGGAGTTCTTCATCGCGGCGCAGGCTACTTGAACATCCTGCCCAAGCGCCAGCGCTCGCGCGGTCCCCGCGGCAGCGGCGATGCGCTCCCGGCCACCGCCGCGAGCGGGGCCAGGCTCGCAGGCGCGTCCGCGGTGCGGAAGAAGATGTCCGAGGAGCCCGTGCCGCCCACCGCGGCGAAGAAGGGCAGGAACGCGTTGCCGGCGTGCCCGAGCGCCTGGTAGTCGCCGAGGAAATACGCCGGGCCGCCCACCACCGGCGCGCCGCGCAGGTTCCAGGGAGCGCCGACCCTCGACTCCGTCCACGGACCCGTGCCGCCGGGAGAGACCGCCAGCCACTCGGTGGCCATCAGGTGGTCCTTGTCGTTGGGATTGTCCTCGCGCAGATCCGTGTAGAGCACGCCCACGCGTCCGTCGGCGGCGACGCTCAGGGCCGGCGTGAAGGCCTGTGTCGAAGGCGCGCCGTTGACCTGCGCGCGGGCCGACCAGCTGAGCCCGCCGTCGATGCTCTTCGAGATGAACACGCCGTCGCGCTGCAGGCCGCTGAACCGCGCATCTTCCCAGGCCACGTAGAGGGCGCCGGAGGCGGCATCGACCGCGATGGCGGGCACGATGCCGCCGGATCGGATGGCCATGCCGCTCTTGGGATCGACCGCGCCGACGAAGTCCTGCGTGTCGATGGGGACGGGCTGCGACCAGGTGGCGCCGCGGTCGCCGGAGCGGATGATCTGCAGCGTGGCGATCGCATTCGAGGTGCTGTTCTGGGTGATCACCGACATGAGGTTCACCAGCGTTCCGTCGGGCAGCACGACGATCTGGTTGCCGATGGTCTGCGCGTCCGCGCCGGGGTCGTAGATGGTCCGCGCCGGCTCCCAGGTCTCGCCGCGGTCGGTGGTGCGGGAAAACCAGGTGGGCCCGGTGCCCTGCGGGTTGTTCTGGATGCTGGTGCCGGTGAGCCGGTCCCAGACCGCGTAGACGAAGCGGGCGTCGTGCGGGTCCGCGGTGACGGTCTCCTTGTCGTCGACGATGTCGGGGTCCGAGTCGACGATGAGCGCCCTGGGTTGCTCCCAGCTGCGGCCGCGGTCGAGCGAGCGGCTGACCAGCATGGCCTGGTCGGCGGTGTTGGCATCGAACGAATAGGCGATCTGCCAGGCCGCGCCGTCGGGCCCGATGCTCACCCAGGGATCGGTGGCGCGCTGGTAGGGGCCGCCGCTGCAGAGCGAGAACGCCGCGACGGTGGTCGTCCAGGTGTGGCCGCCGTCGAAGCTGGTGGCGCTCACCACGCCCTTGGCGCCTCCGTTCGCCCAGCGGTCCTGCTGCCAGGCGCCGATCAGATGGTTCCCGTCGAGCGGATCGACGGCGACGGACGGCTCCACTTCTGAATTCAGCGTCACCGTGCTCCGGCCCGGCGCCTCGCCGCAGGTGGCGGGCCACGGCGCCGCTTTGGAGACGGAGACCAGGCCGGCGATGCCCGCGGACGGCGGCGGATGCGAAGATCCGCAGGCACAACCGGCGACGATCAGGAGAGCCGCGGGGCGCATCGTGCGACGCTAGCACGGTGGTAGAACCTCGAGCATGTCCCTCGACGACGGCGTGGTCACCGACTTCCAGGATCGGATGACGTACGGCGGCTACCTGCAGCTCGACAAGCTGCTTGCGGCCCAGGCGCCGCTCTCCAGCCCGCCGCACCACGACGAGATGCTCTTCATCATCCAGCACCAGACCAGCGAGCTGTGGTTCAAGCTCATCCTCCACGAGCTGCGCGCGGCGCTCGAGCTGGTGCGGCGCGACCAGCTCGCGCCCACCTTCAAGATCCTCGCGCGGGTCAAGCACGTCCTCGCGCAGCTCATCTCGCAGTGGGATGTCCTCGCCACGCTCACGCCCAGCGAGTACGGCGAGTTCCGGCACGTGCTCGGGCCGGCGAGCGGGCTGCAGTCGCTGCAGCACCGGCTGATCGAGTTCGTGCTGGGCAACAAGGACCGGCGCATGCTGGCGGTGCACGCACAGCACCCCGAGTCGCACGCGCAGCTCCTCGCGGCGCTGCAGGCGCCGACCCTCTACGACGAGTTCCTCCGCCACCTGGCGCGCAAGGGGAAGGCGCTGCCGCGAGAGGTGCTGGAGCGCGACGTCACCGAGCCGCACCGCGGCCATCCGGGGGTGCGCGCGGTCGTCCGCGAGATCTACCAGGACCCCGCGGCGAACTGGGAGGCGTACGAGATGTGCGAGAAGCTGGTGGACGTGGACGAGCAGATGGCGCTGTGGCGCTTCCGCCACGTCAAGGTGGTCCAGCGGATCATCGGCTGGAAGCGCGGGACGGGCGGGACCGCCGGCGTGGACTACCTCAGGCAACTCGTCGACGTGCTGCTCTTCCCCGACCTGTGGGACGTGCGCACCGAGCTCAAGGGATGAGCGGCGAGATGCGCTCGGCAACCAGCTCCTCGGCGCGCGCGAAGTCGTACTCGCCGCGCAAGAGCCCGCCGAGGATCTCCTGCTGGATGCGGCCCACCCGCAGCGCGACGCGGTAGGGCACGCGGGTGAAGGTGACGAGCTGGTAGCGGGTGAGGTAGCGCCCCGCCATGCGATCCTGCAGCTCCTGCTCCAGCTCGCGCAGCCGCAGGAACGCAGGGTCCGCCACCTTGTCGCGCATCTCGACGAAGTTCTCCACCGCCAGATCGGCGATGGCATCCGTGTCCGGCTTGCGCGCGGCGGCGAAGGCGGCGAAGTCGCGCGGCCAGTCGCCGCTGAGCATGCCGCAGAGGAGCGAGACGTCCTCGAAGCCGGCGTTCATGCCCTGGCCGAAGAAGGGCACGATGCAGTGCGCGGCATCCCCGATGATGAGGGCGCTCCCCCGCGCCCAGGGCCACGCTTTGACCGTCACCATGCGCCCGACCGGTGCGGCGACGAGCTGCGCGGGGAAGCCGGGGGCGAGCCGCATCGCGTCGGGAAAGTGCCGCTCCAGAAAGCGCCGCGCCGCCGCTTCGGTCTCGAGCGTCGACAGGGACGGCGAGCCCTCCAGCGCGAGGAAGAGGGTGCAGGTGAAGCTGCGGTCCAGGTTGGGCAGGGCGATGAGCATGAAGGTGCCGCGCGGCCAGATGTGCAGCGCGTTCGCGTGCATGGCGAACTCGCCCTCCGGCGTGGGCGGCATGGTCAGCTCCTTGTAGCCGCTGCTGAGCAGCTCCTGCGAGACCTCTCCACCCAGGCTGGCGCGCAGCGCCGAGGCGCTGCCGTCGGTGCCGATGATCACCTCCGCATGCACCTCCGCTCCGGAAGCGAATCGCGCCGCGCGCCGCTGGAAGTCGTAGCTCAGGAGCCGCTGCTCGAAGTGGATGCGGACCCTGCCGGTCTCCTCCGCCCGCGACATGAGCAGGTTGTTCAGGCCGGTGCGCGACATGGAGTTGATCCGCTCGCGATCGCCGCGCCCGTAGAGCAGGAGCGCGAGCTTTCCGTCGAGCGCGTGGGTCATGCGGCCGAGCATGGGGACGGCCTCGCGCAGCACGTCCTCGTCCAGGCCGACCTCGTGCAGCGCGTGCAGTCCGCGGGTGGAGACGGCGAGGTTGATGGAGCGCCCGGCGGAAGCGCCCGTCAGGCGCATGTCCGGCCTTCGCTCGTAGAGATCCACCGTGTACCCGCGGCGGGCCAGCGTCAGCGCGAGCAAGGATCCCACCGGACCTGCTCCCACCACCACCACGTCAGCCATCCTGCAGCTCTCCGATCGACGCGCAGAGGCGCCGTACGTCCTCGAACGAATTGTAGAGCGGCGCGGGGGTGATGCGCACGATGTCCGGCGGCCGCAGGTCCACCGCGGCGCCGCGCCGCCTGAGCTCCGCCACCATGCCCGGCCTGCGGAAGCGCACCGTCAGCATCGAGCCGCGCTGCGGAGGCGTGAGCACCTCCACGCCGCGGGCGCGCAGGAGGAACTCCAGGTACCCGGTGAGCTGGTCGCCCTTGCGGCGCAGGGCGGGCAGGGTGGCGCGGTCGAACAGCTCCATCGACGCGCGCAGCGCCGCCAGCTGCAGGATGGGCGGGTTGGAGAGCTGCCATCCTTCCGCGCCCGGCATGGGCGAGAAGCGGGAGGCCATCTCGAAGCGGCGCGCCTTGTCGTGGCCCCACCATCCTTCGAAGCGCGGCAGCAGGGCGGTGGCGTGGCGCTCGTGGACGAAGACGCCGCCCGGGCCGCCGGGGCCGCCGTTCAGGTACTTGTAGCTGCACCACGCGGCGAAGTCGGGACCGTCGTCGTGCAGGTGAAGCAGGAGATTTCCCGCGCCGTGCGCCAGGTCGAAGCCGATGAAGGCGTCCTGGGCGTGCGCCGCGCGCACCAGCGAGGGCATGTCGTACGCGCGGCCGGTGAGGTAGTTCACGCTGCCGATCAAGGCGAGGGCGATGTCGTCGCGCTCGCTCAGCTCGCGCAAGGGCTCCTCGCTCTCCAGCACCGCGTCGGGAAAGCCATGGAACCGGGCCTGCGACGCGGCGGCGTACTGGTCGGAAGGGAAGGCGTTCTTCTCGATGAGCAGCCGCTCCTTCCCCCGGCGCGGCCGGTAGAACGACGCCATCATGAGGTGCAGGTTCACCGACAGCGTGTTCATCACCACCACTTCGTGGGGCAGCGCGCCCGCGATGCGCGCGGTGGAGGCGCAGAGAAGCTCGTGGTACGCGACCCACGGGTTGCGGGCGGCGAAATGCCCCTCCACGCCGAGCCGGGCCCAGTCGTCGAGCGCCTCGAGCACGTACTCCCGCGCGCGCCGGGGCTGGAGGCCGAGCGAGTGGCCGGCGAAGTAGAGCGGGCTCTGTTGCGGGAAGTGGAACTCCGCGCGCAGCGGCGAGAGCGGGTCGGCAAGGTCCTGCGCCTGCGCCCACGCCGCCGAGTCTTCAAAGGTCATAGGCGCTCGCATCCTTGCCCAGCCACTCCAGCGCGGTGCCGGCGCGAAGCCTTTCGCGCAGCGGGCCTTCGAGATCGAGGGAATCGATCAGCGCGCCGGGGCGCTCCTCGCCGAGGGGAAACGGGTAGTCGCTTCCCAGCGCCACGCGGTCGGCGCCGAAGGTCTCCATCACCAGGCGCAGCGCGCGCCCGTCGTGCACCAGCGAGTCCACGTAGATGCGCGAAAGATACTTCGAGGGCGGGTGCGGGTTGTCCACCGCCACCAGATCCGGCCGGACGCGAAAGCCGTGCTCGATGCGGCCGAGCGTGGCCGCGAACGCGCCGCCGCCGTGCGCGAAGGCGATGCGCAGCCGGGGCAGCCGCTCGAGCACGCCGCCGAAGATCACCGAGCAGATGGCGAGCGAGACCTCGGCGGGCATTCCCACCAGCCAGGGGAGCCAGTACTTGCGCATGCGCGCCTGCCCCATCATGTCCCAGGGATGCACGAAGAGGGCGGCGCCCAACTCCTCGGCGCGGGCGAACACCGGAAAGAGCGCGGGGTCGGAGAGGTTCCAGTCGTTCACGTGCGAGCCGATCTGCACGCCGGCGAGCCCCAGCTCGAGCATGCACCGCTCCAGCTCCTTCACCGCCGCGTCGGGCGACTGCAGGGGCAGCGTGCCGAGGCCGACGAAGCGGCGCGGGTGCTCGCGGCAGATCCCGGCGATGTGGTCGTTGAGCAGGCGCGCGAGGTCCTGCCCGCGCCGCGCGTCCAGCCCGTAGGCGAACATGACCGGCACCGTCGAGAGCGCCTGCACGCCCACGCCGGCGGCGTCGCACTCCTTCATCCGCCGCGCCGGATCCCAGCAGTTGCTCTCGATCTCGCGGAAGAAGGTTCCGTCGGCAAGCAGCATCCGCGCGCGGCACTCGCCGGCGCGCTCCAGCCGGACGGGCGCCCAGCGTGGCAGCTCCGGCGGCAGGATGTGGGTGTGGACGTCAAGGCTTCGCATGCGCGCGGCCGCACCTCTTGCAGGTGGTGTGTGCGGGGCTGCCCCAGTACCGATCGAACACCGGCGGGAGCTGCTTGACGATGTCGGTGAGGTGGAACGACTCGCGGTAGAGCTCCTCGCCGCAGCCGTCGCAGACCCAGAGGAAGGTGTCGCGCTCGTGGGGCAGCCGCCGCCGCTCGATGACCAGGCCCACGGTGTTCGCGGGACGCTGCGGGGAGTGCGGCGTTCCCGGCGGGAGCAGGAAGATCTCGCCCTCGCGGATGGGCATGTCCACCGGCTTCTTGTGCTGGAGCAGGCGCAGGTTGATGTCGCCCTCCACCTGGTAGAAGAACTCCTCGCCCTGGTTCACGTGGTAGTCGGTGCGCTTGTTGGGCCCGCCCACGACGGTGATCATGAAGTCGCGGTCGCCCTCCCAGATCTGGGCGTTGCCCACGGGCGGTTTGAGCAGGTCGCGGTGCTCGTTTATCCAGCGGCGGAAGTCGATGGGCTTCATGGCGTGCGCACCTCGGCGATGCACTTGAGCTCGATGGCGATGGGCGTGGGCAGCGCGCCGACCTCCACGGTGGTGCGGCAGGGCCGCGCCTTCGCGAAGTACTCGGCGTAGAGCCGGTTGTAGGCGGCGAAGTCGCGCCTCATGTCGGTGAGGAAGACGGTCACGTCCACCAGGTCCTCGAAGCGGGCGCCCGCGTCCTCCAGCACCGCCCGGACGTTGTCGAAGACCGACCTGCACTGCGCCTCGATGTCGTAGCTCTCGACGCTGCCGTCGGAGCGCAGCGTCACGCCGGGAATCTCCTTCGACCCGCGCCTGCGCGGGCCGATGCCGCTGAGGAAGAGCAGGTTCCCCACGCGGCGCGCGTGGGGATAGGCGCCCACCGGCTCGGGCGCGCGGGAAGAGTGGATCTCGTTCATAGCTTCACGCAGACGTTGTGCGGCTCGGTGAAGAAGCGCAGCGCCTCGTGGCCGCCCTCGCGGCCCATGCCCGACTCCTTGACGCCGCCGAAGGGAGTGCGCAGGTCGCGGAGCATCCAGCAGTTCACCCAGACGATGCCGCTGTCGAGCTGCGCGGCCACCCTGTGGGCGCGGGAGAGGTCGCGCGTCCACAGCGATGCGGAGAGGCCGTACCGGGTTGAGTTGGCGAGGCGCACGGCGTCGCCGTCGTCCTCGAAGGGCAGGAGCGTGGCCACGGGCCCGAAGATCTCCTCCTGGTTGGTGCGGCAAAAGGGGCCGAGCCCTTCGATCAGCGTGGGCTGCACGAAGAATCCGCCCGCGCAGCGGCCGGAAACGCTGGCGCGCTCGCCGCCGCAGAGGACGCGCCCGCCCTCCTCGCGCGCGAGGGCGAGGCAGCGCATCACCTTGTCGAAGTGCTGGCGGGAGACCAGCGCGCCCTGCTCGGTTCCCGCCTCGAGCGGATCGCCCACGCGCAGCGCGCGCACGCGGCGGACCAGCTCGTCGCGCACCGCCGCGTAGACGGGCTTCTCCACCAGGATGCGCGAGCCGCACAGGCAGATCTGCCCCGTGTTGGAGAACGCCGCGCGCACCGCCTCGGGAACGGCCTTCTGCAGATCGGCGTCGGCGAAGATGAGGGTGGGGTTCTTGCCGCCCATCTCCAGCGACACCTTCTTGAAGCTCCGCGCCGCCTCGCGGGCGATCTCGCCGCCCACACGGGTGGAGCCGGTGAAGGAGACGGCCTTGACCTCCGCGTGCGCGCAGAGCGGCGCCCCTGCGCGCGGCCCCAGGCCCTGGACGACGTTGAGGACGCCCGGCGGCAGGCCGGCCTCGGCGCAGAGCTCGCCGAGCAGGTGCGCGGTCATCGGCGTCACCTCGGACGGCTTCGCCACCACCGTGTTCCCGGCGGCAAGCGCAGGCGCGATCTTCCAGGTCATTAGATACAGCGGCAGGTTCCAGGGCGAGATGCAGGCCACCGGCCCGAGCGGGCGGCGCAGGGTGTAGTTGAGCGCCACGTCGTCGGTGGGATGCGCCTCGCTTGCGAACTGCGTGGCCGCGTCGGCGAAGAAGTCGAAGTTCTGCACCGCGCGGGGAATGTCCACGCTGCGCGCCGCGGAGAGCGGCTTGCCCGAGTCGACGGATTCCGCGCGCGCCAGGGCTTCCAGATCGCGCTCGATCAGCCGCGCCAGCTTGCGCAGCATCTTCGATCTCTGCGCCGCGCCGGCGCCTGCCCAGGCCGGGAACGCCCGCGCGGCCGCAGCGACCGCGGCCTCCACGTCGCGCGCGTCGGAGCTCGCGACCCGCGCATACACCTCGCCGGTGGCCGGATCCACGTCCTCCAGCCACTCGCCGCAGGCCGCGGGCGTGGCCTTGCCGTCGATGAAGTTCAGCGCCTCCCGCATCGGCGCAGGTCTATCGCCTTCGCGGACGGTGGTCGAGAGCGGGGCTTCTCCCGGCGCTCACTGCAAATCGGTGCAGGCGGCTCCGACGCCGTCGGGCCGAAGCGAGGCGGCGAACGAATCCAGCGGAGCGCTCGTTGCGCCTGCGCCCTCCAGGCGGACGAGCGCCAGCGAGGCCTTGCCGCCGCACCAGGGCGCGAGCGCGATGCGCAGCTCGCCTCCCTCGTCGAGCGTCCAGGAGCGCTCCTCGGCGGCCTCGCCCGCGAGCTTGATGCCGGTCTTGCGCACGAAGGTGAGATGCGCGCCGCGAGTGGCGGCGAACTGGCCGGACGCCGTCTGGAAGAAGGTGTCCGCGGCCTCGCCCGCGAGCGCAACCGGCATGAACGAGAGCGCGGCGCCGATGGCGGGCGGACCCTTCTGCGAGATGGCCATTTCGGCTGCGGGATTGGCGGAGTCGGCGGCGAATCCCTGCGGCACCTCGCCCTCGAGGCCGAGGCGGGCGCTCACGATGCGGTTGCCTTCGACCCTGGTGGGCGCAACCGGCGCGGGCGCGGGGACGTTGCCGAGGGGCGGCGCGGATGCGGGCAAGGGCGCGGCGGCGGTGAGCTGTCTGAGCGCGGCGGCATCCAGCGCCACCGCGCCGCGCGCGACCGCGACGAGATTGCCCGAGGCGAGCACCTTCGACGGCTGGGCGATGGTCCATCCCGCGGGGCCCCGCGCGGTTGCCGCCTGCTCTTCCCAGCAAGGCTGCACGAGCTTCATCGCGTTCGCCACGCTGGCCGCGGCGCCGTCGCTCCAGGCGGTGGTCCAGAGGAGCGAGATCGAGCCCTTCGGGCCCTCGACGATGGTGTACGCGTCGCCTGCCCAGCGCACGGCGAGGTCCCTGGTCACCGTCTTGTCCACGCAGGTCTCCATCGCGATGCGCGTTCCCAGCTCCCCCATGCGCCCGCGCGAGACGACCCGCATTCCCGCAGGCGCCGCCGGCGCGGGGATGGGCGCGGGCAACTCGCCCGCGAAGTACGCCTCGGGATGGAGGACTTGATGGAGCGAGTCGGGCGGCCGCTTGAACATGCGGTCCACCAGCGCGAACCCGCCGCGACGGTAAGCCTCGGCCACCAGCGCGAAGCCAGCCGAGTAGGGGACGACCAGCTCCTCGCGCAGCACAGGCGGCGCGTGGAGCAGCGCCGGAGACTTCCCGCTGACGCGCAGGAGCGTGTCGGTATCCACCGAGCGCAGCATGGCCGCGCCGCCGACGATGGCGGCCTTGATGGGGTTGTGCGCGCGCAGCGCCCCGTAGGCGGTCATCACCGCCATGGCGTCGCCCTCGAAGAGCGCGCTGCGGGCGAGGCGCACGTCGTCGTCGGGCAGCGTGGCGAGATCGGGAATTCCGAAGTTCTGGTCCTGGAGCGCGTGCTCGATCTCGTGGGCGAGGATGATGCGCAGGCCGTCGGGGCCGAGGCCCTCTCCCGCGGAGGGCGGCGGGTTGCGCCGCACGATGAGCTGTCCGGTGAACGGGTCGTAGAAGCCAGCGACCTGCTCGTCGAGGACGTCGAGCAGCACCTGCCCGGGGTCGGCGGCGGCCGGCGCGAGGTCGAAGGCGAGCCAGCGCGCGCGCTCGGCGGCGACCACCCCGGGCGTCAGCTCCTTCTTCGCCTTCTCGCGGACGGCGACAGCGAAGAGCTTGTCGTCGAGGATCTCCACCTTGAGGTTGTGCTTGCGGTAGAGGCCGCGCAGGTCCTCGACGTCCTCGGTGGTCTCGCGGATGAGGCGGACCAGGGGGTCCTCGTGGGGAGGAGGAGGAGGGCGCGTCCTGCGGACTGCGGTTTGCGTTTGCGTTTGCGCCGGCTGGGGCGATCCGGAGGAAGTGCCCGGGATTCGCAGCGTGCCCGGGCGCGGCGTCGCGACCGGCGCGGGCGCGGTCATGCCGAGCGCGCCGGTGAGCAGCTTGGGGATCTTGGCGTGCAGGTCCGCTTCGAGCTGCGAGAGGCCGATCCCGA
>DATDMU010000329.1:0-2244 GCA_036518615.1 Myxococcales bacterium
CGCTCGACATCGTCGAGCTGGTGATGGCGATGGAGGAGGAGTTCGAGGTGGAGATCCCCGACGAGGAGGCCGAGCACATCAAGACGGTGCAGGACGCGATCAACTTCATCAACGAGCACAAGAAGTAGCTAGCTTTCCGGGACCTGGAGCTGCTCCAGACTTCAGCTTCCAGCCGGAGAATGAATGCAGCGCGTCGAACGCAGAGTCGTGGTGACGGGGCTCGGGCTGGTGACTCCGCTCGGGGTCGGCACCCAGGAGACGTGGGAGGCGGCGATCGCTGGCAAGAGCGGCGTGGGGCCGATCACGCGGTTCGACGCCAGCGCGCTTCCCACCCGCATCGCCGGCGAGGTGAAGAACTTCGACCCCTCGCAGTTCATGGACAGGAAGGAAGCGCGCCGGAACGACCTCTTCATCCAGTTCGGCCTCGCCGCCACCGAGCTTGCCCTCCGGGACGCGGGCCTGCCCACCGACAAGCCCCTGGGAGAGCGCGCCGGCGTCATCGTCGGCTCCGGCATGGGGGGGCTCGCGACGCTGGAGGAGACGCACCTCGTCGCGGTGGACAAGGGGCATCGACGCGTCAGCCCTTTCTTCATCCCCTCGATCATCGTCAACCTGGCCGCGGGGCAGATCTCCATCCGCTACGGCGCCGCGGGGGTGAACTACGCGCCCGTCTCCGCCTGCGCCACCGGCAACCACGCCATCGGCGAGTCCATCCGCCACCTGCAGCACGGCGACGTCGACGTGATGATCAGCGGCGGCGCGGAGGCCACCATCACGCTCCTGGGCATCGGCGGGTTCATCGCCTCCCGGGCGGTGAGCGAGCGCAACGACGAACCGGAGAAGGCTTCCCGGCCCTTCGACAAGGACCGCGACGGCTTCGTCGCCGGCGAGGGCGCGGGCATCCTCATCCTCGAGGAGTTGGAGCACGCCCGGCAGCGCGGGGCGCGCATCTACTGCGAGGTGACCGGCTACGGCGCCACCGCCGACGCGTTCCACATCACCACCCCGTCGGGCGACGGCGCCGAGCGCGCCATGCGCCTCTGCCTGCAGGACGCGGGGCTGCGGCCGGAGGACGTGCAATACGTCAACGCCCACGGAACCAGCACGCCGGTGGGCGACGCGGCGGAGGTGAAGGCCATCAAGCGGGTGTTCGGCGACTGGGCGAAGAAGGGCCTGATGGTCAGCTCGACCAAGAGCATGACCGGCCACCTGCTCGGCGCCGCCGGCGGGCTGGAGGCGGCGTTCAGCGTGCTCGCGCTCCACCACGGCATCATCCCGCCCACCATCAACGTCGACAACCAGGACCCCGAGTGCGACGTGGACGTGGTGCCCAACAAGGCGCGCGAGGCGCGCATCAAGGCGGCCATCTCCAATTCGTTCGGCTTCGGCGGCACCAACGCCGTCATCGCGTTCCAGAAGCTCGAGTAGCGCTCACCCGCCCGCTGCGCCCTTGCCGCGCCCGCGGGCGCGCGATATGAGCGAGCGCCAATGGCGCCTGCATCGATGGAGAGGCCGCTCGCCGAAGTCGACCCCGAAATCCACCGGCTGATCCGCGACGAGACCGCGAGGCAGGCGGACGGGCTGGAGCTGATCGCCAGCGAGAACTTCGTCTCCGAGGCGGTCCTCGAGGCGCAGGGATCCACCCTCACCAACAAGTACGCCGAGGGCCTTCCCGGGAAGCGGTACTACGGCGGTTGCGAGGTGGTGGACAAGGTCGAGCAGCTCGCCATCGACCGCGCCAAGGCGCTCTTCGGCGCCGAGCACGCCAACGTCCAGCCGCACGCCGGGTCGCAGGCGAACATGGCCACGTACTTCGCCCTGCTCAAGCCCGGCGATCGCATCCTCTCGCTCTCGCTGGCGCAGGGCGGGCACCTCACCCACGGCTCGCCGGTGAACTTCTCCGGCAGGCTCTTCGAGATCCACCACTACGGCCTCGATCCACAGACCGAGCAGATCGACTTCGACGCCGCCCGCAAGCTCGCGCGCGAGGTGCGGCCGCGGGCGGTGCTCTGCGGCGCCTCGGCCTATCCGCGCACGCTCGACTTCGTCAGGCTGCGCGAGATCGCCGACGACGTGGGCGCGCTGATGATCTGCGACATCGCGCACATCGCCGGGCTGGTGGCGGTGGGACTGCACCCTTCGCCGGTGCCCCTCTCCGACGCGGTCACCACCACCACCCACAAGACGCTGCGCGGGCCGCGGGCGGGCCTCATCCTCTGCAAGCAGCAGCACGCCAAGGCCGTG
>DATDMU010000330.1:0-3157 GCA_036518615.1 Myxococcales bacterium
TCGATCACTTCCTTGCGCTGCGCGATCTCCTGGTCGGAGAGGATGACCACCGGCGTCTGGTACTTCTCGGCGATGTTGAAGGCCTCGACGGTGACGTCGAAGGTGTCGCTCACGCTGGTGGGGGCGAGGACGGGGCGCAGCGCGTCGCCGTGGGCGGAGTAGACCGCCTGGAAGAGGTCCGACTGCTCCGACTTGGTCGGCATGCCGGTGGAGGGACCGCCGCGCTGGACGTTGACGATGACCAGCGGCAGCTCGGCGATGCTGGCGAGGCCCAGCACCTCGGTCTTCAGGGAGAAGCCCGGACCGGAGGTTGCGGTCATCGACTTCTTCCCGGCGAACGAGGCGCCGAGCGCCGCGCCGATGCCGGCGATCTCGTCCTCCGCCTGCATCACCGCCCCGCCGTACTTCCAGATCTCGCGGGTGAGGAGCTGCATGATCTCGGTGGACGGGGTGATCGGATATCCGCCGAAGAACTGGCAGCCGGAGAAGATGGCCGCGGCGGCGCAGATGTCGTTGCCGTCGGTGAGGAGCTTCACCCCGGGCTTGCCCGGCTTCTCCATGGTGCGGGAGACGCGCAGCGGATTTGCCGCCGCGTAGTCGATGCCGCTCTGGAACGCCCGCTCGTTGGCCTCGAGGACCTCAGGGCCCTTCTTCGCGAGCTTCTTGCGCAGGCCCTTCATCACGCCCTCGCGGACGATGCCGAACCAGCCCGAGAGCAGCCCCAGCACCACCGTGTTCTTCGCCTTGTCGGTGCCGGCGGCCTTGCGCGCCATCTCGCCGATGGGCACGGCGAACACCTCGTCGGGGTTCACGCCGCCCAGGGGAAGCTTGTCCGGCTCCACGCCGGTTGCGCTGTCGTAGATGACCACGGTGTTGCCGCCCACAGGCAGCTCGGCGCCAAACTTGAGGAAGTCCTCCCAGTTCAGCGCCACCGCCACGTCGAGCGCGCCGCCGGGATTGAGCACCGGCTCGATGGCCAGCCTCACCCTGCAGGACGACTCGCCGCCGCGGATCTGCGAGCCGAAGCTCTTGGTCATGACCGCGTGGTAGCCCTCGGTCGCGCAGGCGGCGATGAGCGACTCGCCGGCGCTGACGATTCCGTCTCCGCCCGAGCCCGCCATCCCGATCACCAGATCTCGTGTCATCCGTGCCTCTCGTTTGAGCGCAATGCTGAGCGAGGGGCCTATGCAGAAGAGGGACCAAGTGCGCGGTCCCTGCGGGTCGCACCTGAGGCGCAAGGTTTGCGCGCAGGGGTGGGCAGGCGCGCAACTTGCGCGGCAATCAGATGCGGAAGCCGAGGCGAACGCCGAGCATGGCCCGGGAGAAGCCGCTCAGCCAGCCGACCTCTCCGCCGAACTCCAGCGAGCGGGAGAGGACCCCGAAGCCGAAGGCGGCGTGGCCCTGTACCGTGTCGCCGGAAAAGAAGATCCAGGGGCCGGCGAGGCCCTCGAAGTAGGCGCCGCCGGCGGAGACGCGCAGCGCCAGATCGAGCGGGACGCCGGCGGTGCCGGGGCTGCCGGTGGTGACGAGCGCGCCGCCCCTTGCGCCCACCGAGACGTTGCGCGCGAGGCGCGTATCCACGCCCAGGGTGAGGGAGAACAGGCCGGGGCCGCCGTCGAGGAGGTAGTCGCCGCCCAGCCGGAGCAGGGGTGACGCGGCGCGCGCGGGCAGGGCCGCGCAGGTCAGCGCAGCCGCGCCCGTCAGCACACACATGCGGAAGCTGCGCACCTCTGGAATCCTCTGCTCGTAGGAAGGCTGCACGTCGTATCTAGTCTGGATGGCAACTCGACGGAAGCTCGGCGGCCTGTGGATCGTTGGCCTCTTGTCTCTCGCGCTCGGGTCGGCGTGCGCGGTGGCGTTTCCCGCTCCCGCTCCGGCGCCGGTTCCGCGGCGGTCGCTCTCGCGGCGGGAAGCGGCGGACATCGCCATGCAGGAGGCGATTCGGCGCGGCTACAACCCGCGCTCGGTCCGCGGCGTCGAGCGGGACGATGGGGGATGGGAGGTGGTGGTCAAGCTGGCCGCGCCGCCGCCGGGAGATCTCCGCGTGCGCGTCGATCGCTGGAGCGGCGCGGTGGTCCGCTTCGACGAGCACATCAAGGGCAGGGGCCACCACGGCGACGAGGACGAGCACGCCGAGGAGCACGGCCACGGGCACGGGCGCGGCCATCACCGCGACGACGACGACGACTGAGCGGCGCGCCACTCGGGCGTTATACTGTCGGCCGAGAGGTCGCACGATGGAAGCCGATGCGCAGCTGACTGCCGAGATGCACGCGCTCTCCGAGCTCCTCGGCGACACGCGGATGCGGTTCCACAAGCGGCAGACGCCCTTCGCCTCGTCCGAGCGCTTGATGGCTCTCGACGGCGAGATCAACGAAGCTCTCTCGCGCCCGCCCTCTCCCGCGCTGCAGATCGAGGTGCGCCGCCTCGCCGGCGAGCTCCGCGCCCTCGACCCGCACTGATACGTGGTAGGTTGCGCGTCACATGGCACAGCAGCCTCCCAAGGACATGACGCACGAACAGGCGCAGGCGGAGGCCATCCGTCGCTGGGGCTCGAGCGCAACCGCGATCTACCGCCCTTCCCGCCGCAGCGACGGCGGCCACGGCCGGCTGGCGCGCTACCCCTGCACGGTGGGGAACGGCCGCGCGGGCGGGCATCCGGTGGAGGGGCAAGGCAACACCTGGCGGGAAGCGTTCGCCGACGCGGCCGTGGCGCAGGAAGTGGAGCGCAGGTTCCTGGCGCGGTCGTAAGGGCCTCCCTCGATTGACGATCGTCAGTCGCGGACCTAGGGTTGGCCCCGGCGTGGAGGCCAACATGGCGATCTCTTTCCGGCGCGACGTGGACGCGGTGCTCTCCGAGGCGAAGGCGGCGCAGCGTCACGTGCTCCTGGATTTCAGCGCCGCGCCGATGTGAGGGGGCTGCGCTCGGCTGGATGCCGAGGTCTACCCCGATCCGCGCGTGGTGAGCTTCGTCACGCAGAACTTCCTGCCCGCGCGCATCCACGTGCGCGAGAACAAGGCGGAATGGGAGCGCTACAGCCAGCGCTACGGCGTGCAGTGGACGCCGGCCGTCCTGGTGGTCGATCCCTCCGGCACCGAGCGGCACCGCATCGAGGGCTTTCTGCCGGTGGAGGATTTTCTCGCGCAGCTCTCGCTG
>DATDMU010000331.1:0-17229 GCA_036518615.1 Myxococcales bacterium
GGACTGGTTCCGCAAGACGGCGGGGCGCGACGAGCGCTACGACTACCTCTACTCGGCCGCGGAGCTGAAGCCGTGGGCGGAGCGCACGGCCGCGCTCGCGCAGGAGCCGAGCGTGACCGACGTCTACGCGGTCAACAACAACCACTTCGCCGGGCAGGCGGTGGCCAACGCGCTGATGCTGGAGGCGCAAGTGACGGGCGGGAAGGTGAAGGTGCCGGAGACGCTCCTCGCGTCATACCCGAAGGAGCTGCGCCCGATCACCTCCGCGACTTCGTCTCCTTGATGGCGGAGCCTTCGCGAGCCGCTCGTCGAGCTTGCCCTCGAGCCCCTTGCCTCGCCACGCGGGTGGATGAAGCGGGTCACCCCCCGGAGCGGCGTCGCAGGGGAATGCAGCGGGCCGGATTTCCCGCCGCGAGCATCCGCGGCGGAACGTCGGAGGTCACCACCGCCCCCGCCGAGATCACCGCGCCGTCGCCGATGTTCACGCCCGGTTCGACGATCACCCCGTGCGCGATCCAGACGTCGTTGCCGATGGTGACCGGGGCGCGGCGCAGGCCGTCGTCGTCGCGGACGCGCACCATCGAGCCGAAGTTGCACCGCTCGCCGATGCGGATGAGTCCGCTCGCGACCAGCGATACGCCGTAGTTGAAGCCGGACGACTCGCCGATCTCCAGCCTGCCGTCGCCCACGCAGCGAAGCTCGGTCCGCAGCATTCCCCGCAGGAAGAAGACGCGATGGCCCACGCTCATCCCGCGCGCCCCGCTGACCAGGAGCCGGCCCATGGCGTAGACGCGGCCCGAGAGCCTGGCGCCGCGCAGGTACCAGCGCGCGCGCAGGAGCGAGAGCAGCCGATTCGTCACCAGCGCCGGCGTCAGCTGCCGGCGCGCTTGCGGCGCTGCGGGGAGCACGGCGGCGCCCTCGCTCATGTGCGGCTCCGCAGCGTGGGCGGCACGCCTGCGAAATGCGAGCCGGGCGGAATCCGCCTGGAGACCACCGTCCCCGGGCCGACCTGGCTGCCGCGACCCACGTGCGCGCCGGGCAGCAGGATCGCGCGCGGGCCGATGATGCAGTCCTCCTCCACCACCACCGGCCGTCCCGGCGGCCGGTGCGAGAAGTCGCCGGCGGGATCGTGCAGGTGGTTGTCCAGCACCTTGCAGAAGGCGCCCAGGCGGCTGCGCGCGCCGATGCGGACCGCCTGCGTGGCCTCGATGGAGCAGCCGTCCTCGACCACGACGTCGGGTTCGAGGATCAGCTCCGCGGTGGGTTCGGCGCGCAGCTCGACGGGGGCGGAGCCCCCGCCAACGCGGGCGCGCGCGCCGATTGCGATGCGGCCGGTGCCGGGAATCCAGACGCGGCCGGCGACCTTCACGCCCGGCTCCACCTCCGCCCGGAGCCGCAACCACGAAAGCCGCAGGAACGCCGCAACCGCATGGAGGCAGTCCGTCGGCATGGACTTCGTTTTATCACCAGCACTGAAGCTTGGGCACCCGGGCAATCCATTGAATCGCACCTCCGCCTACACGTGCGACGAGACGCCGCAGCGCGGCGCACGGCCGGCCGTTCGGCCCTTCCGAACAATTCCGCTCTTGCGGCTATAGTCCAGGCCATGTGCGGCATCGCCGGCGAGCTCGTTGTTGGAAACGGGGGCAGCGGAGCGGCGCCGGATGTGGCGGCGCTCCAGCGCATGGCCGCCGCCCTGCGTCACCGCGGCCCCGACGAGTTCGGCGTCTACCGCGACGGAAGATGCGGCCTTGCCCACGCGCGCCTCTCCATCATCGACGTGAAGAGCGGCCAGCAGCCGCTCTGCAACGAGGACGGCACCCTCTGGATCTCCTTCAACGGCGAGGTCTTCAACTACCTCGAGCTGCGCGAGGAGCTGGTGTCGCTCGGCCATTCCTTCCGCACGCGCTCCGACACGGAGGTGATCGTCCACGCCTTCGAAGAGTGGCGCACGCGCTGCTTCTCGCGGTTCAACGGCCAGTTCGCCGTGGCCTTGTGGGACGCGCGGCGCGAGGAGCTGGTGCTCGCCCGCGATCGCCTCGGCGTCCGCCCCCTGCACGTCTGCGCGCACGGGGGGCGGATCCGCTTCGCCTCGGAGGTGAAGGCGATCTTCGCTTCCGATCCGGCGATCCCGCGCGCGCTGGACCCCGAGGGCCTCTCGCAGATCTTCTGCCTCTGGTCGCCGGTCGCCCCCCGCACCGCCTTCCTCGGCGTGGAAGAGCTGCCCCCCGGGCGCGTGCGCACCTACGGCCGCTCCGGAGCGATGCGCGAGGAGACCTTCTGGCGCCCGAGCTATCCCGAGTCGCGCGCGGAGGGCACGCCGGGCCTCTTCGCGGGATCGTTCGCGGAGGCGGCGAAGGCCGTCCGCGCAGCGCTCACGCGAGCGGTGGAGCTGCGCATGCTCCGCTCCGACGTGCCGGTCGGCAGCTACCTTTCCGGAGGCCTGGACAGCTCGCTGATCGCGGCGCTGGGGCGCGAGGTGAAGGGCGAGCGCTTCCGCACGTTCAGCCTGCGCTTCGAGGACGCCGAGTACGACGAGACGCCCTTCCAGCGGCAGATGGCGGCGCGCCTCGGCACCGAGCACGCCGAGGTGGTGGTCTCGCGCAGGGACATCGCGCGCATCTTCCCCGACGTGATCCTCCACGCCGAGCGGCCCATCTTGCGCACCGCGCCGGCGCCGCTGGCCCTGCTCTCGCGGCTGGTGCGCGAGAGCGGCATCAAGGTGGTGCTGACCGGCGAGGGCGCCGACGAGATGTTCGCCGGCTACGACCTCTTTCGCGAGGCGCGGGTGCGGCGCTTCTGGGCGCGGCAGCCGCAGTCGGTCTGGCGCCCGCGCCTGCTCGAGCGGCTCTACCCGTACCTGGTGCGCTCCCCGGTCGCCCAGCGCGCCATGGCGCAGAAGTTCTTCGGGCGCGGCCTCGCCGCCTTCCGCGAGCCGGGCTTCTCGCACGAGCCGCGCTGGTCTTCGGCGGAGGCGCTGCAGCGGCTCTTCTCGCGCGACTTGAAGGCCGCTGCGAGGAGCAACCCGCGCGACGCCGCGCTGGGAGATCTGCCGGAGGGCTTTTCGCGCTGGAGCGACCTCGCCAAAGACCAGTACCTCGAGGTGCGCACGCTGCTGTCCGGCTACCTGCTCTCGTCGCAGGGCGACCGGATGCTGATGCAATGGAGCGTGGAGGGCCGCTTTCCCTTCCTCGATGCCGAGGTGGTGGAGCTCGCCAATTCGCTCCCCGCCTCGCACAAGCTGCAGGGCCTGAACGAGAAGCGCGTGCTCAAGGAGATCTCGCGCGGGCTCGTGCCCGACGAGATCATCGCGCGCAAGAAGCAACCCTACCGCGCGCCCGATGCGCTCTCCTTCGTGGGGGGCGGGTTCGACTGGATCGAGGAATGCCTCTCCGAGCGCTCGCTGCGGGACGCGGGGGTGTTCGAACCCGCGCCCGTCTTGCAGCTCTGGAACAAGTGCCGGGCCACCGGAGGCGCGGGCCAGCTCTCCAACGCCGACAACATGGGCCTCGTCGGCGTGCTATCTACCCAGCTCCTCCACGAGCAGATGGTCCGGCGCGCGCCTGGACCTCTGCCTTCGATCTCCCCGCGAACCTTCGTCGATCGCCTGCAACCCTGACCCAGGACGCGAAATGCCCGGCGCCGTTCCCCTGCTCCACGACTTGCTCGCCGACTCCGCGCGGCGCCTCCCGGACAAGGAGGCGTTGACCTGCAAGAAGAGCCGCGTCACCTATGGTGAGCTGGACGCGCAGTCGAACGCGCTGGCCCACGCGCTGCAGGCGCGCGGCGTGCGCCGCGGCGACCGCGTCATCGTCTTCGCCGACAACACGGTGGAGGCCGCGGTCTCCTTCTGGGGCGTGCTCAAGGCCAACGCGGTGGTCTCGGTCGTCAACCCGCTCACCAAGGCCGACAAGCTCGCCTGGCTCCTCAACGACTGCCGCGCGAGCGCGCTGATCACCGACGGACACCTCACCCCGGTGTGGGCGGAAGCGGCGCGCAGGAGCCCGCACCTGGGCGCGGTGGTGGTCTCCGGCGCGCTGGACGCGGAGCGCTCCTCCGGCGTCCCCGGGCTGTGCTCGTGGAAGGACGCGCTCGCGGCGGGCCCTGCGAGCCATGCGCCGCGGCGCGCCTGCATCGACATCGATCTCGCCGCGCTGGTCTACACCTCCGGCAGCACCGGCGATCCCAAGGGCGTGATGCTGACCCACCGCAACATGCTCACCGCCGCCGCTTCCATCTCCGAGTACCTGGGGCTGCGCGAGGACGACGTGGTGCTGGGCGTCCTGCCGCTGGCGTTCGACTACGGCCTCTACCAGATGATCCTCTCCTTCCGGCAGGGCGCGCGCCTCGTGCTGGAGCGATCGTTCACCTATCCCGCGCAGGTGCTCTCACAAGTGGTCGAGGAAGGGGTCACCTTCTTTCCCGGCGTGCCCACCATCTTCGCCATCCTCGCCGAGCTGAAGACGCTGGGCAGCTTCGACTTCTCCCGCATCCGCGCCGTGACCAACACCGCGGCGGCGCTGCCGGTCAAGCACATCACCGCGCTCGGGCGCATCTTCCCGCGCGCGCGCATCTTCAGCATGTACGGGCTGACCGAGTGCAAGCGCTGCACGTACCTGCCGCCCGAGGACCTCGCCCGCAAGCCCGAGAGCGTGGGCATCGCCATTCCCAACACAGAGCTGTGGATCGTGGACGAGAACGACGTCCGCGTCGGGCCGGGCGTGGTGGGGCAGCTCGTCATCCGCGGCGCCACCGTGATGAAGGGATACTGGGAGAAGCCGGAGGAGACGGCGAAGAAGCTCCGTCCCGGACCGCTGCCCGGCGAGCAGGTGCTCTACACCGGCGACCTCTGCCGCCTCGACGAGGAGGGGTACCTCTATTTCGTCGGCCGCATGGACGACATCATCAAGTCGCGCGGCGAGAAGGTGGCGCCCAAGGAAGTGGAGGCGGCGCTCTACGACGTCCCCGGAGTGAAGGAGGCCGCGGTGATCGGTGTGCCCGACGAGATCCTCGGCCAGGCGGTGAAGGCCTTCGTCGTGCTGGAGCAGGGGGCGAGGCTGAGTGCGGCCGAGTTGCAGCGCGAATGCCAGAAGCGGCTGGAGAACTTCATGGTGCCGAAGTTCGTGGAGCTGTTGCCCGAGCTGCCCAAGACGACGAGCGGCAAGATCAAGAAGACGGGGCTCTCATGAGCGGCCGCGACGACCTGGACGTGGCGCTCGCCTACAGCAAGGGCCGCGCCAATTTCATGGGGCTCTCCTTGCGCATCGCGCCCGGCGCGCTGGTGCCGCGGGAGGAGACGCAGCTCCTCGGCGAGACCGCGGTCGAGCTGCTCCGCGCGCGCTCTGCGAGCGGAGCCGGGCTGCGGGCGGTGGACATGTGCTGCGGGTCGGGAAACCTCGCCTGCGGCATCGCCCGGCGGCTGCCGGATCTTCGGGTGTGGGCCTCCGACCTCACCGCGGACGCCGTCCGGATTGCCCGCGGCAACGTGGACGAGCTGGGCCTCGCCGGGCGCGTCCAGGTCCTGCAGGGCGATCTCTTCGCGCCGCTCGCCGGCCTCGGCCTGGAGGGCGAGGTCGATGGAATCGTTTGCAATCCCCCCTACATTTCGCGCAATCGCCTTGCCGGAGAGCTGGCGGGTCTGCTGGCCCACGAGCCGCGCGAGGCCTTCGACGGCGGTCCCTACGGCTTGACCATCCACCAGCGCGTGATCCGCGAGGCGCCGGGGTTCCTCCGCCACGGCGGCTTTCTCGCCTTCGAGATCGGGCTCGCGCAGGACCGTCAGGTGATGCTACTTTTCTCGCGGTCCCCCGCTTTCGAAGCACCCACGACCCGCAGCGACGCGCAGGGCAACCCGCGCGTCGTGCTCGCGGTCAGGAAAAAGGAATGAACGACGTGGACATCGCAGCGCGCGTTCGCCGGTACATCGTGCAGAATTTCTACGTCGCCGACGCCTCCGCGCTCGCCGACCAGAGCTCGCTCCTCGACCAGGGGATCATCGACTCCACCGGCGTGCTGGAGCTGATCGGTTTCATCGAGCGCGAATTCGGCGTCCACGTCGAGGACGACGAGATGGTGCCGGAGAACCTGGACTCCATCGCGCAGGTGGCGGCGTACGTGTCGCGCAAGAAGGCCGCCGCGGCGTGAGGTGACCGCAGGTGTGTCTTGCCAGGGGCCGTACGGTGCCGAGTGGCTTTCGGAGGGCGGTACGGCTTTCCCTCCTTCCAGGGTCTGTTGCGCTGACGAGAGGATGGCGCAGGAACGCTTCATCCCTTCGTCGCGGGATCGCGAAGGAATTGCCTCTGACGCAGCGGCATATTGACAAAGTCCGCGAAAAGCGCCCATGGGGGTCGCGGGGGCCGCCATGCCGGAACGGGCTGGAATCGTTGGCGCGGATGTGCTTCGCAAGCATTTCAATCCGTCCCCGGAACGGCCCTGGGCAAAGATCGCCGGGCTGGAAGAGACGCTGGCCACACTGCCGGCGCCGCCTTCGACCCGGGTCGATCAATCCCGCTCGAACCTGGATCGCGCCAGGTCGTGCATCGAGCAGCGGTGGGGCATGACCGAGCCGGCGGTTCGCGAGCAGGGCGGCGAGGCGACGGCCCCGGCGGCGGGCCTGACGCTGGCCGCGCCTGTGGGGTCGGTCGGATACGTCTACGCACCGTTGGCGATCGCCTTTGGATTCGCCGCCGACAAGCTCCTCGGCGACATGGTCGGCAGCGTGATCCGGCGGCTCGAGGAGAATGCGGAGAAGACCAGGAGCGCCGAGCCCGCGGCGACTCCCGCAGCAACGCAGTAGACGGGACTGGCGCCTTCTTCCCGGTCCGGCTCGCGGAGGTGAGCGTCCGGGCAGGCAGGAGATCCGATGCCGACACGCAAGCGCAAAACGGTGCGCACCGCGAAGCGCGACGATGGAACCTGCACTCTGCAGATCCAGCCGCCCAGGACGCCCCAGGGACATCCTTTCGTGGTTCACGGCGGGCGCTGGGAGGTCGTCCCGCTCGCGATCGAGCTCGACGGACGGCGGGTTCGCGCCCAGCGCATCGCCCTCGGCACGCCGGTGGGCGAGGGATTCCGGCCGGCGCCGGATGGGGAGTTCATCGTCGAGCTGACCAGCCGGCTGCTCGAGCCTGGCCGGCATACGGTGCGCATCGTGGCGCTGTGCGGACCGGCGTTACCGGACGCGAGAGCGACGGTGGTGGTGACGCCGGCCGCAATCCGCCGGCCGGAGCGACCTGGCGAGACGGTCGACCAGCGCAGGCGTCGCGAGGTGAAGGACGCGGGTGGCGGCGGTCCGCTCCTGCGCCGCACCGACTGGTTCCAGCGGCGGTTCGGCCACCTGGGGTTCATCCCCGACGGCGTGCGCCGCACCCAGCTCGATGCGGTACGCAAGCTCCGGGAGCGGGCGCGGAAGGCGGACGGATGGGACGGCGGCGCCGGTCAGCCGGTGCCAGGAACATGCAACTGGACGCCGGTCGGTCCGGGCCCGGTCGTCGTCAATGCCGACACGTCCTTCTCGGGCCGCGCCATCGCGATCGCCTTCGACCCGGTGGACCCCGACACCCTCTACCTGGGCGCCGCCAACGGCGGCGTCTGGAAGAGCGCCGATCGCGGCCGGACCTGGTCGCCGAAGTCCGATTACGAGATGAGCCTCGCCATCGGCACGATCGCGATCGATCCGAACGACCGGCTGCGCGTCTTCGCCGGGACCGGCCAGTACGGCGAGGCGGTGGGCACGTTCTACGGAAATGGCATCCTCTATTCCTCGGACGGCGGCGACAGCTGGAGCGAGCTCGCCACCGCGACCTTCCAGCGCGACGAGATCTCGCGCATGCTCTTCGACGCCACCGACCCCACCTCGCAGCGGATGTTCCTCACCTCGCGGCAGGGGGTCTGGGAATCGGTGGACGGCGGCGTCAACTGGACGCTCCTGCGCGCCGGCGCCGCCTCCGACGTCGTCCAGATCGCGAGCGGCGGGAACGTGCAGCTCATCGTCGGAGTCCACGGCGTCGGCCTGTTCACCGCCACGCGGAGCGGCGGGAGCTGGTCCGCCTGGACGCAGTACCCGACCGCCAATCCGGTCGATGCCTTCTTCGGGCGAATCGTGCTCGCGCAGTCGCGAAGCAGCCCCAACACCGTCTACGCGGCCTTCTCCGACGGGTCCAACATCGCCGGAATCGCAAAGACGACGAGCGGCGGCGCGAGCTGGACCCGCGTCACGCCTCCGCTCCTGGCCGACGTCAACGCCACCACCTCCATCGACGGCACCGGCCACACGCATACCGTGCTGCTCACGGCGGCCGCGATGACCGCGGGCACCCTGGTCTACACGACCTCGGGGCCGAGCGCGGGCGCCGCGCACACGCACACCATCACGCTCACCGCGGCGCAGCTCGCCAACGTGCGCGACGGCGTCGCCCTGGTCAACCTCACCACCTCCGTCGACAGCGGCCACAGCCACACCGTCACGCTCAACCGGCGGGCGAGCGGGCAGACCTGGTACGACTTCTGCCTTGTGGTCCACCCCACCGACCCGAACACCGTCTATTGCGGCGAGGTTTCGCTCTGGAAGACGAGCACGGGCAACGGCCCCTGGACGCAGCTCTTCCCTCCCCACACCGACCATCATGCGCTGGCGATCGCGCCGGACGACGCCAACCAGGTCTGGGTGATCGGCGACGGCGGCGTCTACGTGACTCCCGACGCCGGGACCACCTTCGAACATCGCAACCGCGACTTGCAGACGCTCGAGTACATCAGCATCGCGCAGCACCCGCAGTGGGAGACGATCCTGATCGGGGGCACCCAGGACAACGGCACGCACCGCTTCACCGGCAGCCCGGCGTGGGAGTTCTCCGACGGCGGCGACGGCGGATACGTGGCCATCGATCCGGTGACGCCCACGCGCATGTACCACGAGTACGTCCACCAGCATTACTACCGCTCCGATCAGAGCGGTGCGTTCGGCAGCTGGGCATACAAGGGAACCGGGCTCACCGGATCGAACGAGTTCTATGCTCCCTTCGTCCTCGACCCGTCCGACCCGAGCGTGTGCTACTTCGGCGGGGACGAGCTCTGGCGAAGCCCGGATCGCGCCGACACCTGGAGCGCAATCACCGGAACCATCGGCGGAAACATCACCGCCATCGCCGTCCATCCGGCCGACCCGACGCGCATCTACGTCGCGACGACGGTCGGCCGCGTCTACCAGGTGCAGCGCACCGGAGCGACCTGGGCGATTGCCGACGTGACGACCACCGAGATCACCGGCACCGGCCTCCCCGCCGGCGTGTACATCTCCGACCTCGCGGTGGACTCGGCGGGTAACGTCTGGCTCACGCTCTCTTCGCTGCTCTGGTCGGAGACCACCGGCGAGTTCTCCAACGACCACGTCTGGTGGAGGCCGGGGGCAGGCGGCGCCTGGATCAGCAGGTCCACCGGGCTGGCGCAAGCCAACCCGATCAATTGCATCGTCATCGATCCGGCCAACGGCAACCGCCTCTTCTGCGGGGGCGACCTGGGCGTGTTCCGCACCGACAATGGCGGAATGGCGTGGACGCCGTGGGACCCGGGGCTGCCCAACGCCGCCGTCTTCGACCTGCAGATCCACGCTCCGCGACGCCTGCTCCGCGCCGCGACGCACGGTCGGAGCGTCTGGGAGCGGCCCATCGACGCGGCCTCGTGCCCGCTCGTGGACCTGTACATGCGCGACAACATCCTCGACTCGGGCAGGGTCCAACCGGTTCCCGAGGCGGTCCATCCCTTCGACCCCTCGATCTGGGAAGGACATTGGAAGAGCGAGGACATCAAGGTCGACGCGCCCGAGCCCGGCTTCCAGACGGCCGCTCCGATCGCCAGCTACGTCGACTTCGTCTGGCTCCAGCACAGGACCGCGCGGCGCAACCGGACCAACCGCTTCTACGTGCAGGTGCACAATCGCGGCATCGACGTGGCCCACGGCGTGCAGGTGCGGGCTTTCTTCGCCCCGACTTCTCCCGGGCTGCCTCCGCTGCCGTCCGACTTCTGGACCGGCGGGCGGCCATTCACCGGTACGCCTTCGGGGCCGAACTGGACTCCGGTGGGCAACACGATTGCCCTCGGCGACCTGGAGCCCGGCGAACCGGGGCTCGCCGAGTGGGACTGGCTCATCCCCGCGTCGGCGCCGGAACACTCCTGTCTTCTCGCAGTCGCCACCTGCGTCGAGGACCCGATCACCGGCAGCGGAATCCTCGATCCCGACGCGCTGGTCGCCAATTCCAAGCACGTCACCCTGAAGAACCTCCAGGTCCTGGACGCGGTGTCGGGAACGGCGCTGCCGCCCGACGGCTCGATGACGGCGGCGATCTACCCGGGCTCGAAGGAGGATCGCCGGGCCGACCTCCGCATCCACTGGGGAACGCTTCCGAAGAAGACGCGGCTCTTCGTCGCCTTCTCGCGCGGCGCCAGCGGAAAGCCGGTGATCAGCGAGGCTCCGTCATTCTGGAAGCAACACGGAGTCGAGCTTTCGCGTCGAGACGCCAGGCTCTTTCCCGGAAAGGTCCGCGACACCTGTGGAAACGCCGTGCGCATCGACGGGAGAATGGCGCTCGTCTTCGTCGCGGGCGAAGCGAAGAGCGCCGGCATCCCCGGCGTGCGCCTCGGCGACGGCGACGCCGTCTGGTTTGCCATGAACGTCGTGTTGCCGAAGGGAACGAAAGGCACCTGCGAGTTCGACGTGGCGCGGGTCGCAGGGAACCGGATCGTCGGGGGCGTGACCTATCGGCTGCGCGTCCGGGCGGAATGAATGATCGTTGCGGCGCCGGCCATGCGGGCTGGCCCGGCGGCTCGCGAGGCCCCGGACCGCGATCGCCATCGGCGGTCGCGCTGACCGCCGGGAGCTTGCCTTCGGCCTCTACTTCCACGCGCACACCACCGCGCCGGCAATGGCGTAACCCAGGGCAGCGGCGGCGAGCGTGAATTTCACCGCGGCGAATGCCGCCGTGGCCGCGGGCACCGGCTGCGCCACGGTTCCGGACAGCATCGTCAATAATCCGCCGTTCTCCACCACGTCGCAGGCCCCGGCGAGCGTCGCCGCCCAGGCGAGGCCGTTCCCCGCTCGCGCCCAGAGGCCGTCCCGCGCGCCGGCCGCCATCGTGCAGAGGAGGGATAGCCCGCACGAATACGCGACGATGAAGAGGAAGTCCCAATGGACGCCTGCGACCGCTCCTGCGATCGCGCCGTTCTTGCGCCAGCGCCCGAGGACCGCCTCGGCGCGGGCCCGCGTGGCGGCCAGTTCCAGGTCGACGATCGATCCGAGCTTCTTCTTGCGGATGCCGCCGTCCGCTCTCATCCCGGTGAAGAGGAAGAGCGCCAGCAGGGCGGCGAGGAGGACCCATCGCACGCGCATCGGAAGAAGGAAGAAGGGATGGCGCATCGGTTCAAATCCTCGGTGTCGCGCGCAGGGTCACGGGAGGCTTCGGATCGTCGCGCTCGAGCGGCCGCAGCGCGCCGCCGGCAGCGGCCTGCGCCAATGCGTCGAGGCAGGACCGCATGGCGGCGGTCCAGTTCTGTGGCCGCGGATAGGGCTTTCCAGCAGCCGGCCATCCTCCCTGCCTCTGCACGCTCAGCCGCTCGAGCTCCGCCGCCAGCGGCGGCATCAGCACCTGCAGGCGAACCCAGCGATGTTCCTCGAAATCGAACCCGTCCTTGAGCAGCGCGCCCGCCCTTCTGCCCTTGTCCGCGAGCTTCTCGATCCGGGTCGGCTCCATGTCGAGGTTCAACCCGCCCTCGTCAGGCGTCAGCCGGATCTCCACGATGCGCTCGCGAAAGCCCGGCAATTCGCTCTGCATGGTGTCGCGATACTCCATCATGGTGTCGAAGATGCTGGAGAAGAAACCGGCCAGGCTGGCGAAGTCGTGCCAGGCCGCCGCTTCCGGCCGATTCGCCTTCGGCAGATGGACATCCTCCTCCGGCCTGCGCACCGCCACCGTGACGCCCTCCTGCATGCCCTCGAGGGGCCTGGTGACGGTGGTGACCTGTTCCGCGGGGATGGTTCCCAGCGAGATCCCGAACGTGGGTCGATTGGGCAGCCAGTGGTCGAAGAAATGAATGGGAAAATTGCTGCAGATTCCCCCGTCGCTGAACCAGTTCCTCTTCAGATCGCTGACCTCGAGCGCGAGCGGCGCCGCTGCCGCCTTGCGGCTGAACGCCGCCGCCTTGATCGAGTACAGCGGCACGGCGCTGATCAGGACCGGGAAGCTGAGGCTCAACCGCGCCCCGAAAGCGACGGGAAGGTACCGGGCGGGCGGAAGGAAGAAGAAGCCCGCGGGCGGCACGACGCTCGAGCTCTGGTACCTCGTCTCCACCATGTGCTCGACGGCGTACCGGGGAAAGTAGTCCTCGAACTCGGAGCGCCGGAAAAGAAAGCGATGCGTCTCCAGAGGAACGGTGTACGGGCGCAACTCCGAAAGATTGGTGGTGATGAGCTCGAGCCGCAGATCCCTCTCCGACAGATCGCCGAAGGTGAGCGGCCGCCCGGCAGAAAGGCCGGCGATCTCGTCGAAACGCCTGAAGAGCCAATCGGTGAGAGGGAGTTTCGCCGCGGAGTCGGCGGTCTCGGGCACGTGCAACCGGCAGATGCCGAAGCCCTGCCCCGGCAATGTGAGGAACAGGATCGAGAGGAGCTGGACGAGCGCTCCGAGGAGCGCCCCGGCGATCACCGACGATGCGCAGAGCGCCGGCGCAGAGCGCCCCGAACCGTCCACCGCGCAGGCCATACCGCTGAAGATCAGGAAACCCGCTGCTGCTCCGAGGAGCAGGGCGAGCGGCGTCTGCACCACGAGCGCCCATGACACATGAAGGCCGGCCCAGGCGGCCTTCTTCCACCCCTTTCCTTTGTGCGCGCCGCGCAATCCCGCAAGGAACACCTCGAGCAGCGGCCGGGCATTCCCGGTCGGCTGGAACAGCTCGAGAATCCTTCCCGGCTGGCTTAATTCGCCGTTGAGCGCGGCGAGCCCCGCGAAACCGGAGCCCGTTGGCGCCGCCGAGCCCGCGGAGGTGTTGACGCTGGCGTACTGGGCCGCCGCCGTCGCTGCCGCCGCAATCGCGCCCGCGGACGCCCCGCCGATGCACTTGAAGTCGTACTTCTCGTGGAGCTTCAGCACCGCCTCGGGATAGACCACCCCGCTGGTGATGCCGCCCTTCATGATGAGATCGCACTCTTGCCTGGGGTCGGGCGAAGTCTGGGGCACGAAGACCTCCGGGACGATGGCCGGCTCTCGTACCGAAGTCCTCCCTCGCGGGCAACACGCGCCCGGAGGCAGAGGTCCATCCGGTTCGAATGGAGCTCTCGCGCAAGAAGGCCGCCGCGCGGCGTGAGCTGAGCCTGGACTACTCCGCGCGCAGCGGGCCCATGGGGTCGAGGTGCGTGACGCGCCTCGCCGGCACCCAGCTGGCAAACGCGGCGACCGCGAGCACCAGCGCGGCGACCAGCGCGAAGGTGAGCGGGTCGGTGGCGCTCACCTGCCAGAGCGAGGCGCCAATCGCCTTCGTCAGCGCCAGCGAGCCGGCCAGCCCGAGCCCCACGCCGATCAACGCCAGGCGCAGCCCGCCGCCAACCACCATCCGCAGGACACCCGAGGCCTGCGCGCCCAGCGCCATGCGGATGGCAAACTCGCGCGCCCTCTGCTCCACCGAGTATGCGATCACGCCGTAGATGCCGAGCGCGGCCAGCGTCACCGCCACCACACCGAAGAGCGTGAGCAGGAGCATCTGGAAGCGCCGCTGTCCCAGCGACTGGTTCACCACCCATTCCAGCGTGCGCGGATGGGCGAAGGGCTGGTCGGGATCCACCGACGCGATCTCGGTGCGCACGGGACCGGCCAGGTCCATCGGGCGGCCCGACGACGCGCGCACGGCCATGCGCATGAAGGGCACACCGGACTGCGCATTGGGCACGATGATCTGCGGCTCCGGCGCCTTGTCGAGCCCGCTGGTATGGACCTGGCCGATGACGCCGACGATCTCCCACGCGTCCTCGTCCTTGCCCTGGAAGTGATCGAGCCGCTTGCCGACGGCGTCGCCGCCGGGGAAATACTTGTGGACGAAAGCCTCGTTGACCAGCACCACGTGCGGCGATTTCGCCGTGTCGGTGGAAGCGAGGTCGCGGCCGCCCAGGAGGGGAATGCCCAGCGTCTCGAGATAGCCGGGCGTGGCCCAGACCGTCTCCGCCTCCGGCCCCTGCCCGGGCGGCGGCCGCGGCTGATCGGCGATCTGGAAGCCGAGGATCGCGAAGTAGCGCCCGTCGAGCGGGATGTTGCTGGCGAAGGCCGCCGAGGATACGCCGGGCAGCCCCTGCACGCGGCGGAGCACTTCGGTCTGGAAGGCGGTGGCCTGTTCGTCCCTGGCGTACTTCTGCGGCGGCAGGTCGACGTCCGCCACCAGCACGCGAGCCGGGTCGCGCAGCCCGACCGGCACGTCGAGAAGACGCCGCAGCGTGCGGATCATCAGTCCGGCGCCCACCACCAGGACGAGCGCCAGAGCGACCTCGACGACCACCAGCA
This sequence comes from Myxococcales bacterium, assembly GCA_036518615.1. GTDB lineage: Bacteria > Myxococcota > Myxococcia > Myxococcales > 40CM-4-68-19 > 40CM-4-68-19. The sequence continues at coordinate 14,538 of DATDMU010000331.1, forward strand.
CCGACCGCGCCCGCCCGCGCGAGGTGGCGCCGGCCGAACCCTCCTTGAGCGCCTCGGTGAGATCGGGCCGGCTCGACTGCAGCGCCGGCCACAGGCCCGCCAGGAGGCCCGCGCCGATGGAGACCGCCAGCGCGAACGCCAGCACGGCGCCATTGAGCCTCACTTCGTCGATGCGCGGAATGTCCCTGGGCGCGAGCGCCACCAGCGCATCCACTCCCCAGGTCGCGAGCGCCACCCCGAGCGCGCCGCCGAGGAGCGAGAGCAGGAGCGACTCGGTGAGCAGCTGGCGGACCAGCCGCCGCCGGTTGCCACCCAGCGCCGCGCGGATGGCCATCTCCCGCTGCCGGGCCGCACCCCGCGCCAGGAGCATGCTGGCCACGTTGGCGCAGGCGATCAGGAGCACGAACATCACCGCGCCGAGCAGCGCCTGGAGCAACGGCTTCACCGGCCCGACCAGGTCGTCGAGCAGCGGCCTGGCCGTCATCGATCTCCCGACATGCTCGGGCAGGCGCGAGGCGATGCGCTTGCCCAATGTCGACAGCTCGGCTCGCGCCTGCTGGATTGAGACGCCGGGCTTGAGCCGGCCGAAGCCGTTGAACATGTGCATGCCGCGGTTGGCGAGGTCCTGCTGGGTCCACGCCATCGGCACCAGCGCCTCGGCGCCCTTCAGCATGGGAAAGCGGAAGCCGGGCGGCATCACGCCCACCACCGTGCACGGCTGGCCGTCGAGCGTGACTGTCTGGCCGAGGATCCGCGGCTCGGCGGAGAACTCGCGCCGCCAGAGCGCGTCGGTGAGGATCACTTCGCGCGGGCCGCCTGACTTGTCGAGCTCGGGCGAAAAACCTCGCCCTCGCGCGGGATTGATACCAAGTGCCGGAAAGAAGCCGGAGGTGATGCGCGCCGCGGGGATCTGCATCGGACCCGCCGAAGTGGTCATGGTCAGGTTCGCCGGGCGGATGCCAGCGACGGCCTGCAGCGAGCTGTTCTCGGCCGCCAGGTCGAGGAAATCCGCGGGCGAGAAGCTGTCCGGCTCGCCCGCCGGGTCCGTCTCGTAGACCCGCACCAACTCGGCCGCATGCGGCGCTTTCAGCGGCTGCAGCACCACGCCGTCGAGGACGCTGAAGATGGCGCTGCTCCCGCCGACGCCCAGGGCGAGCGCGGCGGCCGCGGCGGCGGTGAAGGCGGGTGCGCGCAGGAAGCCGCGGAGCGCGAGGCGGAGGTCGCCGAGAATGTCTTCCATCTTCCGGCAAGTAGCGAACCGCATGCCAGCCTTTGCCGGGGAGGCGCGCCGGGAAACTGACCGGATCCGGGACGGGGCGTCCCGGAACTGGTCCTCGACGTGGGTGACCTGCCCCCGTCCTGCTGCGCTCGCATGGACGCGCGCATGGTTGCCTGGGTAGCGTTCTCGAGCGCGGCTTCAGCGCACCTTGAAGCTGATCCGGAACGTGTAGCCCGCCTCCACGGGCTTGCCGTCACACCTCATCGGGTCGTACTTGCGGCGCTCGAAGACGGCCAGCTCCGCCGCGGTCACGCCGGTGGGCGGGCAACACTCCGAAATCGGTGACCAGGTTGCGCTGCGTGAGACGCCAGGACGCGCTGCTCGAGCCGCGGTCGCCGCGCTTCAGGGTTGGACGCGGCTTTGATGTCCGCCGGCATTGAATTCAACCCGCGCTTGCCGGTCGCCGGTCCAGGCCGACATCTCCTCCACCAACGCCCCGGCCAGCTTCCCGGGCTCGGGGGCGATGGCGGCGTCTGTGCGCACCCCGACCCGCAGCATGCCGGCGTAGCTCGAGATGCTGAACCCGCACGCGAGCGAGGGATGCGGCACGAAGAAGAACATGTCCTTGATCCGCTGGCCGCCGATCATGACCGGCGCGCGTGGCCCGGGGGAGTTGGTGATGACGACCGTGCCCTTGCGCGAGAAGAGCTCGCTCGCCACGTGATCGACGGCCGCCGGCGCGCGGCCGAGCAGGTTCATGATGCCCAGCGATACGACGGCCTCCTTGCTCGACTTGATCCGGTCCATCTCGCGCTTGACTGCCAGGGCGCGCGCGTCGCGGTCGGGCGCGTCGACGGGAAGCTCGAGGAAGATCAAGCCGAAGAAGTTGCCCAGTTCCTCGTTGACCGGCAGCTCCGGCGGGCGCAGGTTGACCGGGACGACGCCGCGGATCCGCTGGGCAGGCTCGCCGCGCTCGGCGAAGTAGCGCCGGAGGCATCCGGCGATGGCGCTCATCACCGAGTCGTTGACCGTGGCACCGCGCGCGTGCGCGCCGTCGTGGAGCTGCCGGAGGTCGAACGGGCGGGTCCAGGCGATGCGCCGCTTCCCCGAGAGCTCCCCGCGAAGCGACGTCTTCGGGTCGAAGGGGAGGACGAGGAGATGCGCGAGCGCGAGCGCCTCCTCCTCGGCCGTCCGCACGAGGTGGAACGCCTGGATGGGCCACGGCGCCGCGGGCTCCGGCAGGGGGGACCGCACGGGCGCCGGAGGCGTGATCGGATCCGTCATGGAGAGGAGCACGTTGTTCAGCGCGAACCCGTCCCCCATGCAGTGATGCAGGTGATGGACGATCGCCGACCCGCCGAGGACGCCGTCGATCCAGTACTGGCGCCACGGAGACTTGGAGAAGTCGAGCGGGGTATTGGCGATCTCGTGGAGCAGCCGCGACAGCGCCACCTCGTCGCCCGGACTCTCGAG
>DATDMU010000332.1:0-4817 GCA_036518615.1 Myxococcales bacterium
CCCGAGGCGCAGGCGAGCTTCCCGCGGCGCAAGACGTACCTGCTCGGCAACCCCATCCGCCGCGCCTTCCTCGACAACTACCTGCACACCAAGGCCGCGACCGACCGGCTGAGCATCTTCGTCACCGGCGGCTCGCAGGGAGCGCACGCCCTCAACCTCAAGGTCGCCGAGGCGATGGAGCAGCTCGCGCCCGAGCTCGGTCGCCGGCTCGCGCTCTTGCACCAGACCGGCGTGAAGGACCAGCCGGAGATCGCGGAGCGCTACCGGAAGCGCGAGGTCCACGGGCTGATCGCGGTGGCGGTGGCGGTCATCGACGACATGCCGCGCGCCTACGCGGGCGCCGATCTGCTGGTCTGCCGCGCAGGCGCCACCACCATCGCGGAGCTGACCGTCTGCAAGAAGCCGGCGATCCTGGTGCCCTTTCCCTTCGCCGCCGACGATCACCAGACGGTCAACGCGCAGAGCATGGTCCAGGCGGGCGCGGCGATCCTCGTTCCCGAGAGCGAGCTCTCCGCGGACAAGCTTGCCTCCGAGCTGCGGGCGCTGGAGGCGGACCGGCCGCGCCTTCTGCGCATGTCGCGGGCGAGCGGGGTGCTGGGCAGGCCGGAGGCGGCCCGCGAGATCGCGGACGTGTGCGTTTCCCTCTGTTCGCGGCGGCTGGTACGGGAGGGCCGGCATCTTCCCCCGCCGCGGGAGTCCCGCTGAAGGTTGGTTCCGGACAGAAATCCAGTCAAGCTCCGCTATTGATTATCGTAGATCGAATCGCGTACACTCTGCATCGATCACCGGAAGACACCGGGCTTTGCCCGGGGCGGGCGAAGGGCGCCAGCCCGCAGCATTGGAGAGGGGTCACGTGTTCCGCAACAAGAAGGTCAAGGTCCACTTCGTCGGCATCGGAGGGATCGGGATGAGCGGCATCGCCGAGCTCCTCCTGAACCTCGGCTACGGCGTGAGCGGATCGGACCTCAAGGCCAGCGAAATCACCCGCCGGCTGGTCGCGCTCGGCGGAGTGGTGGCCGAAGGCCATCGCGGCGAGAACGTGGCGCCCGACGTGGACGTGGTGGTGACCTCCAGCGCCGTGCGCAAGACCAACCCCGAGGTCATCGCCGCGCGCGACCGGGGAATCCCGGTGATCCCCCGCGCCGAGATGCTGGCCGAGCTGATGCGCCTGAAGGAGGGCGTGGCCATCGCCGGCTCGCACGGCAAGACCACCACCACCTCGCTCATCGCCACCGTGCTGGCGCACGCAGGCCTCGATCCCACCGCGGTGGTGGGCGGCAAGCTCAACGCGCTCGGCTCCAACGCCAAGCTCGGGCGCGGGCAGCTCATGGTGGTGGAGGCCGACGAGAGCGACGGGTCGTTCCTGCGGCTCTCGCCCGCCATCGCGGTGATCACCAACGTCGACCCCGAGCACCTCGACTACTACGGCACCGTGGAGGCGCTGCAGCAGGCCTTCGTGGACTTCGCCGACCGCGTGCCCTTCTACGGGCTCGCCGTGCTCTGCGTGGACCATCCGGTGGTGCAGCACCTCATCCCGCGGATGAGCAAGCGCCACACCACCTACGGCATCTCGCCGCAGGCGGAGTGGCGGGCCGACGACATCGCCTTCGGCCCCTACCAGTCGCGCTTCTCCGTCTCCTTCAAGGGCGAGCCGCAGGGCGAGGTGACGCTGCGGATGGTGGGCGCGCACAACGTGCTCAACGCGCTGGCCTGCTGCGCCGTGGCCGAGGAGCTGGAGATTCCCTTCGCGGTCACCGCGGAGGCGCTGGGAACCTTCCAGGGCGTGCAGCGGCGCTTCACCGTGCGGGGCGAGGTGGACGGCATCACGGTGGTGGACGACTACGGCCATCACCCCGCGGAGATCCGCGCCACGCTGGCCGGCGCGCGGGCCAGCTTTCCCCACCGCCGCATCGTCTGCGCCTTCCAGCCGCACCGCTACACCCGCACCCGCGATCTGCTGGGCGAGTTCGCCACCGCCTTCAACGACGCCGACGCGCTGCTGCTCACCGAGATCTACGCTGCCGGCGAGGACCCCATTCCCGGCGTCACCGGCGCGCGGCTGTACGAGGCGGTGAAGGCGTGCGGCCACCGCGACGCGTCCTTCGTGGAACGCGGGCGGCTGGCGCAGCGGCTGCGCGAGAAGGTCCACCGCGGCGACCTCGTCATCACCCTGGGCGCGGGCGACATCACCCACGCCGGCGAAGAGCTGCTGGAGCTGTTGCGATGAGCGCTCTCGCCGCCGATCTCCGCCGGGCCTGCGCCGGCGAAGTGCTGGAGGAGGTGCCGCTCGCGCCGCGCACCAGCGTCCGGGTGGGCGGCCCCGCCCGCTTTCTGGCGAAGCCGCGCGATCCGGAAGCGCTGGTCGCCGCCCTGCGCGTGCTCTCCGCCGCGGGGGTGGGCTGGTTTTCCCTCGGCGGCGGCGCCAACACCATCGTCGGCGACCGCGGCATCCGCGGCGCCGTGCTCCGCCTCGCGCAGGATTTCGCCACCGAAGAGGTGGAGGAGGCGGGCGACCACGTCGTCCTCACGCTCGGCGCGGGCGCTCCCATCGCCCGCTTCGTCTCCCTCGCCAGGGAGCAGCGCGGGGTGGGCGTGGCCTGGGCGGCCGGCATTCCCGGCACGGTGGGCGGCATGGTCGCCATGAACGCCGGAACGAAGGCGGGCTGCCTCGGCGACCACCTGCTCGCGGCCGAGGTGGCCACTCCGGCGGGCCTGCGCTGGGTGGACGCGGCCGATCTGCGGCTCGCCTACCGGCACTGCGAGATTCCCCACGGCGCCGTGCTCAGCCGCGCGCGATGCAGGGTGCGCCGGGGAACGGATGCGGAGCTGCTCGAGCAGCAGCGGGCGGCGAAGGCGGACGTCGATCGCCGCCGCGCCACCCAGCCGCTCAGCCTTCCCAACTCCGGGTCGGTCTTCGTGAACCCGAAGGGCGACTTCGCCGGCCGCCTGATCGAGCAGGCCGGGCTCAAGGGCCTGATCCGCGGCGGCGCGCAGATCAGCGAGAAGCACGCCAACTTCATCGTCAACCTGGGCACCGCGACGGCGAGGGACGTGGTGGAGCTGATCGCCGCGGCCCGGTCCGCCGTGCTGGCCGCGACCGGCGTCGCGCTGCTGCCCGAGGTGCGGCTGGTGGGCGACTTCGATCCGGAGCTGCCGCCCGATCTCCTCCCCTATCACGTCTCCGAGACCCTCCTCCGCGACGACGTTCCTCTCGACCTGCCGGATCCGCGCAAGACCTTCCTCAGGGTGCAGCCATGAGCTTCAAGGCGCTGCAGATGGCACGGGTGCGCAGGGCGGCCGCCGCGGAGGACCGCGCGGCGCTGCGCTCGACGCTCAACGGCATCCTGCGCACGCTCGCCGCGGCGGCGGTCAGCGCCGCCTTGAGCTTCGCCGCGTGGCAGGCCTGGACGTGGGCCACCCGCTCGGAGGCGTTCGCGCTGCGCCGGGTGGTGTTCACCGGCCTCGTGCACGCGCGCGAGCCCGCGCTGCTCGAGGCGAGCGGCCTTGCGCAGGGCAAGAACCTCTTCCGCCTCGACCTCGCCAGGGCCGCGCGCGCCCTGCAGGCGCAGCCGTGGGTCGCCAGCGCGCGCCTCGAGCGCCGCCTGCCCGGCACGGTCCTGGTCGCGGTGACCGAGCATCGGCCTGCGGCGCTGGTGCGCTTCGGCGCGCTCTACGTCCTCGACGAAGAGGGGCGCATCTTCAAGCGCGCAGAGCCGGACGACCGCCTCGACCTGCCCATCATCGCCGGCCTCTCGCGCGACGCCTGGCTGGACCGCAAGCCGGAGCTGCAGCTCCGCCTCTACGGCGCGCTGCACCTGCTCGACACCTGGCAGGCGGCGGGCTTTGCGCTGGCCTCGCTCTCCGAGCTGCGCCTCGACGAGGGCGGAGGCTTCACCCTCTTCGACCGCGGCGGCGGCAGCCTCCAGGAGATCCGGCTCGGGCAGAACGACATCTCCCTCGAGCTGCAGAGGCTCACGCAGATCCGCGCCGCCCTCGCGCGCCGCGGCGAGCGCGCCACCCGCATCGATCTCGACAACCCGGCGCGCCCCGATCAGGCCGCCGCCACGCTGGCCGACAAGAGGTAGCCGACCATGGTGCAGAAGAAGGGCGACATCATCGTTGGACTCGACATCGGCACCACCAAGATCTGCTGCATCGTCGGCGAGGTCACGCCCGAGGGCATCGACGTCATCGGCATCGGCACGCACGCCTCGAAGGGGCTGCGCAAGGGCGTGGTGATCAACATCGAGGCCACGGTGGCCTCCATCCGGCGCGCGGTGGAGGAGGCCGAGCTGATGGCGGGCGCGGAGATCAACGCGGTCTACGCGGGCATCGCCGGCGGACACATCCGCGGCTTCAACTCGCAGGGCGTGGTGGCGGTGAAGGACAAGGAAGTGCGCCAGGGCGACATCGAGCGGGTGCTGGACGCGGCGCGGGCGATCAACATTCCCCAGGACCGCGAGATCCTCCACGTCCTGCCCCAGGAGTACATCATCGACGAGCAGGATGGCATCCGCGAACCGCTGGGGATGAGCGGGGTGCGGCTGGAGGCCAAGGTCCACATCGTCACCGCGGCGGTCTCCAGCGCGCAGAACATCGTCAAGTGCTGCGGCAAGACCGGCCTTTCGGTGGCGGACATCGTGCTCGAGCCGCTCGCCTCGTCCGAGGCGGTGCTGGCCGAGGAGGAGAAGGAGCTGGGCGTCGCGCTGGTGGACATCGGCGGCGGCACCACCGACCTGGCCATCTTCTCCGGCGGCGCCATCCAGCACACCAGCGTGATCCCGCTGGGCGGCAACCACCTCACCAACGACATCGCG
>DATDMU010000333.1:0-3157 GCA_036518615.1 Myxococcales bacterium
ACGCCCTCGGCCAGGGTGGAGAAGGCGTCCGCCAGATCGCGCCGCACCTTGCGCTTGTCCACCACGCGGGTGAGGCCGCCCGTGCCGGGGAGCACGCCGAGGAGCGGCACCTCCGGCAGCGCCACGGTGCTCGAGCCGTCGTCGATGAGCACGATGTCGTCGCACGCCAGCGCCAGCTCGTATCCGCCCCCGGCGGTGGCGCCGTTGCAGGCGGCGAGGAACCTGAGGCCGCTCTCTCGCGACGCCTCCTCCATCGAGAGGCGGGTCTCGTTGGTGTACTTGCAGAAGTTGACCTTGAAGGGATGCGTGCTGGCGGCGAGCATGTAGATGTTGGCGCCGGCGCAGAAGATCTTCTCGTGCGCGCTGGTGATCACGCACGCCTTCACCGACGGGTGCTCGAAGCGCAGGCGCTGGATCGCGTCGGCCAGCTCGATGTCCACCGACAGGTCGTAGCTGTTGCTCTTCAGCTCCAGCTCGCTGTCGGCGCCGCCGAAGGGCTGCACCTTCATCACCAGCCGCGCCACGTCTCCAATGCTGCGGCCTTCGGCCTCCGCCCGGGCGCCGGCGAAGCCGTCGCCCTCCCGTCCGACGGACAGCGTCCAGTGGCGGTACTTCGAGGGATGCGTGTCGAACGAAAGCTTCGGGGCAGGCGCGCTCGTGTCCATCGCCGGGAAGGTAACGCAAGGCGTGCGCCTTCGCAAGCACTATATTGCTTGTCGTACATGTTCTGTGTGCAGTATATTGCGTAAGAGATGCGACCCGAACACCAGCTCCTGCTCGCTTCGGTGGGCGCCGCGGTGCGGCGGCTGCGCGAGGAGCGCGCCCTCACGCGGCGGGAGCTTGCGCAGCGCAGCGGCGTGTCCGAGCGGTTCCTCGCCGAGCTGGAGGGCGGGGCCGGCAACATCTCGGTGGCGCGCCTGCAGGACGTCTCGCGCGCCCTGGGCACCTCCGCCGGAGAGCTGCTCTTCTCTGCGCAGCACGAGCGCAGCGAGCGGCGCGCCATCGCCCTGGTCGGGCTGCGCGGCGCCGGCAAGAGCACCATCGGCCGCGCGCTGGCCAACCGGCTGCGGGTCCCCTTCGTGGAGCTGGATGCGCTGGTGGAGAAGGATGCGGGCCTCTCGCTCGCCGCCATCTTCCAGCTTCACGGCGAGGCGTACTACCGCCGGCTCGCGCGCGAGGTGCTCACGCGCTTTCTCGCCGAGAACGACGCCGCCGTGATCGCGACGGGCGGCGGCATCGTCACCGACCCGGGCTCGTTCAGGCTGCTGCAGAAGAGGTGCCGCACGGTCTGGCTGCAGGCCACGCCGCGCGATCACTGGCAGCGGGTGCTCGAGCAGGGCGACGTCCGCCCCAGCGCCGCGAGCCCGCACGCGCAGGAGGAACTGGCCGCGCTGCTCAAGGCCCGCGAGCCGCTCTACGCGCAGGCGGAGATCGCGGTGGACACCTCGCGGCTGGGCATCAACGAGGCAGTCGAGGAGATTGCGCGGAAGGTGGCTTGACGGCCGCCCCCGCCGGGCTTCTGCGCCGCGTGAAGAACTGCTCGATCCGGTCGAGCGCCCTCCATCCCCACTTCTCGCTCCACATCGCGGGGCCGGTCAGGAGCATGAGGAGGATGGGCAGCCCGAAGACGATGATCAGGAAATAGCCGGTATCGGAATCCACGCAGATTGAATGCCGGACGGCGCCGGGCGATGCGCGGCGCGGCGCCGTGTCGCGCCCGTGTGCGCCGGGGTGGTGGCGCGTCGCGCATGGGCCCCGCTTGCCCGACAGGCGCTGCGGCGAGCCCCCTTGCTTTCGTTCACCGATCGGGGAAGAGCCTGTATGGCTCCTCAGTTGAAAAGTCAGCCAAAGAAAGCTCTCGCCCTGCCGGAGAGCCACCGACCCAGGAGACGCATCCGTGACGAAGTTCGTCCTGTTCGCCGCCCCCGCCGTCGTCGCTCTGGCGCCGACGTGCTCGCAGGCTGCCCAGGTCTGGGTCGCCCCCTCGGCAGTGAAGATCCGGCCCGGCGTGACGCCGCCCGCAGCCGCGAGCGCGAGCGCCACGCTCTCGGCCGCGCAGAACGAGTTCGAGGCGTTCCAGGTGGTCGTCACCGGCGCGGCCACCGGCGTCTCGATGGCGCTCGAGGCGCTCGACGACGGCAAGGGCCACGTGATCAGCGGCCGCGACGTGACGCTCTACCGCGAGGCGCTCATCAACGTGACGCAGCCCACCGGAGGAGACGGGGCGGCGGGCATCTGGCCGGACGCCCTGGTGCCCGACGTCGACCCCGTCGTGGGAGAGAAGCGGAACGCATTCCCTTTTGACGTGCCCGCCGGCGAGAGCCGGGCCGTGCTGGTGGACATCCACGTGCCGGAGACGGCGCCCGCCGGAACCTACACCGGCACGCTCAGCGTCCTCGGCGGGGTCACGGCGCAGGTTCCGGTGACGCTCGAGGTCTGGGACTTCGGCATCCCCTCCACCTCCACGCTGCGCAGCTCGTTCGACATGGCGTGGAACGGCCCCTGCATGGGCCACGGCGACGGCAGCTGCTCGAACGTCACCGCCGAGCAGCAGCTGCGCGCGCGGTACCTCCAGGCGGCGCTCGACAATCGAATCAGCATCAACCGGCCCACCTACACCTCGCCGGTCAACAGCACCGGCACCGGCAGCTGGTCGGACTACGACCTGTACGCAGGGCCGTTCCTGAGCGGCACCGCCAACACGCGGCTCAAGGGAGCGAAGGTGACCTCGACGCAGATCCAGGGGACTGCGCGCACCACCTCCGCGGGCGTGAAGGCGTGGTCGGACCACTTCAAGGCCAGGGGATGGTCGGGCGTGCTCTTCAACTACATCTGCGACGAGCCTCCGCAGACCTGCGCCTGGACGGACATCAACCCGCGGATCGCGGCCTCGCGCGCGGGCGACCCGGCCATTCCCACGCTGGTGACCACCACCAGCGCCGAGCTGGCGCAGAACGGGATCACCGGCGTCGATCTCGTCGTCCCGGTGATCAACCACATGGAGGATCGGCCCGGTACGGCGTACGCCGGATCGCAGCGCGCCAGGTACGGCCCGACCATCTGGTGGTACCAGAGCTGCATGAGCTTCGGCTGCTCCGGGGTTGGACCGGGATACGACTACACCAACGGTTCCGGCTGGCCCACCTACGCCATCGAC
>DATDMU010000334.1:0-10827 GCA_036518615.1 Myxococcales bacterium
CGCGTACTCCATGGCCGCGTCGCGGGTGATGTTCCGCTCGCGCTGCGGGGCGAGGATCTTGAGGTCCGGCGCCATGCCCTTCACCGCCAGGTCGAAGCGCACCTGGTCGTTGCCCTTGCCGGTGGCGCCGTGGGCCACGGCGGTGGCGCCGTGCTTGCGCGCCGCGGCGACCAGGTGCTTGGCGATGAGCGGCCGGGAGAGCGCGGCGCTCAGAGGATAGACGCCCTGGTAGAGCGCGTTGGCCTGCAGCGCAGGGAAGCAGAACTTCGTCGCGAACTCCTCCTTCGCGTCCACGATCTCCGCCGCCACCGCGCCCGCCTCGCGCGCCCGGGCCTTCAGCTTCTCGTGGTCCTTGGACTCGCCCACGTCGGCGTGGCAGGCGATGACGTCGTAGCCGTACTCGTCGGTGAGGATGCGCACGAGCACGCTGGTGTCGAGACCGCCGGAATATGCGAGGACGACCTTCTGCCGCGTTGCCATCTACAGCTCCCTTCCGAAAAGAATGCGGATCTGTTGCGAGAGGCGCCGCGTCGCGACGCCGCGCGCGGGTGTTGCGAAGAGCGTGTCGTCGCCGGCGAGGGTGCCGAGGCACTCCGGCAGGCGGGCGTTGTCGATGGCCAGCGCCACCGCCGACGCCATGCCCGGCCGCGTGCGCAGCACCACCAGCGCCTCGTTGTCTTGCAGCGAGAGCACGTTCTCGCCCAGCTCGCGCAGCTGCGGCGCGGCCTGCGCCGCGGCGGGCTCCAGCTCGTACACCGCGCCTTCCGGCCGCGAAACGCGCAAGACGCCCAGTTCCGCCAGGTCGCGCGAGAGCGTGGCCTGGGTGGCCTCGATGCCGTCCTGCGCGAGCGTCTCGACCAGTTCCTGCTGCGTGGCGATGCGCTTCATCCGCAGCGCGCGCTTGATGGCGTCCTGCCGGCGCTCCTTGGTGGGCTTGACGTGCCGCACCCCGCTGCCGCGGATGTGGTCCAGGGGCCTCATGCCGCGCGCACCCAGCTTCCCACGCCGTGGTCGGTGAAGAGCTCGCCGATGATCGAGTGCGGCACCCGCCCGTCGAGCAGGTGCACGTTGGGCACGCCGCCCGCGAGCACCTTGAGGATGCTCTTCGCCTTGGCGACCATGCCGCCGGAGATGGTGCCGTCGGCGATCAGCGCCCGCAGGCTCTCCGCGGTGAGCTGGCCCACCAGCTCGCCGGCGCGCAGGATTCCGGGCACGTCGGAGAGGAAGATGAGCTTCTGCGCGCCGATGGCGGTGGCGATCTCCGCTGCCACCGTGTCGGCGTTGATGTTGTAGCTCTGCCCGTCCTCGCCCAGACCCACCGGGGAGATGATGGGAACGTATCCCTGCTGCAGGAGCATCTCGAGGAACTCGCGGTTGATCCGCGTCACCTCGCCCACCTGCCCGAGGTCGCGCCCTTCCTGCACCAGCTTGCGCGCGCGGATGAGGCCGCCGTCCTTTCCCGAGACCCCCACCGCGAGCGCGCTGCCCTCCTGGTTCAGGAGCGTCACCAGCTCGGTGTTGATGGAGCCGGTGAGCACCATCTCCACCACCTTGAGATCGGAGGCGTTGGTGACCCGCTGGCCGTCCACGAACTCGGCCTTGCTGCCCAGCTTCTCCAGCGTGCGGGTGATCTCCGGGCCGCCGCCGTGCACCACGATGGGCCGCAGCCCCACCGAGCGCAACAGGCTGATGTCCTCGCAGAACGACTTCTTCAAGGACTCCTTCACCATGGCCGCGCCGCCGTACTTGATCACGCAGCGGGTGCCGGAGAACTTCTTGATGTAGCCCAGCGCATCGACGAGGAGCTGAACCTTGAACGTGGGGCTGTAGTTGGTGAGCCGGTCGTCCTTGGCCACGCCGCCGTCGGGCCGGGTGACGATGAGCGAGGTGTAGTCGGCGTTGATCTTCACGTAGTCGTAGGAGAGGTCGCAGCCCCAGGCCTGCCCCGCGGCCTGTCCGCGGCGCAGGTCCACCACCACCTTCACCTCCGGCTCGCGCATCCGCGCCTTGAGCACGCTCGCGTCGTAGGCGAGCGGAGCGCGATCGTAGACCGGCATCTCCTGCACCGTGACCCGCGCGTCGGCCGGATCGATGGCATAGCCCGCCGTCCCCGCGCGCGCCCCCATGGACGCGAGCACGCGCCCCCAGTTCGGGTCGGCGCCGAAGATGGCCGCCTTGACCAGGCTCGAGCCGGCGCAGGACTTGGCGAGATCGATCGCGACGTCCTCGCCGGGCGCGCCCTGCACTTCGATGTCGAGCAGCTTGGTGGCGCCTTCGCCGTCGGCGGCGATCTCCCTGGCCATCTGCTTGCACAGGTCCTCCAGCGCCGCAGAGAAGGTGGCCAGCGCCGGGCCCGGGTCTGCGATGGGAGCATTCCCGGCGGCTCCGTTGGCCAGCGCGAACACGCAGTCGTTGGTGGACATGTCGCCGTCCACGGTGAGCGCGTTGAAGCTGCGCCGCATCGCCCTGGAGAGCGCGCCCGCGAGCATGGGCGGCGTGATGGCGCAGTCCGTGGCCACCACCGCGATCATGGTGGCGAGCGACGGCGCGATCATGCCCGAGCCCTTGCAGATGCAGGTGAGGGTCACGTCCTTGCCGCCGATCTGCACCGAGCGCGCGCCCAGCTTGATGCGTGTGTCGGTGGTCATGATCGCTTCCGCAGCGAGCACCGCGTCCGGCCGCAGCGACGACACCAGCGCGGGCGCCGCCTCGACGATCTTGTGGGCCGGCAGGCGGACGCCGATGACGCCGGTGGAGGCGCTGACCACGCCGGAGGCAGGTACGGCGAGGGCCCGCGCGACCGCATCGCAGACGGTCTTCACGTCCTCCAGCCCCTCCGGGCCGGTGAGCGCATTGGCGTTGCCGCTGTTGATCACCACCGCCCGGACGCTGTCGGAGGGCAGGCGCCTTTCCGCGTCGAGCACGGGGGCCGCCCGGGCCAGGTTCTGCGTGAAGCAGGCGGCGGCGGCGCAAGCCGATTCGCTGTAGACCAGCGCCAGGTCCTTGCGGTTGGGCTTGATGCCCGCCTGCATGCCGGCCCAGAGGAAGCCCTTGGGAACCTTCACGGATGCGACCCCCGCAGCGTGTCCAGGCCGGCCGTCTGCGGCCAGCCCATGACGAGGTTCAGGTTCTGCACCGCCTGCCCCGCGGCCCCCTTCACCAGGTTGTCGATGGCGGAGACGGCCACCACCACCTCGCCGTCCGCGGCCACCGCGACCTGGCAGTCGTTGGTTCCGGTCACGCCCTGCAGCGACACCTTGTCCGGCGAGTCGAGGACTTCGACGAACGGCGCGTCTGCATACTTATGCAGGAAGGCGGCGCGCAGGGCATCGGCGGGCACACCCTTTGCGAGCCTTCCGTAGCAGGTGGCGAGGATGCCGCGCTTCACCGGCAAGAGATGCGGCGTGAAGGTGACCGGCAGCCCAATCGTCTGCGCGATCTCCGGCTGGTGCTGGTGGCGGAGAACCTTGTAGGCGCGGAAGTCGGAGTCGATCTCCGCGAAGGAGAAATCCTCCGACGCCTTGCGGCCCGCGCCGGTGACGCCGGAGGCGGCATCGACGATGAGGCGCTCGGGGATCAGGAGCCCTGCATCGACCAGCGGCGCGAGCGCCAGCGCCGCCGCGGTGGGATAGCAGCCGGGGTTGGCGACGAGGCGGGTGCCCCGGGGAACCGGCGCCAGCTCGGGCAGGCCGTAGAAGGCCTCTGCGAGAAGGGAAGGGCGCGGGTGCGAAAAGCCGTAGAATCTGTCGTAGAGCGCCGCGTCCCGCAGCCGGAACGCGCCGGAGAGATCGATGACCTTCACGCCCGCCTCGAGCAGGCCGGGCACGAGCTCCAGCGACGCCTCCGCGGGGGTGGCGAGCAGGACCGCCGCGCACTCGCGCGCCAGCGCGGCGCAGCGGTCCCAGGGGGCATAGGTCAGCTTTCCCGCCGCCCCGCGCAGCCCGGCGCGGCGCGCGGCGGTGTCGCCGGTCCACTTGTCGCTGCCGAGAAGCCTCAGCTCGACGCGCGGGTGCAGGGCGAGGATGCGGCTGGCCTCGAGGCCGCTGTACCCGGACGCGCCGATGATCCCGACCGGAACCGTCTGCATGGGCGTGCATACTTATGCATCGCGACGCAAAGCGCAAGCGAAATCGTGCGGCGCCGCTCGCGCGGCGGGCGGACGGCCGCGCGGCCGGCCGGGCAGAACCTTTCCGTTGATTTTGGCCCCCACATCCACAATGATGTACCCGCGCGCGGCCGGCCCCTCCCGGGGACGGCCGCATTTCGTTTCACTGACGGCAGCGGGAAGGCAGCGCGATGGCAGGCGAAAACATCCCCATCACCCGGGCGGGGGCAGAGGCGCTCAAGCGCGAGCTCAAGCGGCTCAAGTCGGTGGAGCGCCCGCAGAACATGCAGGACATCTCCACCGCGCGCGACCACGGCGACCTGCGCGAGAACGCCGAGTACCACGCCGCCAAGGAGAAGCAGTCGCACATCGCCGGCCGCATCCAGATGCTGGAGGACCGGCTGGCGCGGGCGGAGATCATCGACGTCAGCAAGCTCTCCGGCGACCGCGTGGTCTTCGGCGCCACGGTCAGGCTCGAGGACACCGACAGCGGCCAGAAGACGCAGTACGCCATCGTCGGCGAGACCGAGGCCGACCTCAAGAAGGGCCGCATCAGCGTCACCAGCCCCATCGCGCGCGGGCTGATCGGGCGGGAAGTGGGCGACACGGTGAAGATCCGCACGCCGGGCGGAGAGCGCGAGTACGAGATCCTCGAGGTGCTCTTCGTGGAGTACAGCTCGGACGAAGAGGAGTAGTCCCGCCTTGGGCGACCCCGCGCTCTCCCTGGCGCTCTCGCCCCTGCTCCAGCCCTTGCGCTTCGCCAGCCGCGCGGGGGTGGCCCGGCTCAACGGCCTCGAGGCGCTGGTCGCGAAGGTGGTCGAGCAGGCGCGCGCCTACGCCGGGGAGGCGTCCGCGCCGAAGCTCGACCGCCTTGCCCAGAGCGTTCGCGGCTTCGACTCGGCAGGCGAAGCGGACCGGCAGCGCTCGATCGCGGCGCTGGTGCGGGAGCTGGGCGCGCTGTTGCCGATTCCGCTCGACGTCTCGGCGCTGGCGCGGCCGGTGTCGGAGGCGTCTGGCAGACTTCCCGGCATGGCAGCGCAAGCGCCGGCCGCGGCGCCGAAAGCCCCGGCGGATCCTCTCGCCACTCCCGTGATCCACCTGCGCGGGGTGGGCCCTGCGCTGGCCGCAAAGCTGGAATCCAGGGGCCTGCGCACGGCGGGCGATCTGCTGCTCAACTTCCCCCGCGCCTACGAGGATCGGCGCACGCCGCGCACGGTGGAAGAGGCGCCCCTGGGCGAGCGCTCGGTGATCGCCGGGCAGATCGTCAAGGCGCAGGAGGCGCGGGGAAGGCGGCGCAGGCTGGAGGTGCTGGTCCGCGACGCGGCCGGCGGCACGCTGGTGTGCATCTGGTTCCACTACCGGCAGAGCTTCCTGCAGCGGTTTCCGCTCTTCGCGCCCGTCCTCGTCTCCGGCGAGGTGAAGGAAGGGTACCGCGGCGGCGGCAAGGTCATGCACCACCCCGACGTGGAGCTCCTCTCCGCGTCCGGAGAGGCGGCCATGCCGAAGGAGGACGACTCGTTCGGCCGGGTGGTGCCGGTGTACACCGAGGTGGAGGGCGTGCCGGCCCGCACCTTCCGGCGCATCGAGAAGCGCGCGGTGGACGAGTACGTGCGCTTCGTGGACGACGCGCTGCCGGAGGCGATGCGCAAGCGGCGCAGGCTCTTGCCGCTCGCCGAGGCGCTGCGCGAGGCGCATTTTCCCGAGAAGTTCGCCGCGGAGCTCTCGCGCGGCGTTCCCGGCGGCGAGCCGCGGCGCAGGCTCGCGTTCGAGGAGCTGTTCCTCGTGCAGCTGGGGCTGGCGCTGCGGCGGCGCGGGGTTAAGGTGGAGCCCGGCATCGCCTTCCGCGCCGAGGCGCGGACGCTCGAAGGCATCGTCTCGGCGCTGCCCTGGCCTTTGACCTCCGCGCAGGAGCGCGCGGTGGGGGAGATCGCCTCGGACATGCGCAGGCCCGAGCCGATGAACCGTCTGCTCCAGGGCGACGTGGGCAGCGGCAAGACGGCGGTGGCGCTGTGCGCTGCGCGCCTCGCGGTGGCCGACGGGTACCAGGCCGCGCTGATGGCCCCCACCGAGATCCTCGCAGAGCAGCACGCCCGCTCGCTGCGCTCGCTCCTGCGCGGCGCCTCCATCCACGTCGAGCTGGTGAGCGGCAGCCTCTCCCAGCGCGAGCGCGAGCACGCGGCGCGGCTGCTCCGCTCCGGCACCGCGCAGATCGTCGTCGGCACGCACGCGCTGGCGGAGGAGGCCACCTTCTTCCACAAGCTCGGGCTGGTGATCATCGACGAGCAGCACCGGTTCGGGGTGATGACGCGCGCGAGCCTCATGTCCAAGGGGCACAGGCCCGACGTGCTGGTGATGACCGCCACGCCCATTCCGCGCACGCTGGCCCTGACCCTCTACGGCGATCTGGACGTCTCCGTCCTCGACGAGCTGCCGCCGGGCCGCACGCCCATCGCCACCCGCGTGTTCAAGGACGCGGCGCGGGAGAAGGCCTACGACGTGGTCCGGCGAGAGCTGCACGCCGGCCGCCAGGCCTACGTGGTGCTGCCGCTGGTGGAGGAGAGCGAAAAGCTCGCCGACCTGAAAGCGGCGACGAGGGAGCGCGACCGGCTCGCCATGGACGTCTTTGCGGGCGTGCCCATCGGGCTGGTCCACGGCCGCCAGGGCGCGGCCGAGCGCAACGAGGAGATGGAGCGCTTCCGCCGCGGCGAGACCCGGCTGCTCGTCGCCACCACCGTCATCGAGGTGGGCGTGGACGTGCCCAATGCCACGGTGATGCTCATCGAGCACGCGGAGCGGTTCGGCCTCTCCCAGCTCCACCAGCTTCGCGGGCGGGTGGGACGCGGCGCGGCCCGATCGTATTGCCTCCTCATCACCGGCGCCTCCGGGGCGGAATGGGCTCCGGCGGCGCGCAAGCGGCTCAGGGTGATGGAGGAGACCACCGACGGGTTCCGCATCGCGGAGGAGGACCTGGAGCTGCGCGGCCCCGGCGAGTTCCTCGGCACGCGCCAGAGCGGCCTGCCCGACTTCGCCGTCGCCGAGCTTGCGCGCGACCAGAACATTCTCAAGGAGGCGCGCGAGGAGGCCTTCGCGCTGGTGCAGGAAGATCCGGAGCTGTCGAAGCCGGAGAACGCCGCGGTCAAGGATCAGCTCCTGCACCGCTTCCGCGGCCGCCTCAGCCTCGCGCGGGTGGGCTGATCGGCTCGTTTGCCACCGGACGCCTGGCCGGCCGAAGCCGGAGACGCCCGGCCGGACTCAGATCTCCACGATCCAGTCGAACATCAGCTTGAAGTCCTCGTAGCAGGTCTCGCAGATCCAGCGGCGGTCCTGGGTGACGTAGCCCTCGCTGGCCGCGCCGGGCTGGGCGCGCGAGCGGAAGGGCGTCCAGCAGAACTCGCAGTGGTCGTGCTCGGACCCGGCCTTCACCGGAGCGTACGCCCGGAAGCGGAGGAGCTCCTCGCGAAGCCAGTCCTGCCCCTGCAGGCGCCAGTCTTCCTCTGGTACGGCGGCGTTCGCGTTGCGCTGCTGCTGGGCCATATTGCGCTCCTTCATGGAACTGGAACTCCTGCTCTCCCGACCGTTGCGGGCGCGCGGGCGACCACCACGGCCGTCCGGAGAGCAGACTTGCTCGTCATGATGCTTCCAACGCCGGAGGCCGGCGTTTTCTGCCCGCCCCTGCCTGGTCCACGGCCGGGCGCGTGCCGTGGCGTGTGTTAGCCTGTCTTGCGGGATGGCGAAGATCGGGGAAATCCTCATCTCGGACGGGCACCTCACGCGGGAGGGCCTGGAGGAGGCGCTGGACTGGCAGGTCCTCTACGGCGGCCGCATCGGCACAAACCTCCTCGAGCTGCGCCTGGTCGAAGAGCAGCATCTCGCGCAGGCGCTCGCCAGGCAGCTCGGCGTGGAGGTGGCCTTCGGAAATCTCGAGATCGATCCGGCGCTGGTGCCGGCGCTCCCGCCGCACGTCGCCGACCGCCAGGAGATCGTGCCCTGGAAGCTGGAGAAGCGCAGGCTCAAGCTGCTCTGCTGCGACATCAAGGTGAGCGAGCTGGATCAGCTCTCCTATCGCATCGGCCGCACCTGCGTGCCGGTGGTCGCGCCCGAATACCGCATCTTCCAGCTCCTGCGCGCCCATTACGGCGCGTCCCGGCAGATGCGCGCGCTCGACTTCGGCGTCGTGCCGCAGGAGGGGCGGGAGGAGCGGCGGCGCAGGAAGGGCAAGTCCGGGAAGACGGACCCGGGTCCGGAGCTGATCGACGAGCGCGCCTTCAACGACATCTACAACCAGGTCCAGGGCAGGGCCGCCGACCTTCCCGAGGCGGAATGGCCGTCGGATCCGCCGCTTCCGCAAGGACAGGCGGCCGCTCGCGCGCCGCGGCGGGCAAGCCAGCCGCCGCCGCAGCGCGAGCCCGCGGCGTCGTGGGATACGCAGGGTCCTCGTCGCTCGCGGCCGCCGGCGCTCTCGCCCCAGCGGCCGGAGCCCGCGTTCCTGCCGGAGGAGGAGGAGCCGCTGCAGTCGCTGCCCGAGGACGCCATCCTCGAAGAGCTTCCCGCCGATGCCATCATCGGCGAGCCCGTGCAGCAGCTGGTGGCGGCGCGCGCCGACCCGGAGGAGCCGCTTCCCGTGGTCTCCTGGGACGACGTGACCGCGCCTCCCCCTCCGCCGCCGCGCGACGAGAGCCCCCTCGACTTCGGCCAGGCGATGAAAGCGCTGGAGGGCGTCTCCGACCGCGACTCCATCGCCCACATCGTCCTGCGCGCCTCGCGCAGCAAGGCCGCGCGGGCGCTCCTGCTTCAGGTCCAGGGAGGCGTCGCGCTGGGCTGGGACGGCCTCGGCGAGGGCCTGGACGGAGGCGCCGCCCGGCAGGTGGCGATGCCGCTCTCGGCCGACTCGGCGTTCGCGCTGGTGGTCCGCACCCGCAGCCACTACCTGGGGCCGCTGCACAAGACGCCGGGCAACATCCGCTTCCTCGCGATGCTGGGAAAGAAGGTCCCGCTCAGCTCGCTGATCTTCCCCATCCTCCACCGCGGCCGCGTCTCGCACATGCTCTATCTCGACAACGGCCACAAGAAGCAGGCGCCCACCGAGGTGGGGGAGATGCTCATCCTGAGCCAGCGCATCAGCCAGACCGTGGACGCGCTGGTCGCGCGCAAGCGCAAGGCCGCGCTCGGGTGAACGTCCCCAACTCGCTCACCGCGCTGCGGCTTCTGGCGCTGCCGGTCTTCCTCTGGCTCTTCCTCTCCGGCCGGCTGGGCGCGGCGCTCGCCGTCTTCGTCGGCGCCATGATCACCGACTGGCTCGACGGCATCGCCGCCCGCGCGCTCAAGCAGTTCACCCGCATCGGCGCCATCATGGACCCCATCGCCGACAAGCTCCTCGGCCTCTCCGGACTGGCGGTGCTCTGCGCGACGCACCGGCTGCCCGCCTGGCTCCTCTGGCTGCTCGTCTTCCGCGAGGTCTGCATCTTCAGCGCCATCGGCATCCTCACCTGGACCGGGCGCAGCTACGACATCCGCCCCACGCGCTTTGGCAAGTACTCCACCGCCTTCCTCGCGGTGACCGTCATCTTCGGCCTCGTGCAGGGCGCCCGCGACGCGCCCCTGGGGCCCGCCCTCATCGCGCTCGCGCTGGTCTCCGCCCAGTGCATCGTCGTTTCCTGGGCGCAGTACCTGGCCATCTTCATCGAGCTGATGCGCCGCCCGCCGCAGGCGGCGCAAAGCCCGCGGACGGCTTGACCCCGCCCCTGTGCGCTGCTACACGCCACAGCCCGGCTTGCGTCCTTAGTTCAGCGGTAGAACACCACCTTGACACGGTGGGGGTCGCTGGTTCGATTCCAGCAGGACGCACCACGCATTCGCGAGGGCCCGGCCGGACTGCCGGGCCTTCGCTTTTCTGAGGTGGCCATGTCCGAGATGCTGCAGATCACGCTCCCCGACGGCTCGAGCAAGCAGGTGCCCGCCGGCACCCCCGTGGGCGAGTTCGTGAAGACGCAGATCGGGGCGGGCCTGGCCCGCGCCGCCCTCTACGCGAAGCTCGACGACGAGGAGCTGGACCTCTCCCGCCCGCTGCAGCGCGGGGGCAAGCTCACCGTCTTCACCCAGAAGCAGCGCGAAGGCCTCGACCTCATCCGCCACGACGCGGCGCACGTAGTGGCGAGCGTGGTGCAGCGGCTCTTTCCCGGCACGCAGGTCACCATCGGCCCGCACACCGAGGAGGGCTTCTACTACGACTTCTTCCGCAAGGAGCCCTTCACGCCGGAGGACCTGGAGAAGATCGAGAAGGCGGCCAACGAGGAGGTGAAGAAGGACCTGCCCTTCGTGCGCAAGGAGGTCTCCCGCGAGGAGGCGCTGCGGCTCTTCGAGAAGCTGGGGGAGAAGTTCAAGGTCGAGATCGTCGAGGACATCTTCGCCAAGGGCGCCAAGACCCTGACCATCTACTCGCACGGCGACTGGGTGGACTTCTGCCTGGGCCCGCACGCGCCCTCGACCGGCAAGATCGGCGTCATCAAGCTGCTCAACGTGGCCGGCGCCTACTGGCGCGGGGATCACACCAAGCCCCAGCTCCAGCGCATCTACGGCACCGCCTTCTTCGACAAGAAGGACCTCGACGCCTGGCTCAAGCAGCAGGAGGAGGCGCGCAAGCGCGACCACCGCAAGCTGGGCCGCGAGCTGGACCTGTTCAACTTCCACCCCGCGGCGCCCGGCGCGGTCTTCTGGATGCACCG
>DATDMU010000335.1:0-25148 GCA_036518615.1 Myxococcales bacterium
CTGCGCCGCACTCCATACGACAACCTCTTCTCCTTCATCTACAGCCCGCGCCCCCACACCGGCGCGGCGCTCAAGCTGGACGAGTGGGGCGAAGTGCCGCGCCCGCTGGCGCTGCGGCGGCTGGAAGAGGTACAGGCGCTGCAGATGGCTCGCACCCTGCAGCGGCGCAAGGCGCGCGTAGGCGGCGCGGTGGAAGTGCTCGTCGAGAACCGGGGCTTCGGCCGCTCGCGCGAGAACTGGACCGTGCACTTCGAGGGCGACGCGCAGGTGGGCGATCTGGTCCGGGTGCGGGTCGAGCGGGCCTCGCTCGTGGCGCTGCGCGGCGTGCAGGAGACGATGCTCGACCCTGCACCGCTGCGGCAGGGCGTTCCGCCCGGGCGGCGCCTGCCGGTGGTGAACGCTTCTGAGTGCTGTGGCTGATGCTGCCGCTCGTCGCCGTGGTCGGTCGTCCCAACGTGGGGAAGTCCACCCTCTTCAATCGCATCGTCGGAAAGCGGCTGGCCATCGTCGAGGACGTTCCCGGCGTGACCCGCGACCGGCAGTACGCCGAGGCGGAGCAGGGCAAGAAGCGCTTCCGCGTGGTGGACACGGGCGGGTTCACCGTCAAGTCCGACGAGCAGCTGGTGAAGGCGGTCCGCGAGCAGGCCGAGACCGCCATCCGCGAGGCCGACGTGATCGTCTTCGTGGTGGACGCGGTCGCGGGCATGGCGGGCGCGGAGCAGGAGCTCGCGCAGATCCTGCGCCGGGGCGGCAAGCCGGTGCTGCTCGCGGCCAACAAGGTGGACTCCAACCGGCGCGAGGGAGGCCTCGACCTGGGCGAGCTGCACCGCATGGGGTTCGACGTCTTTCCCGTCAGCGCCGAGCACGGCCGCGGCGTGGACGAGCTGATGGACGCCATCGCCGACAGGCTGCCCGAGACGCCGGAGCCGGAGGCGCCGGAAGTCGCGCCCATCCGGCTGGCGGTGCTCGGCCGCCCCAACGTGGGCAAGAGCACGCTGCTCAACCGGCTGCTCGGGGAGGAGCGATTCGTCGCCTCCGCGCTGCCCGGCACCACCCGCGACGCCGTGGACGAGGAGCTGACCTGGAAGGACCGCCGCTACGTCCTCACCGACACCGCCGGGCTGCGCAAGAAGCGGCAGGTGGTGGACAAGGTGGAGGTGTTCTCGGCGCAGCGCGCGATGCGCTCGGTGGAGAAGGCGGACGTGGTGGTGGTGCTGACCGACGCCACCCAGCTCGGGGTGGAGCAGGACGCGCGCATCGCCGCGCAGGCGGAGGAGCGCGGCCGCGCGGTCATCCTCTGCGTGAACAAGTGGGACCTGGTGCAGGACAAGGAGGCGGAGGCGGAGCGCCTGCGCGAGGAGGCGAAGCGGCACCTGCAGCACGTGGACTTCGCGCCGCTGCTCTTCGTCAGCGCGCTGCAGGGCACGCGCGTCAACCGCATCCTCGAGCTCGCCGCGCAGCTGCACGACGAGGCGTCCACCCGCATCCCCACGCCGCAGCTCAACGAGTGGATCCAGAGCATGCAGGACGAGCACCCCGCACCGCTCTTCCGCGGCTTCCCGGTGCGCTTCAGCTACGCCTTCCAGGTCGCCACGCAGCCGCTCACGGTAGCCATCCAGTGCAACCGGCCGCAGGCCGTGGACGAGGGCTACCGGCGCTTCCTCGTCAACCGCTTCCGCGAGCGGTTCGGCCTCCGGGTTCCGGTGCGGCTGGTGTTCCGCGCCAAGAGCGGGGCGACTCCGCGCGGCGCGGCAGGCGCGCGCAAGTGATCCTCGCGCTCACCGATACGGGCGCGAAGAACATCCACAGCCCCGGCCTGTGGGTCGGGTTCCTCTGCGGCGTGCTCTGCCTGCTCGCGGTGGATCTCAAGCTCTCTTCCCGCGATACGACCTCCACCTTCAAGGAGGCCGTGGGCTGGAGCATCTTCTGGATCTTCCTCTCGCTCGGCTTCGGGGCCTTCGTCTGGTTCGAGTTCGGCGGCGAGCCGGGCCTGGAGTTCTTCGCCGGATACCTGCTGGAGAAGTCGCTCTCGGTCGACAACCTCTTCGTCTTCGTGCTGCTCTTCAGAAGCTTCGCCATCCCCGCGCGCTACCAGCACCGGGTGCTCTTCTGGGGCGTGCTCGGCGCCATCGTGCTGCGCGGCACCTTGATCCTCGCCGGGGTGGCGCTGGTGCACCGCTTCCACTGGGTCATCGCGGTGTTCGGCGCCATCCTCGTCTACACCGCCTGGAAGATCCTCTTCCACGAGGACGACGCCGACGCGCAGCCCTCCGACAACGCGGTGGTGCGCTGGGTGGCGCGCAACCTGCCGATGGTCAGCACCATCGAGGGGCCCCACTTCTTCGTCGTGCGCGAGGGGGCGCGCTTCGCCACGCCGCTCCTGCTCGCGCTGGTGGCGGCGGAGACCACCGACCTCATCTTCGCGCTCGACTCCATCCCCGCCGTCTTCGCGGTGACCGACGACTCGTTCCTGGTCTTCTCCAGCAACATCTGCGCGCTGCTCGGCCTGCGCGCCCTCTACTTCGTGGTCCGCGGCGCGCTCGCCCGGCTGCGCTACCTGAAGCCGGGGCTCGCGGCCATCCTGACCTTCGTCGGACTGAAGATGCTGCTCTTCCGCTGGATCCAGCTCCCCACCGGCACCTCGCTGCTCATCATCGCGGGAATCCTCACGATTGCGCTGGTCGTCTCCTGGCTGAATCCTTCCGCGAAGATCGAGGAGGATACGTAGGTCTCCTAATGAAAGTTTGTGTCCCTTCCGCGAGGGGAACGGTGTCCATTCCGGCTGAGAGGAGCCGCGGCAATGGCGCTGTTGACGACACCCCCTCAATTCTGTCCCTCTTCGCTGCGCGAGGGGGTTGAGAATTGCGGAGGGCGGGTGGCCGTCGACCACGTCGCGGAGCTGTACCGGCAGTGGGGCCCCGCCATCTACCGGCGGTGCGTGCGGCTGCTCCGTGATCAGGAGGCCGCCCGCGACGCCACGCAGGAAGTCTTCCGCAAGGCGCTGGGTTCGCCGGAGAAGCTGACCGACCCCGACGTGGCGCTGCCCTTCATCTACCGCATCGCCACCAACCACTGCCTGAACGAGCGTCGGAACGCGGGCCGGCGGGGCGAGACCGAACTGGGCGACATGGACGTGGCCTCCGATCATCCGGAGTTCCCCAATCGCCGCCTCGTGCAGCGCGTGCTGTCGAGGTTCGACGCGAAGACGCAGAGCATTGCAGTCGGTGTGCTCGTGGACGGAATGGAGCACGACGAAGTGGCCGACGCGCTGGGAATCTCGAGGAAGACCGTCTCGCGCAAACTGGCGCGTTTCCTCGAGCACGCGCGCAAATATCTTGAGCGGAGCGCCGCATGAACCACCCATCCGAACTGAAGCTGGAGCGGCACCTTCTCGATCCGTCGCGCTCCCCTGTCCAGGACCACGTCGCCTCCTGCGGCAACTGCCAGGCGCGGCTGGCGCAGATGGAGAAGCAGGGCGAGGACTTCCGCCGGTTCGTCTATCCCGCCACGCTGGACAACGTCACCCGGCCGCGGTTCCACTTCAACTTCAACGCGCTGCGGGCGGTGTGGCTGGCGGCGCCGGTGGCCGGGCTGGCGGCGGTGCTGCTGATGGCGCGGACGGGCCCGAAGACCGACGGTCCCACCTCCGACTACATCGGCACCAAGGGTGCGCCGGTGAAGATGACGGTCTATGCGGCGCTTCCCTCGGGCGCGCATCTGGTGGACGACGGCGACGCGCTGCCCGCATCGGCCTCGCTGCGCTTCCACGTGGACGCGCAAAAGCCCTGTGATCTCTCCATCCTGTCCGTGGACGGCTCGGGACAGGTCTCCAGGCTGTACACGCAGAAAGTGCAGGGCGACCTCACCCTGCCCGGCGGAGTGCGGCTGGACGGCAAGGCCGGACCGGAGCGCTTCTTCGCGGTGTGCGGGCCGGGTTATGCTGAAGTGGAGCAGGGCGCCAGGCGGGTTGGCGACGATGTCCGGCAGATCCGCAAGCTGCCGGGTGTTGATGCACCGCAGACCTCCCTGCTGATCGAGAAAAAGCCATGACCAAAGCCGTTGCCGTCCTCGCCGCGCTCCTCGCTGCCGCCCCCGCCATGGCGGCGCAGCGCTTCGCGGTGGTCGCCGGCAACGACGAAGGCAGCCAGGGCCGCGCGCGGCTCTGGTACGCGCAGAAGGACGCCGAGCGGATGTCGGTGGCCTTGCGCGAGCTGGGAGACTTCCCTCCCGCCAACGTGGTCCTCCTGGAAGGCAAGGACGCCGACTCGGTGCGCAAGGCCATCGCCGCGCTCGACCAGAAGGTCCTGCAGGCGAAGGCGGGCGGCGAGCGGACGCTCCTGTTCTTCTACTATTCCGGCCACGCCGGCGAGCGCGGGCTGGAGCTGGGCTCGTCGGTGCTCAGCTACTCCGACCTGCGCGCCATGGTGAACGCCTCGCCCGCGGACGCCAAGGTGGCCATCGTCGACGCCTGCGACGCCGGCCGCCTGACGCAGACCAAGGGCGCGAGCTTCGTCTCGGCGGTGGACTTCGCGCTGCCCAGCGACGAGGTGGAGGGCACCGCCTTCATCGCCTCCAGCGCGGCCGGCGAGTCCGCTCAGGAGAGCGCGGCCATCGGCGGCAGCTTCTTCACCCATCACTTCGAGATCGGGCTGCGCGGCGCCGCGGACGCAGACGGCGACGGCCAGGTCACGCTCTCCGAGGCGTTCCGCTACACCTCGGTGCGCACCACCTCCGGCACCGCCGCCACCGAGGCCGGCCCGCAGCACCCGATGTACGACATCAAGATGAGCGGCCGCGGCGACGTGGTGCTCGCGGACCTGCGCCGCGCCGAGGCCACGCTCCGCTTCCCGCCCGACTCGCGCGCGACCTTCATCCTTCACGGGCCCCACAACCTCCTCGCCGAGGTGCCCGGCGCCACCGAGCCGCTGGCGCTGGCGCTGCCGGCGGGACGCTACACGGTGGAGCGCCGCGCCCCCGAGGGCCGCGCCTCGGCCGAGCTGACGCTGGCGCGGGCCGACGTGCTCATGCTGCCCACGCTCTCGCCCACCCGCTACGAGCGGGCGCGCGCGAAGGGCGGCCCGGCGCCGATGGTCGCCTTCCTCGGCGGAGGCGTGACCGCGGTGGCGTTGCCCTCGTTCGGCATCGCGCCGGCGGTGCGCGCGGGCCTGCGGACGGAGCTGGGCCAGTTCGGCTTGCGCATCCACGCCGAGGTGGCGCGCAAGGACGTCGCCGACACGGCGAGCCTCCGCTACACGTACTGGTCGGCCACTTCCGGCGCCGCGCTCGTCACCCCGCTGCTCTACGGCCCCGTGTTCGTCGAGGGCGGCATCATGGGCGGCTACGGCATCGCCTCCCAGTCGCTGGTCAACGGCGAGTCGCACACCGGCGCGGGCCCGCTCGCGGGCGGCGTGCTGCAGGCCACCATGCGCATGGGCAAGATGCGCCTCGGGCTCGATCTCGACGTGGAAGCGCGCTTCTTCCGGCTGGACAACAACTCGGTGGCGAAGCCCGCCGCCTCCCTCTCGCTGGTGGCCCTGTTCAATCCATGAAGCGCCTCCTGCCGCTCTTGCTCCTCTGCGCCTGCGCCGGATCCCTGGTGGACCACGACGGCGCCAGCAGCACGACGCCGGGCGTCGTCGTCCTGCCGCCGACCCAGACCTGCCTCGACACCTGCGTTCCACCCGCAGGCGCGAAGCAGCACTGCGCAGGCGACGTCTGCGGATACGAGTGTCAGAACGGGACGCTGAGGACGCCGCTGGGCAGCTCTCCCTGCTCGGTCCCGAGCGCCGTCGCCGCGGGCGGCAATCACACCTGCGCCATCGCCGGCGGCCAGGTCCTCTGCTGGGGGGACAACGGCGTGAAGCAGCTTGGAGTCGATACACCCGCTGCCAGCGGCACGCCGGTGCAGGTGCCCGGCCTTCCCGCCACGGCGGACCGGATCGCCGCCAGCACCACGCAGAGCTGCGCCCATTTCGCGAGCGGCGCGGTCTGGTGCTGGGGAGCGGCACAGGTGCCTCACGCCATCAGCGGTATCAGCGGAAACGTCAACGCCATCGCCGCCGGCGCCGCGCATGCGTGCGCGGCCACCGACAGCGCCGTCTTCTGCTGGGGCGACAACAGCCTGGGTCAGCTCGGAGAGCCGCCGGGTGCAGGCAGCGCAACCGCCGAACCGGTGCCCGGCGTTCCCGGCGCGAAGGTGCTCGCGGCGGGTCTCAATCACACCTGCGCCGGGGACATGACGGGCTCGCAGCTCTGGTGCTGGGGCGACAACAGCACCGGCCAGAACGGCACCGGCAGCATCACTCCTTCGTCGCCGCCGGCCGTGGTGCAGCGGGCCGGCGCCGCCCTCGTGGCGGCGGGCGAGAACCATACCTGCAGCATCACCGCCGGCACCAGCGTCTCCCTGGCGTGCTGGGGCGCCAACGCGAACCATCAGGTCGACAATTCCGGCGTCGACCAGACCCAGCCGAAGGGCGAGTCCGTCGCGCAGCCTTCGACTGGTATCGCGGGTGGCGCGGGTCACACCTGCGCAATCGAGAGCAGCGGCGCCGACGTGGCCTGCTGGGGCCTCAACGTCAATGGCCAGCTCGGCGCCAGCGACACGGCCCCCAAGACGAATCCACAGCGCGTCGTTTCGCTGACCGGGGTCGCCAGCATCAGCGCGGGCTCGAACCACACCTGCGCGCTCACGCAGCTGAAGACCCTCATGTGCTGGGGCGCGAACGAGTCGGGCCAGCTCGGTAACGGCACCGTCTCCGGCGGCAGCCCCGCTCCGGTGCCCGTCACGGGCTTGTAGGACCTTTCCCGCGGCGTCCCGCGGACCCACTACAAATTCTTGTCCCACCAAGGTCGGTCGCTGTGTCTTTCCCTGAGAAGGAGACACACAAAATGACGCCGACCCGGATTCTTTTCGCGATGTGCCTGGCGCTGGCCGCTTGCGGCGGTCAGAGCGGCCAGAAGGATGCAGTCACGGTGAGCGGGCGCCTGAGCGCCTCCGGAGGTCAGCCGCTGGCGTCCGGGTCCGCCGGCGCGCAGGTCGCCGACGGGATCACGCTCAGC
Organism: Myxococcales bacterium; assembly: GCA_036518615.1. Taxonomy (GTDB): domain Bacteria; phylum Myxococcota; class Myxococcia; order Myxococcales; family 40CM-4-68-19; genus 40CM-4-68-19. The sequence continues at coordinate 7,060 of DATDMU010000335.1, forward strand.
CGGGCTCGCATCGCCGTCCGCGATCTCCGGGTCGAGAGCAAGTCCGCCAACATGGAAGTCAAGCTCTCCGAAGGGCCCCTCCTCATCGACGCGGCCGGCGCCTCGCTTTCGGGCGCGCTCCTCCAGCTCGCCACGGCCAACGTCCCGGCGGGCACCTACGACAAGCTGAAGATCCAGGTGCACCGCGCGCAGGCGCCGGCGCCGGCGTCGTTCGACGACCTCGTCAAGCAGAACGCCTCGGTCCTGCTCGAGGGCCAGATCGACGGGAAGGACTTCACCTTCGCCTCCAGCCTCGAGGCGGAAGTGGAGCACGAAGGCTCGTTCACTCTCGGCGACGCCGCCTCCAACATCACCCTCGACCTCGATGCCTCGAAGTGGTTCACGGCGGCGGACGGCTCCCGCCTCGACCCGCGCGACGCATCGGCCCGCAGCGCCATCGAAGACAACATTCGCGCCTCGTTCGGCGCCTTCGAGGACGACAACCACGACGGCAAGGACGACCAGGGCGACGACCATGGGCATGACGCAGCCGACGCCGGCGACGATCACGGCGGCCGTGGCGGCCCCGGAGACGGCCAGGACGGCGGCTCCGGCGGCCCGGGCAGCGGGCAGGACGGCGGGTCCGGCGGCCCGGGCAGCGGGCAGGACGGTGGCTCGGGCGGCGGCAGCGACGACCCCGCCGGACACCACTGACGCATCAGAAGAGCTCTGGGGCCCCCCCGCCCCGAGCGGAAAGCGGCGCGGGAGCCTGCCGGCCCGCGCCGCTTTCTGTCTTTTCGCAATGCGGGCCGGCCGCGCGGACTTGCCAGCGGCGCGCGAACTTGGCAGCCTGCGCGCGGAATGCGGAGATCGGTCATGACCTTCTGCTCCCCGGGAGCGCCTTGACGGATCGTCTGCTCCCCGCGCGCCGCCGGCCCCTGTTGCCGCATCCCGCCTCGCCGCGGACGGCCACGCTGGTCAGCCTCGATTCCGAGAGCGCCGCGCTGGAGGAGCTGCGCAGGGGGCTCCTCCGCACGCCCCGGGAGATTCCCTGCCAGTACTTCTACGACGACGCGGGCTCCGCGCTGTTCGAGAAGATCACCACCCTCGCCGAATACTTTCCCACCCGGACCGAGCGCGCGCTGCTCGAGCTGCGCGCCGCCGACATCGTGGCCGCCGCCGGCGGGCGCGCGCTCAGCGACGTGGTGGAGCTGGGCAGCGGCGCCGCGTCCAAGACCGTCAGCCTCCTCGATGCCGCAACCGCCGCCGGCGGCCGCCCGCGCTACGTCGCGGTGGACATCAGCGCGCACGCGCTCCAGCGCACGGAGGAGATCCTCGCCGCCGCGCGGCCCGAGGTGCCGGTGGAGCGGGTGCTGGCCGACTACACGCAGGAGCTTCCCTTGCCGGGCAAGCCCAGGGGAGGGCGCAGGCTGGTGCTCTTCCTCGGCGGCACCATCGGCAACGACGAGGACCCCGACGCCATCCGCCTGCTCTCGCGCGTGCGCGAGCACCTCGACGAGGGCGACGTGCTGCTCCTCGGCGCGAACCTCGTCACCGACCCCGCCGCCCTTCACCTCGCCTACAACGACCCGCAGGGCGTGACGGCGGCCTTCAACCGCAACCTGCTCCTGAACGTGAACTCGTTCGCGAGGAGCCGGTTCGATCCCGACGCGTTCGACCACTATGCGCCCTACCTCGTCGAGCGGCGGCGCATCGAGATGTGGCTGGTGGCGCGCGAGGCGATGGAGATCGATCTCGGCCGCCTGGGAACGACGCTGCGGCTCCAGCGCGGCGAAGGCATCCGCACCGAGATCTCCCGCCGCTTCCGGCGCGACGACGTGCTGCGCCTGATCGACGCGGCCGGCTTCACCCCCGAGCGCTGGATGGAATCGCCCGACCGCCGCTTCGGGCTGGCGCTGGGGCTCTCCCGCGCCTCGCTGCGCGGCCTGTGAACATCAGGCGCGGCAGTCGAGCAGGATCTTGCCCATCTGCCCCGACTGCTCGAGCAGGCGGTTCGCCTCCACCGCCTTGGAGAGCGGGAAGACGCGGTCGATGACCGGCTTGATGCGGTGCTCGGCGACCAGCTTCACCATGGCGCGGAACTCGTCGTCGGTGCCCATGGTGGTGCCGCGGATGTCCAGCTGCTTGAAGAAGATCTTCGCCATGTCGAGCTTGTTCGGCGACATGCGGGTGGCGCCGTAGAGCACGATGCGCGCCGCGGGGGCGGCGGCGCCGATCAGGTTGTTGAGCCCATCTCCGCCCGCGCCGTCGACGATCAGCGAGGGCGGCCGCCCCGCCTGCGCCACCAGGTCCTTCTCCCAGCCCTTCGCCTTGTAGTTGGCGGTTGCGATGGCGCCCATCTCCTTCGCCCTGGCGAGCTTCTCCTCGCTGCCCGAGGTGACCGAGACCTGCGCGCCGAGCGCCTGGGCGAAGAGCATCGCCAGGGTGGCCACGCCTCCGCCGATGCCGGTGACCAGCACGTGCTCGCCCTTGCGCAGCCCGCCGCGGGAGACCAGCGCCCGGTAGGCGGTGATGCCCGCCACCGGCAGCGCCGCCGCGTCCTCGAAGCCGATCGAGTCGGGAAGCTCGACGATCATCGACGCCGGCACCGCGATCTTCTCCGCCATGGTTCCCTGGCGCGGCATGCCGAGGATGAGGAACTCCTTGCCTTGCACCGCCGGGTCCGGCCCCCACTTCTCGCAGGGAATGATCACCGCGCGCTTGCCGCGCAGGCCGGGGTCCACGCCGGGGCCGACCGACTCCACCACTCCGGCCCCGTCCGACCCCAGCACGCAGGGAAGCTGGATCCGCGCGTAGAGGCCCTGCCGGATCCAGACGTCGCGGTGGTTGAGGCCGCAGGCGTGCAGCCGCACCACCGCGTCTCCCGCACCGGCCACCGGATCGGGGAGATCCACCAGCGTCATCTCTTCCGGCGGCCCCTGCCGCTCGCAGCGAACAGCGCGCATCACATCGCTCCCGGAGTGAAGACGAGCCGGACCGCCGCTTCCAGGCCCGTCGGGGTTTGGCTTGTGCCCTCTGCGTCGAAGGCGGTGTAGGTGCGGACAACGAGGCCCAGGCCCATCGCCCGCGAGAACATCCAGTCCGCGCCGAGCCCGGTGCGGGCGGCGAGGGAGTAGCCCACTTGCCTGCGGTTTCCGAAGTCCACCAAGGCCGCTTCCAGATACGGGGAGATGGGCGTCGCGTCCAGAGTGGCCTGCAGCCCCAGGGCAAAGGATGGGATGCCGCCCCCCGGCGCGGCGCGGGTGGCCACGTCGCCCACCGCCCAGAGCTGATCGGTGAGGCGGTAGCCCGCGCCGATGCCGGCACCCGCGCGCGTGGCCAGCCGCGTGCTGGGCTCGCCCCCCAGCGCTTCGAGGCGCAGCTGCAGGCGCGGGCTGCCCGGCCGCAGCGGCGCGGCAGCGGGGGGCAGGACCGCGAGCAGCGCGGCGAGCAGGCGCACGGCCCGCACCTTACACGGCGATTGACTTCCCGGGGGAGTTCCGCGAGAAAGGCCCGTCCTGCAGGAGACGCCCAAGTGGCCGAGAAGATCGATCGCAAGCAGCTGAAGAAACCCGACGAGTTCCAGGTGGTCGCCGGCAAGGCCATGGGCTGGGTGGCCGCAAACCAGGGCAAGGTCTTCGCCGCGCTGGGAGCCGCCGTCGCCGCGGCGCTGATCGCCTGGGGCGTGGGAAGCTGGCGGTCGTCGCGGGAGGCCAACGCCGGGACCGAGCTGGCCAAGGCGCTGGAGCTGGAGTCGCGGCCGGTGGGCGCGGCGGCCCAGGGCCAGGAGGGCTTCCCCAGCAAGGAAGAGCGCGACAAGGCGGTGCTCTCCGCGCTGGACAAGGTGCAGAAGGACTACGGCAGCACCACCGCGGCGCGCACCGCGCTGGCCGAGATGGGCTTCCAGAAGCTCAAGCAGGGCGACGCGGCCGGGGCGCAGAAGGATCTCGAGTCCTTCCTCTCCGGCGCGGGCAGGGACCATCCGCTGCGACCCTTTGCGCAGGAGGCGCTCGGCTACGCGCTGGAGGCGCAGAAGAAATTCGACGAGGCGAAGGCGGCCTTCGGCAAGCTGCGCGACCTGGGGCTGCCCGCGCGCGCCGACTTCCAGGACGCAAGGCTCGCGCTGGCGCAGGGGAAGCCGGACGCGAGGCAGCAGCTGGAGAAGGTCGCCAGGGAGTATCCGAAGGAGATGGACGTGGTGCGCGCCGCCAACGAGCGCCTGGAGCTTGCCTCGCTGCCGCCGGTGACGCCGGGCGAGGCGGCGGCGCCGCCGGAGCAGAAGCCGCAGCCCGATGCCCGCAAGCCGCAGGGGAAGAAGAAGAAGTGATCCTGCTCGCGCTGCTCGCCTTCTCCTGGACGCCGCTCGGCCACGACCCGCGCGCGCCCGTGCGCGAGACGCAGCTCGAGCGGCCGTTCTTCGTCGGCGACATGCAGCACCTCGTGCCGCAGGAGAAGCTTCCCTATTCGCCCATCGAGACCGCGACGCCGGTCCTCGATGCCGCCCAGACGCGGCTCTACGCCGGCACCCGCGACGGGAAGATCCGCTGCCGCTTCCGCGGCAAGATCGCCTGGAGCTTCCCCACCGGCGGCGCCATTCTCGCCTCGCCCGCCATCGAGGGCGAGACGCTCTACGTGGCGGGCGGCGACGGCAAGCTCTACGCGCTCAACCGCTTCACCGGCACCCCGCGCTGGGAGCTCGACATCCACGAGGAGCTGACCACCACCCCCGCGATCTTCGAAGGGCGCGTGTTCGTAGCCTCCAGCGAGCAGTCGGTCACCGCGGTGGACGCGAAGACGGGCAAGAGCCTGTGGAAGTTCCACCGCGATCCGCCGGGCGGCTTCACCATCCGCGGCGACGCCTCGCCGCGCGTGGCGCACGGGTCGGTGTTCGTGGCCTTCGCCGACGGGACCGTGGCGGCCCTCGCGCCGGAGAACGGGTCGGCGAAGTGGACCCGCCAGGTGAGCGGCGCCGGCGACTACCTGGACGTGGACTGGATCGACGCGCCCGAGAGCGACGGCCGCATCTACGTGGCCAGCGCCAAGGCGGGAGTGATGGCCCTGGACGCGGGCACCGGCGACCCGGCCTGGACCTATCCGCTCGCGGGTGCGAACCACGTGGTCGTGGAAGGGCCGCGCGTGCTGGCGGGAGGCCGCGGCGAGCTGGTGGCGCTGGAGCGGGCCAAGGGCAGCGTTCTCTGGCGGCTGGAGCTGCCCAAGGGTCGCTATCCCACGCAGCCGGTGACGATGAACGGAATCGTGCTCGTGGCGCAGGATCGCGGCCCGCTGATGGGGGTGGATCTGCAGACCGGCGTTGCCCGCGGCGTCTTCGATCCCGGCAGCGGCTTCTCCCAGCCCGTGTTCGCCCTGCCCGGCGTGGCCTACGTCATCTCCAACGCCGGCTCGCTGTTTTCCCTGGGGCTGCTCCCATGACGAGGCTCCGCCGCGTTCTCGTCGTCGCGGCGGTGATCGAGCGCGAGGGCAGGGTCCTCGTGTCGCTGCGGCGGCCTCACGGCGAGCGCGCGTCGCTGTGGGAGTTCCCCGGCGGCAAGGTGGAAGAAGGCGAGGGCGAGCGCGCCGCGCTGGCGCGCGAGCTGCGCGAGGAGCTGGGCGTGCGCGCTTCCATCGGCGAGGAGTACGCGCGCGTCGAGCACATCTACCCGGACCTGCAGGTCGAGCTGGCGCTCTATCGCTGCCGGCTGCACGCCGGCGAGGAGCCGAAGCCGCTCGCCTGCGAACAGGTCCGCTGGGTGATGCGCCGCGACCTGCCCGGGCTGCCCTTCTGCGAGGCGGACGTGCCCATCCTCACCCGGCTGGCGGAAGAAGAGCTGACGTGATCACCGCCTCCTTCCGCCACATCCCCGGCGTGGGCCGGCTGCGCGAGCGGCAACTCTGGCTCTCCGGCGTGCTCTCCTGGAGTCACCTGCCCGTGTCGGGAGAGGTGCTGTCACCCCGGCTCGACGGGCGCCTGCGCGAAGGGGTCGCGCTCTCGGCCGAGCGCCTCGCGCAGGGAGATGTGGGCTTCTTCGCGCGGGCCCTGCCGCAGACCGAGCACTGGCGACTGTTGCCCCAGGTACTGGAGCGCGCCGCTTTTCTGGACATCGAAGCCGCCTCTGACAAGGTGACGGTCATCGGTGCGCTCGATGGTCAGGGACTGGTCAGCTGGTCGCGGAGCTTCGACGGCTTCCGCGAGCGTTCCCGCGCCTGGACGGCGCTGGTGACCTTCAACGGCACCGCGTTCGACGTTCCCATCCTCCGCCGCGTCTTTCCCGGGTGGGAGCCGCCCCCGGTGCACATCGACCTCCACCACGTCTACCGGAGGCTGCGGGAGAAGGGCGGCCTCAAGGCGGTGGAGCCGCGCGCGGGTTTCCTCCGCCCGCCGCACCTCGGGCGCCTGTCCGGCGCCGATGCGGCGGCCCTCTGGCATGCGCAGATCGCCGGTGACCGGAACGCGCTGCGGCGACTCCTGGAGTACAACCTCTATGACGTCTTCCACCTCAAACCCCTGGCCGAGCTCGGGTACAACCGCCTGCTCCGCCGCACGGGAATGCCGGCAGAGGACCTGCCGGTGAGCGACCGCGGGGCCATGCTCTACGATGTCACCAGGGCGGTGGAGGCGGCGTGCAGTTGACCGGGCGCCGCGAGGCGCTGCTCGTGTCCGCCTGCGTCGTGCTCTACCTCGCCCTGGCGGGGATGCGCGCCTGGCACCATCCGCAGCCGTACTACGACGACGTGGGGTTCCTCGACCTCGCCAACCAGGCGCGCGAGATGGGCGGCCCGGTGGCGCTGCTCAAGGCGCTCTTCACCGGCTCCTGGCTGGAAGACAACCGCAACCCGCTCTACGTGGGCGTGCTGTCGCTCGTGGCGGGGCGCGATCACGGGTTTCACCTCCGCGCGCGGATCGTCACCGTCCTTCTCGGGGCGGCCGCGCTCCTCGCCTGGTGGCGCATCGTCCGCAGGCGGAGCGGAGCGGGGGCGGCGCTGGTCGTCGCCGCGTTCCTGGCGGTGAGCGAATGCTTCGTCGACTACTCCGGACGCGAGTCGTGCGAGCCCCTGCTGCTGCTCCTCTGGGCGCTCGCGACCTCCGCCATCCTCGAAGGCTTCGAGAACCCGCGCCGCTGGGTCTGGGCGGGCGTCTTCGCCGGGCTGGCGCAGCTCGACAAGGGCTCGGGCATCTTCCTCGTCTTCTGCTTCGCCGTGGCGCTCCTGGTCGAGCGCGGCTCGAGCGCGGTGCGCGATCCATGGGCCTGGGGGATGGGCATGGGGTTCGTCGCCGCCGCCTCGCCGCTGCTCGTGCGCAACTTCCTCGTCTACGGCTCGCCCCTGCACCACTGGAACACCCGGCTGCTCTGGATCGACCGGCTGCCCGACTACGCCGAGATCTATGCGCCGGGGGCGCTGGACCGCCTGCCGCACGGCCTGCACGACTGGCTCCAGCACACCACCTGGCACCAGATCTGGTTCGGCCGCGTGGTCATGGGCGTCGCCGAGACCGCGGTGCACCTGGGCGACTCGCTCAGCTTCGTCGCGCCCAGCCCGCTCGGGCCGGTGCACATCCCCGGGGTGGTGCTCGGCTTCGGGCTCTTCGCCATGGCCGTGCGGCGGCTCTACCTGCGGCCCGCGTCGTTCGAGCGCACCTTCCTTCTCGTCCAGGCGGCGCTGTTCGTGGCCTTCTTCGTCGTCTTCAGCGCGGCGGGCGGTTCCTCGCGCTACGTCTTTCCCATGACGCTGTGCCTGCTCGCCTTCGTGCTCGCGCAGGAACTCGCCCGGAGGCCCGCGTGGCTGGCGCGCTGGAGCGCCGTGGCCGCGTCCTTCGCGCTCCTTTCGGTGACGCTGGCTCCTGCGCGCACCGCGCCGCAGCGGGCCTATGCCGAGGCGGGCACCTGGCTGGAGCGCAATCTCAAGGCCGGCGACGGCTACGCGGTGGACAGCCGCAGCCAGTTCGAGCCGGAGTGGTTCCTGCCCGCCTCGACGCACATGGAGATCGTCTCCAGCGCCTGGCAGCGCCAGCCGGTCCAGCCCTCGGAGCTCTTGCCCTGGCTGCGCGAGAAAGGCGTGCGCTTCGTGCTGGTGGACTACGCCTCGCAGAAGGACGGCGCGCCGCGCTGGCTCTTCTTCGACCACCTGCCCGAGCACCTGCCCTGGGGGTTGCGCGAAGTGTGGTCTATCCCCGGCCGGATGCAGATTCTCGAGGTTTCGCCAGCAGCAGGAGCGCGGGAAGCAGCACTAAGGCAGTGACGATGGTGGTGGCCTCGCCGATCATCGCGTACCAGCCGAAGCTGCGCAGCGCCCGGTTGAGCGAGTAGAGCAGGGTGCCGTAGCCCACCAGCGTGGTCCACGAACAGAGCGCCACCGCCGGCCCCACCTCCGCGAGCGAGGCGACCACCTGGCCTCCGCGCTCCTTCACCCGGGAGGCGACGTTGGCGCCGTAGTCCACCGCGATGCCGAAGGTGATGGGGAAGACGATGAAGTTGAAGAAGTTAATCTTCAGATCGATGACCGCCGCCACGCCGCACATCAGCAGCACGCCGGAGGTGAGCGAGCCCACCACCTCGAGGCTCGTGCGCAGGTTGCGGAAGAAGATGAAGACGAGCAGCAGCACCCCGGCGAGCGAGAGGAAGGTGGTGCGCGGGCCCTCCACCTCGATGTCCTTGAGCAGGTCGGCGAAGATCACCTTGTCGCCGGTGGCGTCGTAGCTCTTGCCGTTCACCGGCACGTTGCGCACGGCCCTGACGAAGTCCTGCAGGTTCTTCGCGATCTCCAGCTCGGCGGTGCCCTTGGCGGTGACCGCGGCGATGCGGCCCAGCGTCCCGTCGCGCTCGCGGAAGCGGTCCAGCAGCGTGGGCGGCGCCTGGTCCGCCGAGACCGGCTTCTGCGCCGCGAGCTGATCGCGCACCGTGCGCAGCCGCTGCTGCTGCACCGGGTCGGAGATCTTGCGCAACAGCGAGTCGGGCAGCTCGTCGACGATCTGGCGGATCACGGCGAGCTTCTCCTGCTGCCGCGCGGGCACCACCGAGGAGATGGTGTCGCAGCCGTCGATCAGCTTGTCGTTGGGGGGCGTCTTCATCCGCTCGCGGATGACGGCGCAGAAGGCGTCCGCGTCATCGCGGGAGTCGAGCAGCGCGATGGCGCCGGCCAGCGACTTGCCCAAAGCCTCGTTCGCCCGCTGGTTGTCGGTGGTCAGCGTCTTGCGGCCCTTCAGCTCGTTGGAGAGGTTGTCGAGGTTGCGTTCCATGGCGCCGCGGCGAAGCTGCAGTCCGAAGGCGGCCGCGGCGGCGGCGGTCAGGGCGACGAAGAAGACGACGATGGCGCGGCGGTGCGCGAAGAAGCGCGTCAGGGCGGGAACGAAGCGCTCGCCGCTCGCCATCGGCCTGAGTCTGGGCGGACCGCGCAGCTTCTCGAAGATCGAGAGCAGGGCCGGCACCAGCGCGAAGGTGAAGACCCAGCAGAGCAGCATGCCGATGCCGCCGATGAACCCGAAATGGCGGAACCCGCGGTTGGCGGCGAGGATGAGCACGCCGAAGGAGACGCTGGTGGCGGCGGAGGCGAGCAACGTCGCCTTGGCGGTGGTGAGCGCGCCGTCCACGCAGGAGGCCGCGAGCCCGTCGCCTCGCTGCCGCAGCTGCTTGACCCGCGCGAGGTAGATGAGGCCGTAGTTGATGCCGTTGCCCACCACGATGGAGCCGAGGAAGGCGGTCTGGGTGTTGAGGTAGCCGATCACCAGCCAGGTGAGCGCGAAGGTCACCGCCACGGCCACCAGCACGGCGATGCCCAGCGAGACGGTGCTGCGCAGGTCGCGGAAGAAGAGCAGGATCGACGCCAGCACGATGGTCACCACCAGCACCGCCGTGCCCGCCACGTCGCCGATGATCGCCTCGTACTCGGCGATGAAGATGGGAAAGGTGCCGCCCCAGCCGATGCGCAGGTGCAGGTCCTTGATGTCCTGCGCATGGCGGTCGGCCACCGCGTGGAGCCTTTCCATCAGCGCCTTGGACTCGGCCACTCCGAGGGAGGTGCCGGCGGGCCGCAGCACCACCGTCAGCGAGGTCTTGTCGGGATGGACGAGGAAGCCGTCGACGTAGCGATCGAACCGCTGCGCCACCATCTCGCGCGGCAGCGGCTGCTTCGGGTCCATCCACTGCGGCGCCGGGCCGGCCGCGGCCTGCGGCTCCTCGTCCTCGAAGAGATCGCCACCCAGCGGGTTGGCGGCGATCTTCCGCTTGCGGACCTCCTTGCGCAGCTCCTCGCGCGCTTCGGTGAGCTGATCGAGGGTGGCAAAGAGCGGCCAGTGGTCCTCGTACCAGGCCTCCACCGGGCGGACGTTGCTTTCCACCGAGCGGATCACCGAAGGTCCCAGCGCGAGGAAGTCGCGGGCGAGCACCGGCGCCATCGCCTCGGCGTTCTTGAGGCCGGAAGGCCCGTCCAGCGACTCGATCGAGACCAGCACGGTGCCGTCGCCGCCCACGCGCTTGATCATGTCCTGCACCTGCCGCACCGAGGGCAGGTCGGAGGGAAGAAGCTCCTGGAAGCTGGAGCGGATCTCCAGATGCGACGCAGCCCACACCGACACCGCGGCAACCAGCAGCGAGGCGAGCAGGAACGCGGCGGGGCGCGCCACCGCGGCTTCGGTGACCCGCGCGAGCGCGCCGCGGCGAGCGGAAGGAGGTGCGTTCACCGGGCGCGTCTACTACGCGACGGGATGCGGCGCAACCGGAGGGGCTCGGCCGCTCGCCTTGCTTGACACGCGCGTCAGCGTTCGCGCCATCTGCGAACGGCTGCTTCCACGTCGATCGGCGCGAGCGCGGTGGGCGGGCCTTCGACCACCCGCGAATTGAGCCGCGCGATGCGCAGGTTCAGGTCGGCGAGCCGTTCGCGCAGCTCGCTTTCGCTGCGGGCCTGGAGCGCCTTTTCCAGATCGACGCGGACCTGGAGCGCGTCGGGAAGGAAGGAGAGCTTCTCGTCCGCGAGCTTGCGTTTCACCCACCACATCGGGTCGTAGGGCTCGTCGAGGCCGGGAAGAGGCTTGCCCGCGCCGGGGAGATCGTCGAAGAGCCCTTTCTCCTGCGCCTCGCGGATCTGCTCGTCGACCCAGGACTCGAAGCGCACTCCGGGCGGGATGCGGGGCATGGGCGGAGTCTAATGGAAGGGCCGATCGCTTGCAGCCGATGGCCGGCGGCGTAGACTCCCGTCGCGTTCCCGCGAACGGACCGTCGATGAAGCTTGCTCCGGTCACGACCTGTCTTGCGGGCATGCTTGCCGCATGCGCGGCCGCGCCGGTCGTGCCGCCCGAGGTGCGCAGGGAGCTTGCCTCGAGCGGCAAGCTGCGGGTCGGGCTGATCCTCTCCAATCAAGTCCTGGTGAGCCGGGATATCCGGACGGGCGAGCTCCGAGGCGTGGCGATCGCTCTCGGAAAGGCGCTGGCGGAGCGGATCGGAGTTCCGCTCGAGCCGGTGGGATATCCCAATCCTGCGGCGCTGGCAGGAAGCTTCGGTCGTGACCAGTGGGACGTTGCGTTCCTGGCTTTCGATCCAGCTCGCGCCGGGGAGGTGGACTTCTCGCCGCCCTACATGGTCGTGGACAATACCTATCTCATCCCCGCTGGCTCCAGGCTGGAAAGCGTCGAAACCGCCGATCGGCCCGACGTCCGGATCGCGGTTCCGGAGCGAAGCGCACCCGATCTGTTCCTGTCGAGAAGTCTGACCGCGGCACGAATCATCCGGGTGCCGGGTGGCGCGGAGGCCGCGGTCGAGGTCCTGCGTTCAGGGCGCGCGGATGCTTATGCCGAGAATGCGCACATGCTCGGCCTTTATTCGGAGAAGCTTCCCGGTTCGCGCGTGCTCGAGGGACGCTATGCGGTCATTCAGCATGCGATAGCGACCCCCAAAGGCAAGGGGGCCGCCGCGCAATACGTCCGTCGTTTCGTGGAACAGTCCAGGACCGATGGCACGGTGGAGCGCGCCATCACAGGTGCCGGTCTGCGCCGCGCAAGCGTGGCTCCTTGAAGTGAAGTGCCGGGCGATTCGGGCCGCCCAGGGCGCCTGCGCGGCAAGATGCCCAGAGTGTGCCAGCGTCTGATAAGAAAGATTACGTCAACTCGGCGCCGGTGGCGGGCTGCAGCGCCATGTGGAGGCGGACGGCCCGGGACAGCTCCGCTCCCGTGAACGGCTTCTGCAAGACGCCGCAGGCCGGGGCCGGCTGGCTCGCGCATTCCCCGTCCCCATCGCCCGTGATCAGCAGCACCGGCAGCCGCGGGTCGAGCTGGAACAGGCGCCGCGCCAGCGCCGGCCCGTCCATCAACGGCATGCGCACGTCGCTGAGGACGAGGCTCGCGTGCGTGCCTCGCTTGCGCGCGGCCGAGAGCCACTCCAGCGCCTCGACTCCGTTCGCGGCCGTGGCGACGCCCAGGCCCTCGGCCTCCAGCATGCGCTGGATGGCGCCGCGCACCCGCGGATCGTCTTCGACCAGGAGGACCAGCGGCGCCGCGGACTCTTCACGCTCAGGCTGCGCCTGCGCTGCGGCGCCGGGCTGCGCTGTTGCCGCCGGCCAGAAGATGCGAAACACGGAGCCGCGTCCTCTTGCCGTCTCCACGCGGATGGCGCCGTGCGCCTGCCGCACGATGCCGTGCACCACCGCAAGCCCGAGGCCGGTTCCCTTGCCGGTGCCCTTGGTGGTGAAGAACGGCTCGAAGATGCGGTTGCGTACCTCTTCGCTCATGCCGGCGCCTTCGTCCGCGACCTCGAGGACCGCGAATTCGCCCGGCTCCACGTCCGGCCCGACCATGGCGAGGGCTTCGCCGGGCGGCACGGTGACGGCTCGCGTCCGCACCGTGACGCGGCCGCCCGCCGGCATGGCGTCGCGGGCGTTGATCACGAGGTTCAGGAGCACCTGCTCCACCTGGCTGGGTTCCGCGAGCACTTCCGGCAGGTCCGCCGCCGCCTCGATGCGGAGGATCGCTGCGCCGAGCAGCGGCTTGAGCAAGCCCTCCGCATGGGCGACGATCTCGTCCAGGCGCACGCGCCGCGGCTCCACCGGAGCGCTGCGGCTGAACTCGAGCAGCCTTTTCGTCAGCGTGGTGGCGCGGGTGACCGCCGCCAGCAGCTCGTCCATGTCGCGGATGGCCACCGGCGCGCCCTCGGCCGCCCTGTGACGCGCCATCTCGGCGTACGAGTAGATGACGGCGAGCAGGTTGTTGAAGTCGTGGGCGATCCCTCCCGAGAGGCGGCCCAGGTCCTCCAGCTTCTGCATCTGCCGCCGCTCCCGTTCCACCCTCCGCTCCAGGGTGACGTCGCGGCCGATGCAGAGGAAGTAGGTCACGCCGTCCACCACCGCGGGGCGCGCAGCGAGCACGGCGATCCCCTCTTCGACGGCGCCGCCCGGGCCGCGGCGATGGAACCCGAACTCGAAGGCCGCGACCGACCCGTGCTCCCGGATGATGGCCGCGAGCCGATCCGAGTCCGCCGGGTCCTCCCAGAGCCCGAGCTCCTTCTGGCTCCTGCCCACCACCTCGTCGCGCGAGTAGCCGGTGGTGCGGCACCACGCGTCGTTGACGTCCACGATCAGCTCGTCGCCGGCGCGGAAGAGGACCATCGCGTCGGGGCTGGTGCGGAAGACGGTCTCGAGGAGCTTCTCGGCGCGCTGCCGGCGCGCGTCGACGGCCTGGTGCGCCGCCTGCGCGTCTCGCAGCTCGGTGACGTCGGTGACCACGGCAACCGACCCCACCGTGTCGCCGCGCACCGCGCTGCGCACCGGGCTGGCGGAGACGAGCACGTTGCGCCGCGCCCCGCTGGAATGCATCACCGTGGATTCGTAGAGCGCCGACTCGCCCGAGGCCCGCCGCGCGCGCCCCTCGCGCCACGCCGGCAGCGCCTCCGGCGCGATGAACTCGCCCGCGTCGCGTCCGATCACGCGATCCTCGCCGACCCCGAGGATCTGGCACATGCGCGCGTTGAGATAGAGGGTGCGGCCCTCGGAGTCGAGCTGCCAGATGCCCGCGTTCGCGGTGGCGAGCAGGTGCCAGTAGCGGGCGTCGCTCTCGGCCGCCTCGCTGCGCGTGGCCCCGATGAGGAGTCCGGCGAGCGCGAGGGTCACGAGCAGGAGCTGGGCGGAGAACATCGCCTCGTCGCCGAGCGGGAACCAGGGCCCCGAGGCGGTGAGCGCCGCGGCGTAGACGGCGTTGACGATTGCTGCTCCGCGGACTCCGTGCCGCTGCGCGGTCCAGGCGAGCGGCAGGAACCACAGATAGCCTCCCAGCGAGCTGCCGCGGCGCTGCAGCGTGAAGTCCAGGGTGATGGCGAGGAGCGCGAGGCCGACCGGACCGGCGAGGCTGCGGAGGCTGGCGCGCGGTCGCCAGATCGACCAGGGCAGCATCAGGAGCGGCGACAGCAGAAGCACGCCGGAGGCATCTCCGAGCCAGAACCCCAGCATGCGGCGAAGGAAATCCGCATTGCCGAGCTGGTAGGTGACCGTGGCAGAGAGCGTACCGACCAGCGCGGCCGCGAGCGGTGCGCCGAGCATGGCGAAGAGGCAGATGGCACACTCGCCCACGCTCCAGGGCCGCGCGCCGCGGAGATGCGGCCGGAGCGCGCGCGCGGCGAGCGCGTAGATGCCGATGACCAGCGACGCCTCGAGGACCACCGCCCACAGCGGACGGCCGCTGGCCGCCGGCCAGAGAGCAAGCAGGCTGCGCGCCGCCACCAGGGCCGGGATGCCGCGCACGCCCGCGCGGACCAGGAACGCGAGCGCGAGGCCAGCTCCCGGATACCAGAGGAGGATATGGGAGCTGGAGAGGCCGAGACGCCGCACCAGCAGATCGGAGGCGACGTAAGCCGCCGCCCAGGCGAGCATCGCGCCCAGTCCCGGGCGAGCGCCTGCCGCCCCGCTGCCATGCTCCCCGCCCATCCGGGCAATGTAGGTCGCCGGCCAGAACCGGCAGCGGCTACCAGCGATATCCGAGTCCGGCGGAGACCGTGCCCGACCGCGTCGCGTTGCCGGTCTCGTCCACGTCGCGGCGTCCCGACAGGCGCAGCCAGGCCCGCCACGCCTTGCTGAACCGGTACTGCACCCTCGCGCCGACGCCCGCCGTCCCCTGGCCGGTGCCGGAGACGTACTCGCCAGCTTCCAGCCAGAGCCTCGCGGAGAAGGCGCCGAACCGCTGCAGCACCTCGGGCCGCACCATGAATCGCAGGGGCGCGAGCGGCAGCTCCGGACCGCGGCCCGCCGCGGCGAGGCCGTAGTAGCTCACGTCGGCAGGATCGTGCTGGTAGACGTACCAGTCGGCCCCCAGCGTGAGGTCGGTGTCGCGGTAGAGGGTAGCCGTGGCGCCTGCCGAGAGCCGCTCGAAGTCCAGCGCGACCGGCGTGTTCTTGAGCGCGCTGAGCAGCGAGCGGTTGCAGCGGCGGGGATGCGCGTTGCAGTTGTCCTGGATGGTGGCGGTGGTCTCGACGGTGCCACCGATGCGCACCTCGGAGATGCCCTGGTCCACGTCGTAGTGCGAGTAGCTGACGCCGGCGTCCAGCGACCACTCCAGATCGGAGAATCCGGCGCTGTACCAGGTGGCGTCGAGGCCGAAGCCCGCCTGCAGGATCTGCGACCGCACCAGCGCGTCGGCGGCGACGTCCTGTCCCGTCTCCCGCTGGACGATGACCTGGGTGCCCGCGAACTGCGTGCTCCGCGGCGACAGCTCGAGGTCGATGCCGAAGCTCAGGTTGTCGCGGGGCGACCAGTCCGCGCCCGCCGTGAGCAGCGTCACCAGGCTGCCGCTCGCCGCGAACTGGTTCGCGGCGCTGCCCTCGAAGGTCAGGGCAAGGCCCGCGTCCAGCGACCACGCGTCGCTCAGGTCGAAGGTCGCGTGGAGCGCGTTGGTGAAGGCTCCCGAGCGGGGGTTGGCGCCGCTGGTGGTCGTGGAGTTGGCGATGACTTCGTTGGTGACGCTGCTCGCCTGCGCTGCGGAAGCGATCGCGAGGATGGCCAGCGCTGCGGCTCTCCCACGCATTCCGCCCACTACTCCCATTCGATGGTCGCGGGCGGCTTGCTGCTCACGTCCAGCACCACGCGGTTGATGCCGCGCACCTCGTTGGTGATGCGGCTGGAGATCTTCGCCACCAGGTCCCAGGGCAGCCGCGCCCAGTCGGCGGTCATGCCGTCGAGGCTCTCCACCGCGCGCAGCACGCAGGCGGACTCGTAGGTGCGCTCGTCCCCCATCACCCCCACCGACTTGACCGGAAGCAGCACCGCGAACGCCTGCCAGAGCCGGTCGCGCACCGCCGGCTCGCTGTTGGCGATCTCCTCGCGCACGATGCTGTCCGCCTTGCGGATGAGCGCGAGCCGCTCGTCGCTGACCGCGCCGAGGATGCGGATGGCGAGGCCCGGCCCCGGGAACGGCTGCCGGCTGACGATGGCCTCGGGCAGCCCCAGCTCGCGGCCGAGCGCGCGCACCTCGTCCTTGAACAGCTCGCGCAACGGCTCGACCAGCTGCATCTTCATCCGCTCGGGGAGGCCGCCCACGTTGTGGTGGCTCTTGATCACCGCGCTCGGGCCCTTGAAGGAGACGCTCTCGATCACGTCGGGGTAGAGCGTGCCCTGCGCGAGGAAGCGGGCCTCGCCGTGCTCCTTGCGGTCCTTCTCCACCTCCGCCTCGAAGACGCCGATGAACTCGCGGCCGATGATCTTGCGCTTCTGCTCGGGGTCTTCGACGTCCTTCAGCGCATCGAGGAAGCGGCGGCGCGCGTCCACCGTGCGCAGCGGCACGTGGAAGCGGTCGTGGAAGGTCTGCTGGACTTGATGGCTCTCCCCTTCGCGCAGAAGGCCGTTGTCCACGAAGATGCACTGGAGCTGCGGGCCGATGGCCTTGTGCAGCAGGAGCGCCACCACCGCGCTGTCCACGCCGCCGGAGAGCGCGCAGATGACGCGCTCCTTGCCCACCTGGGCGCGGACCTTCTTCGCCGCCTCCTCCGCGAAGGCGCCCATGCGGAAGGAGAAGCCGACGCCGCAGTCCTCGAGGAAGGCCTCGTACAGCTCGCGGCCGCGCGGCGTATGCGCCACCTCGGCGTGGAACTGGACGCCGTAGAGCTTGCGGGCCGGATCGGCGACGGCGCAGTAGGGGGAGTTGGCGGTGCGCGCGATGGTCTTGAAGCCTCTGGGCGGCGCCGCGACCTTGTCGCCGTGCGACATCCAGACGTCGAGGTGGTCGCCCGCCTTGAGATCGCGGAAGGGGCCCACCGGATCGGTGACCTCCACGCGGGCCGGTCCGTACTCGCGGTGGGCGGTGCGGTCGATGGCGCCGCCCATCAGCTTGGCCATGAGCTGCAGGCCGTAGCAGACGCCGAGGACCGGCACGCCCAGCTCGAAGACCCTGGCGTCGACCATCGGCGCGCCCGGCGCCTCCACACTGGCCGGCCCGCCGGAGAGGATGATGCCCTTCGCGCCGAAGGCGCGGACCTGCTCGAACGGCAGCGTGCAGGGATGGATCTCGCAGTAGACGTGCAGCTCGCGGACGCGCCTCGCGATGAGCTGCGTGTACTGCGACCCGAAGTCGAGGATGAGGATCTTCTCGGCGTGGATGTCCGCCAACGTGGCCTCCGTGAGGCGGCGCAGTGTACAGACCATCGCCGGAAACGCAACGGGAGTTGGGACGAAGGGCAAGCAGACATCGCCATGCCACGCAGAAAGACTTGTGATAGGGTCAATATATGCCACTGGAGACTCTCAGCATTGATGATGTGTTACTGATAAACCAACGAGTCGTCGATGATGCACGCAAGAGCGATCGACCGATTGCGGTACAGCGTGGCACGTGTGTCGATCCAACGATCAAGGACCGTCGTCTACTGGAGTCGGCAATCGCACGGCAGCACGCTGGTAGTAACGGTAGGCTGTATTATGCAACGCCTGAACTGAATGCCGCGACGCTGATGTACGGACTCGCGAAGAACCACGCTTTCGTGGACGGCAACAAGCGGACGGCGCTGGTTGCTATGCTCAATCACCTCGATCGCAACCACGTGACCCTTGGAAACGTATCGTGGAGGGAACTGGAAGAAGTCGTTCTCGATGTGGTGATGGGAGTATTGCCAGATCGGATCAGACTGCGACATGCCGCCGCAAAGTCACCAGAC
>DATDMU010000336.1:0-10741 GCA_036518615.1 Myxococcales bacterium
TCCTCGAGCTTCTCGCGCAGCGCGGTCAGCCGGCCCAGCAGCGCGTCGCCCTTGGGCAGCTTCCCGGCGCGCTCTGCGGTGCCCTTCTCTGCCGCGTCGATGCGGTCCACCAGCGCGCTCATGTCGCCGAAGAGCTGCACCACCTCGAGCTCCGCCTCGTAGTTCTTGCGGCGCCCCTCCAGGTCGTAGGGCGCGCGCCGATCCAGCACCACCTCGACGTGCTCCTCGATGGTCTTGTCGCCCTTGCGCAGCTTCACCGTGTCCGTGCCCGGCAGCACCCGCGGCCCGCGCGATCCGGCGTTGGCCACCGTGGCCGCGCGAGGGACCCGCGGCGGCTTGAGCGTCATGCTCCAGGAGACGCGGTTGATTCCGCGCCGCGTGCTGGCGGGAATTGAATCGACCAGCTTGCCCTGCGCGTCGAACACGTCAACCTGGAGGGGCCCGTACAGGTGCCGGGCGCGCTGGTAATACGTGACGATGGCGCCGCCCGCCGGGTTCTCGCCCACGAAGGTCGCGTCGCCCTCCGACCATCCGCCGCCCGCGCTCATCCGCTCCTGAGCGGGGCGCCCGGGCAGGAAGGCGACGTCTTCGGAGAGCACGGCGGCGGACAGCGCGCGCAGCGGCGAGAGGTCGTCGACGATCCAGATCCCGCGCCCGTGCGTCGCCAGCACGAGGTCGCCGTCGCGGGGATGGATCTGCAGATCGCGCACCGCCACGCGCGGGAAGTCGCCGCCGCGGAACTCTGCCCAGCTGGCGCCTGCGTCGGGAGAGATGAAGAGCCCCAGCTCGGTGCCGAGGAAGAGCAGATCCTTCTTCACCGTGTCTTCCTTGATCACGTGGGCGTAGCCGTGCACGCGGTCGGTGGGAAGGCGCGTCCAGGTCTTGCCGAAGTCGCGCGTCCGGTACACCCACGGCGTCATGTCGCCGAACGTGTGCCGGTCGAACGTGGCATACGCCGTTCCCGCGTCGAAGCGGCTCGGCTCCACCCAGCTCGCCCAGCTCGCCGGCGGAAGTCCGGGGACGTTCCCCACCACGTTGGTCCAGTGCGCGCCGCCGTCCCGGGTGAGCTGCACGTTGCCGTCGTCGGTGCCCACCCAGATGGTATTCGAGTCCAGCGGCGACTCGTTGATCACCACGATGGTGGTGTGCGTCTCCGCGGAGGAGTTGTCCACCGTGATGCCGCCCGATTCCTCCTGCTTCTGCTTCTCCGGATCGTTGGTGGTCAGGTCGGGCGAGATGCGCTCCCAGCTGTCGCCGCGGTCGCGCGATCTGAAGAGGAACTGCGCGCCGATGTAGACCACGCCCTTCTGCGTGGGGCTCGCGGCGATGGGCGTGTTCCAGTTGAAGCGCAGCTTCTCCTTGTAGTCCGCCTCGGGCTGGATTCCGCGCGCGGCCATGGTGCGCCGGTCGACGCGGCCGATGTGGCCGCCCTGCGACTCGACGTAGACCGCCTCGGGATCGGTGGGGTCGGGCACCGCCCAGAAGCCGTCTCCGCCGTAGAGGTTCTCCCACTGGCTGTTGCCGATGCCACGGCCGTAGGCCGTGTCCCCCACCCAGGTGCTGTTGTCCTGGAGGCCGCCATAGACGTGGTACGGGTCCGAGCCGTCCACGGCCACGTGGTAGAATTGGGAGATTGGCAGGTTCTCCTGCTTCCACCAGCGATTGCCGCCGTCGAACGACTGCCACAGGCCGCCGTCGTCCCCGCCGATCACGTGCATGGGGTTCTGCGGATCGATCCAGAGATCGTGCCAGTCGCCGTGCGCGCCGCCGCCCGAAGGCGAGAAGCTGCGGCCGCCGTCGTTGCTCACGATCAGCGAGAGGTTGGTCTTGAAGAGCCGGTCGGGATTGGTGGGATCGACCACCAGCCTCGCGAAGTAGAACGGCCGCCACACCATCGACTGGCTGCGGTCCAGCGCGGTCCAGCTCTTCCCTCCGTCGTCGCTGCGATAGAGCGCGGAATGCTCCGATTCAATGAATGCATAGACGCGCTCGGGCTTCGATGGCGCGATCACCACCTCCACGCGGCCCCACGGATGCGGGGGCAGGCCGTGGCCTTCCACCGGCGCCCAGGTCTTGCCGCCGTCGGAGGTGCGCACGAGCTCGCTGCCGCTCTTCGCGTTCGGCCCGTCGCCTCCGGAGCGGAAGGTCCAGCCCTTGCGGCGGAAGTCCCAGGTGCCGGCGAAGAGGACGAGATGGTTCTTCGGGTCCATGGTCAAACTCGAGCAGCCAGTGGAGCCGTTGCCGGAGTAGCCGAGGACGTGCGACCAGGTCTTCCCGCCGTCCAGGCTCTTGTAGACGCCGCGCTCCTTGCTGTCGCTCCAGAGCTTCCCGGTGGCGCAGGCGTATACGGTTTCCGGGCTCTTCGGATCGACCACGATGCGCGCGATGCGCTCCGACTCGCGCAGGCCCAGGTTCTGCCAGGTCTCGCCTCCGTCGGTGGACTTGTAGATGCCGTCGCCGAAGGAGACGGAGTTGCGCGTCCAGGTCTCGCCGGTGCCCACCCAGACGGTGCGCGGGTCCTTCGGGTCGATGGTGACCGCGCCGATCGACTGGACCGGCTGCTTGTCGAACACCGGCTTGAAGGTGGTGCCGCCGTCCTGGCTCTTCCACACCCCGCCGCTCGCGGCGCCGACGTAGATGAGCGTCTTGCCGTCCAGGTTGCGGGCGTCCACTGCGGAGACGCGGCCGCTCATGGCGGCGGACCCGATGTTGCGCGCGCCCAGGCCGGAGATGACGCCGTCGTCGAAGGAGGCTTTGCCGGTATGCGCGGCGGCGCGCGGCGCCTCGAAGGACGGCGCCTTCGCGTCGGGGCCGGCGATCACCTCGCGCGTGACGCTGCCCTGCGGATAGACGAAGATGCGGTCGTCGACGGCGACGTTGGCCTCGGCCTTGTCGACGGTGAAGTGCGCCGTGCGCGGAGCGCCTTTTTTGCCCTGGTCGATGGAGGTGGGGATGTACACGCCCGCCACCATGCCGTAGCCGCCCAGGTCGGCCTCGGTGACCTGCTCGGTGCCGCGCACGTGGCGCTCGCTGACGATGCGGATCTCGAGGAACGCGTCGGGGTCGAGGTAGACGTACTGCACGTCGCCGTCCTTGAGCGCGACGCGCAGCTTGTGGGCCGGCGTGCCGTCCACGTCCTCGACGCCGAGGTATTCGACCTTGCTGCCCTTCTCGCGCCAGTTGACGAGCTGGCCTTCGAGGTCCGCCTGCTGCTCGAGGCCGCGCGCGTCGTCCCGCGAGGCGCGCTCCGGCTCGCGGCGGCCGCGGAATGGCGAGAGCGTCCAGCCTTCCTTGCCGTCCCAGGCTTGCACCGCGGTGAGGCCCTGGCGGGTGATCTCCGAGCGGAACTTGCCGCCGCGCTTCTGCACCTGCGCCCAGGCGGACTCGATCTTCCCGCCGCCGCCGCGGCCGCCGAAGCCGGCGAAGGAGACGTGGCCGGTGAGGCGGAGGGTTTGCAGCTTCTGCAGATTGGCGGCGCCGCCGCGGGCGGCGAGGTTCCTGGCGAGCAGCTCGTCGAGGGTGGCGGCGCGGGCGGAAGCGGCGAGCGAGAGGATGGCGATGAGCAGGATGCGCATGGCGCGGGGTTCTATCACCGGCCGCCCGCCGCTGCTCAATCAGTGGCAAGTCCAGATGCCTGCGGTGTATCCGGGTGGTCTGTCCCCGCCACGCAGGTAGAAGCTCGTGTCGCCGTAGGGTTCGGTGACCCAGCCGACGTCGGGAAGAAGCGCCTCGCCCCAATTGCAGCCCAGCAGCGGCGATTGCGGGCCGGCGTCGACGAGCCAGGAAGAGCCGTCGGGGCAGGTGACCTCCAGCGTCCTGGCGACGGGGTCGCCGTACACACCCACCACCCCGGCTCCGGTGGTGAGGCGGACGGTATACGCGTCCGGCTGCGCGACCGTGACGCAACTCCCGATCGAGAACTGGTAGGGCGGATTCTTGAAACCGCCGTTGGCGAAAGAGAGCTGTTCGCCCGAGTCGAAGCTGCAACTGAGCCTGTCCGCGCTGAAGGTCCCCACCGATGCGGGATTGCATGCCGCGGCCGCGACGACCGAGGTCTTCCAGCAGTTCCGGCTGTGCAGCCAGGCGCAGTCCAGTACCCCATCCTGCGCCGCGGTCACGATGACCGTCGCGGTAGCTGGCTCGCTCGCAGTCCCGGCGGCGTTGATCTCCGAGCAACTGAGAATGAGCGTGCCGGCTTCTGCGCTGGTGTAGACGATGGAATGCATATCGCCATCGCCCGCGGTGACGATCGTCCCTCCGGAAACCGTCCACCGATAGGTCATCCCCGACCTTGCGTCGACGTAAGCGTCCGCGCCGAGCCCGGCCCTGACCGGCGTCAGCGCGCGGATGGTCGGAGTGAAAGGAGCAGAGACTACGGAGACCGTTGCCGTGCCCGGCTCGCTCGCGGCGCCTTTGGCGTTGATCTCCGCGCAGGTGAGGGTCAGCGTGCCGACCGCTCCGGCGACGTACGAGATCGAATTCGTCGCATTCGCGGTGACGCCGGAGGCTTCTCCATTCGCAATCGTTCCCCCGGAAATGGTCCATCGATAGCTCATGCCGGTTCTCGCAGCGACCGATGCGGTGGACGTCGCGCCGCTGGTCACGAACTGGCTGGCCTGGATGACCGGCATGATCGGGACGGCAGGCGTGTTCGGCGCCGCTGGAGAGCCGCCGCAGGCGCAGGCGATCGCGGCGACCGTGGCAATGACTGCCGCAGGAAACCGCCCCCTTGTCTCGGCAAACGTGCCCATCGATCCCGCCCCTCTCCGAGGACCCCGTAGCAATGCCGGTGCCAGCAGCGGCCCGGATTGGATCAGCGCACGGCAACATGCTACACGCCGCCGTCGAACGATTTGACGGGAGGAGCCAGGATGCGACCTTCAGGCGGAGTCGTGGTCTTCGCCGCCGCTTTTGCGCTGGCGCCGGCTGGATATGCGCAGGGGAAGTCCCAGGGGAAGGACATGACCTTCTTCGTGACCAGCGCGGGCAAGGGCGACGGCGCAAACCTGGGAGGTCTGGAAGGCGCGGATGCCCACTGCAACGAGCTGGCAAAGGCGGCCGGTTCGAAGCACGCCAACTGGCGTGCCTACCTGAGCACGACGGCGCCCGGCGGCGACGCCGGAGTCAACGCGCGCGATCGCATCGGCAAGGGACCGTGGCGCAACGCCAAGGGCGTCGTGATTGCGAAGAGCCTGGCCGATCTGCATTCGGACAAGAACAACATCAACAAACAGACCGCCCTCACCGAAAAGGGCGAGCAGGTGAGCGGCCGCGGCGACCCGGTGAACACGCACGACATGCTGACCGGCTCGGATCCGGAGGGGATGTACTCGACGGCCGGCGGCGACACGACCTGCGGCAACTGGACGAAGAACGGCGAGGGCTCGGCCATCGTCGGCCACCACGACCGCCAGGGGCTCAAGGACACGCGACACATGAAGTCATGGAATTCGGCGCACGGCACGCGCGGCTGCGGCCAGGAAGCGCTCAAGTCGACGGGAGGCGCAGGGCTGCTGTATTGTTTCGTCCCGAATTGAACGCGCCTCGTGATAGGTCGAATTGATGACCACGGCGCGGCATCGAATTTATCGATTTGACGCTGATTGCGCCCGGGAGGTCTACCGGTTGGGGGGAGGCGCCCATGAACCGGAAGCTGTCGGAAGACTGGCTCGCCCTCTGGCTCGGCCTGTTCATCTTCGTCCTCTCGCTCGGGGTGTTCTCCGGAGTCGATCTCCTCGGCTGGGGCGTGAAGACGAACGTGTGGATCGACGCGGGGAAGGCGCTCGCGCCGTTCTCGAAGAGGTACGCCGCGCTCTCCGGCATCGGTGCTCTCTTCGCGACCTTCGCGTTCATGGCCGCCGTCATGGCCGTCTGCGCGAAGATCCTCGGCGCGAGCGTGAAGAAGTTCCTGGCGGGATTCACGCTCATCTTCTGGATCAGCTACGGCTGCTGGCTCGTCGGCAACAACGCGTACATCGCCGCGACCACCCGGCCGGAGATGCAGAAGTTCGGCATCGGCTGGGCCCTCAAGCTGACCGGAGAGGCCGGTTTCATCGTCGCGCTGATCGCCGGACTCGTCGTCGGCAACTTCTTCCCGCGCCTGGCCGCGTCGCTCAAGGAAGCGACGCGCCCAGAGCTCTACATCAAGGCGGCCATCGTCATCCTCGGCGGGGGGCTCGGCGTGGTGGCCGCGGAGCAGCTGGGCCTCGCCACCGCGGTCATGTTCCGCGGCCTCTGCGCCATCGTCGAGGCGTACCTGATCTACTGGGCGGTCGTGTACTTCATCTCGCGCCGTTACTTCCGCTTCAGCAGGGAGTGGGCGGCGCCGCTGGCCTCCGGCGTCTCCATCTGCGGCGTCTCGGCGGCCATCGCCACCGGCGGCGCCATCCGTGCGCGGCCGGTGGTACCGATCATGGTCTCCTCGCTGGTCGTCATCTTCGCCGTGGTCGAGCTTCTGGCGCTGCCGCTGTTGGCGCGCAACGCGCTCTACCACGAGCCGATGGTCGCCGGCGCCTGGATGGGTCTCGCGGTGAAAACGGACGGCGCGGCGGTGGCGAGCGGTGCCATCGCGGACTCCTTGATCCGCGGCCGCGCCGCCGAGGAGGGCGTCAACTACCAGCCGGACTGGATCATGGGCGCCACC
The DNA here is from genome assembly GCA_036518615.1 of Myxococcales bacterium. GTDB lineage: Bacteria > Myxococcota > Myxococcia > Myxococcales > 40CM-4-68-19 > 40CM-4-68-19. The sequence goes on from DATDMU010000336.1 coordinate 6,644, forward strand.
GCGACGGTGAAAATCTTCATCGACATCTTCATCGGCGTCTGGGCCTTCATCCTCGCCATCATCTGGGCCACCTTCATCGACAGAAAGCCCGGCGACGAGGTCCGCGCCAAGGAGATCTGGGACCGCTGTCCCAAGTTCGTCCTCGGCTACATCGCGACGTTCCTCTTGATCCTCTTCATCGCGCTGCACGCGCCGAAGGAGACGATGGCCGCCGCCAAGGCCGCCACCGGCGAGGCCAACGTCTTCCGCGGCCTCTTCTTCGTGATGACGTTCTTCACCATCGGCGTGGTCTCGAACTTCAAGAAGCTGTGGGAAGAGGGCATCGGCAAGCTGGCGGCGGTCTACGTGATCTCGCTCTTCGGTTTCATCATCTGGGTGGGGTTGCTCATCTCCTGGATCTTCTTCCACGGCGTGAAGCCGCCGCTCGCTTCATGAAAGGAGCCCGCATGGAAGCGCTGCAGATCGAACCGGTCCCGGTGCCGAGCGCTCCGCCGGCTCCGCCCCAGGCCGAGCCCCGCGGCGAGTTGGCCCGCGAGCTCCAGAAGATGGAGTGGGAGCCGCTCTTGCCGGTGGAGAAGAAGTTGATCGCCTGGAGCATCGGCCTCGGAGTGGGCCTCCTGGGGATCCTGGTTTGGGTCAGCTACACCTTCTTCCCGGCAGGACATTGAACGTCGCAGACGCTCCTCTCCGAGGTATCCGTCAAGGGACCTGCCGTACCTTCTCTCTCGCAAGGGCCGCCTTGCTCGCGTCATCGGTTCCCTCCATGATCCCTCTCTCGTCTGCGGTCGCACGGGCGAGTACGAATCGCTTCCTCTGATATCGCCCTTTGCCATCGTCGTCGGAGATCGAACCGTTCGCGCCGGTGACCTGGCCGTCAGGCGCTGACGAAAAGTGAATCTCGCCGGTTCCCTCGCGAGCGCCGTCGGCGGTGCCCTGCCAGACGTAATGGACGAGTTGCAGCGCCGGGTCCACCAACGCCAAAGAGCTGTGCCATTCGGCGCTCGAGCTGCCCTCCCGGTCGTATCCGTATCCGTGGAGTCGGACCATGCCCGGATTCTCGGCCGGCAGGATCTGCACGAAGCTGATCGCGGTCGCCTCCTGTGAGACGATGCGCTCCCACCATGCGCCGCAGATGCGATCGAGGAACGCGCATGGTCTCTCCTTCAGGATGGGGCCGACCCTCGCCGCGAGACCGCGCCAGGAACTGCGAACGCTCCTCTCCAGCGACTGCGCGTTGCGACGCGGACCGCCTTTCTGCGTATTGAGCGAGGACATCAGCTTCTGCACGTCGTCGAGCGCGAACTCGGTGAGCTGGTACTGGCCGAGCGGCCCCTCGAGAATCTTCCGCGGTTTGAATCCGAAGGCGACCGGGTATGGACTGCGCGATCGCCCGGCCTCCCAGTACAGCCAAGGGCCGGGATCGTCGTCAGTCAGGCACAACAGAGCCGCATCGGCCTGGTCGACCGCGGCGGCGAGTTCCTGGAACCAGGCGCGGCCCTTGCGGATGTCGTGCGGCGCAAAGAACGGCTTTGCATTCGTGAGCACGTCGGGAAGCCACGCGCTCAGCTCTTCCGCGAGCTTCTTCCCGGTCTCCCCGGAGAAGCAGATGGCAATTTTCATGGCAGCTCCGCAAGTTCGCAGTCCAGGGAGCAAGATCCGGGGCGGCTCGCCATCATACCAGTCGACGGAGTGACGACCGCGCTCTCCCCAAGCACGTGGCAATATCCTCCAAATCGGGGTTGCGGTCATATGGGCGACCTGGGACGCGGCATGCAGGGGCTGCTCATTCGCCTCGCGCTCGGGCTGAACCGCGTGGTCCACCGGCGCGGGAAGGTCTTCGCGGACCGCTACCATTCGCACGTGCTGCGCTCTCGCCGCGAGACGGCCCGAGCGGTGCGCTACGTCCTCGGCAACTACCGCCACCACACCTTCGAGACGCTGCCGCCGCGGTGGGACGATCCCTGCTCTTCAGCGCGCTACCTGCGCGCTGAGCCGACGGAAGCCGCCCCGGTGGTGACACCGCGGACCTGGCTACTGCGCGTGGGCTGGCGCGACGCTCCGCCGTGACATCGTATTGCTCCCAAGACATCTGCTGCGCGGTTGCGCCTGTCACACCGGCGTGTCGCGCGCAAGAGCGGGCGGTGACCGGGGTGGGCGGGCGGCGAGTTCAGAAATCGCCCTGTACGCCGCGCCCGACGTCGTGACGTATCCCGAACGCGATTTCTGCATGTCTGAGCCGCCTCCCCACCCCGGTCACCGACCGCGTCGGGGCGCGACCCAAACCGTGTGCTCAGCAACCGCAGAAGCCGCTCGACTCTGAAGATCAGGCGGCGAATTCCTCCATCACGTACTCCGCCGCGGCGAGCAACGTTTCGTCCCGCCCGCGCGGGCCGACGAGCTGCAGGCCGAGCGGCATTCCTGCCGGGCCCTGCAGCACCGGCAGCGATACGCAGGGGTTCCCCAGCAGCGTCCAGATGCGGTTGAAGAGCGGATCTCCCGTGCTCTCCAGCCCCACCGGCGCTTCTCCGACAGCGGCCGGCGTGAGCAGCGCGTCCACTCCTTTGAACAGCCCTTCGAGCTCGCGCCTGCAGGTGTCCGCCTGGAAATGCGCTGCCCGAAGCCGCTCCGGCGTCACCGCCCTCCCCGCCTCGAGGAACTCGCGCAGCCGCTGGCTCAGGTCGTACGGCCGCTCGTCCAGCTCGCGGCGCATGGACAACGCGGCCTCCGCGCCCATGATGGCGATCTGCGTCTCGATCAGCCCCGCGAACGGCGCGCCGAGCACGATCTCGCGCACCTGCGCGCCCGCAAGCTCGAGGCGCGCCGCCGCGCCCTCGACTGCAGCGCGCGTGGTCGGCTCTGCACGGTCCCACGCCTCCGTCCTGCACAGCCCGAAGACCGGCTTCTCCAGCGGATCGTGCTTGCGCATCGGCGCGCCCAGCGCCGAGAGCACCACGGGCACATCGCCCAGCTCCGGGATGAAGAATCCCAGCGTATCCAGGGACGGCGCCATCGGGCGCACCCCCTCCATCGGCAGCACACCGAACGTGGGCTTCCAGCCGATGGTCCCGCAGAACGAGGCGGGCCGGATCACCGACCCCGCCGTCTGCGTCCCGAGCGCGAACGGCACCATTCCATCGGCCACGGCCGCAGCCGACCCGCTCGACGAACCGCCCGGCGTCCGCGTCGGATCGCGCGGGTTCCGCGTCTTCCCCGGCGTGTAGACGGCAAACTCGCTGGTGACGGTCTTGCCCAGGATCACCGCGCCCGCCCGCCGCAGCGCGCGCACGCAGAGCGCGTCGGCGAGAGGTACATGCCCGCGGTAGATGGGCGACCCGTACGCGGTCGGCAGGCCTGCCGTGTCGATCAGATCCTTGATTCCCACCGGCAGACCGAAGAGCGGCGGCCGCTCCAGCAGGCCGTCGATGCGGCGCGCCTCGCGCAATGCGCCTTCCGCGTCGAGCGCTTCCCAGGCGTGCACCGCGGGCTCGCGCTGCTCGATGCGCGCGAAGCACTGGTCCACCAGCTCCTCGGCGGACAGCTCGCGCCGGGAGAGCATGGCCACCGCTTGCGCGACGCCGATCATGCGCCGCACCGTGCGCGGGCGATCTCGGCGTACGCCTCCACCGCCTGCTCGATCCGCTCCACGCGGCAATGTTCGTCCGTCTGGTGGCAGAGCGCCATCTCTCCCGGCCCCAGCACCACCGTGGGGATTCCGCCGAACGCAGGCGTGAGCACGCTCGCGTCGGTGAAGTACGTCGCCGCGCCCGGCGGCTTCCGCTCTCCGGTGACGCGCGCCACCGTCTCCATCACCGACTGCGCGAACGGGTCGTCCTCCGCCGTCCGCACGCCGGGCAGGTCCACCATCGCGGTCAGCTCCACCTCGTCGCCGAGCAGCTCCTGCAGGCGGGCGCGGAGCGCTGCGTGGTCCTGCGCCGGGACGGTGCGCATGTCGATGCCGATCACCGCCTCGTCGGGGACGGAATTGACGTTCATGCCGCCCTGCATGAAGCCGATGTTGAGCGTCGGCGCGCCCAGGAAAGCATCCGCAGGCACCTCGAAGCGGAAGGAATCGAGCGCCAGCACCGCCCGCGCCGCCTT
>DATDMU010000337.1:0-4924 GCA_036518615.1 Myxococcales bacterium
GGCGATGCGGCCGTGGACGCTGGCCCGGGTCACGTCCTCGCCGCGGAAGAGGATCTCGCCGCTGTCGGGCGGGAAGAGGCCGCTGATCAGGTTGACGAGGCTGGTCTTGCCGGCGCCGTTGGAGCCGATCAGCGAGAGGACTTCGCCTTCGACGATGCTGAAGTCCACCTCGTCGACGGCGTGCGTCTCGCCGAAGTACTTCTTCAGCTTGCGGGTCTCCAGCAGCGCCGTCACCGCGCGAGCCTCCTTCGCCCCGCCGCCCAGAGGAGCCGGGCGGTGCCGACGATGCCGGTGGGCAGCACCAGCACCAGGATCACCAGCACCACGCCGAGGAAGGCCTGCCAGTAGACGGTGAACCCCACCGCGTACGTCTTCAGGTAGTTGAAGACGACGGCGCCGACGATGGGGCCGGTGAAGTTGCGGAAGCCGCCCAGCACCGCCATGAAGACGATCTCGCCCGAGAAGGTCCAGTGCATGCTGTCGGGCGTGGTCAGGCCGTTGAGCGGCACCCAGAGCGCGCCGGCCACGCCGGTGAAGACGCCGGAGACGAGGAAGGCGACGAAGCGGTAGCGGCGGATCTGCAGGCCGACGAAGCGCGCCCGCGTCTCGTTGTCGCGGATGGCCTGGAGCGCCTTGCCGAACGGCGAGTGGACCACCACCCACATCAGCGCGACGGCGAGGACGAAGACGACCAGCACGTAATAGTAGTAGCCGTGCGAGAGGAACTGGATCTTGTCGTCCTGCTCGCCGCTGACCACCCCGAGCAGCCTGGGGGTGGGAACGCGCAGGCCGTCGGTGCCGCCGGTCACCCAGAAGAACTTGAAGGCCAGGCTCCAGAGCACCTGCGAGAGCGCGAGCGTGAGGATGCTGAAGAAGATCTTCGTGTAGCGCACGCAGACGTAGCCGAAGAGCGCGGTCACCAGCACGGTGGCGGCGACGGCGCCCACCAGGAAGAGCTCCATCGACTGCACGTGCAGGTACTTCACCATGAAGGCGACCGTGTACGCGCCCACGCCGAAGAAGGCGGCGTGCCCGAACGAGAGCAGGCCGGTGTAGCCGAGCAGGAGATCGAATCCCAGCACCGCGATGGCCATGACCAGGCCGTAGGCGAGGAGGATGGTCTGGTAGGGATCGACCAGCGACGGCAGCGCGACCAGGACGGCGAGCACCGGCGCCGCCCAGAACAGGCCCTTGAGCGGCTTCGGCGCGTCGAGCGCGAGCGGCAGCGTGGTCATGTCGCCCTGCCAAACAGCCCGGCGGGCCGGATGAGGAGCACGATGGCGGCGATCAGGTAGAGGATGGCCAGCTCCAGCTCGGGGAAGACGCTGATGCCGATCTCGCGCACGACGCCCACGATCAGCGCGCCGGCGAAGGCCCCCTCGAGGCTGCCGAGCCCGCCCACCACCACCACGATGAAGGCGAGCACCAGCGCGTCGACCCCCATGCCCAGGACGGCGGACTGGCTGGGCACGATGATGGCGCCGCCCAGGCCGGCCATGAAGCAGCCGATGGTGAAGGCCTCGACGTAGACCAGGTTGACGTTGATGCCCAGCGCCGCGGCCCGGCGCATGTCCTGGGAGGTGGCGCGCAGCACCACGCCGAAGCGGGTGCGGTAGATGAACGCCCAGAGGAAGAGCGCGGAGGCGAAGCCGATGCCGACGACCATCAGGTTGTACTTCGGGTAGATGAAGTCGCCGACCGCGATGTGGCCCGTCTTCTCGAAGAGCACCGAGGCCGAGAGCGGGTACGGTCCCCAGACGAACCGCATCGCGTCCTCGAGGATCATCAGGAGGCCGAAGGTGACCAGGAGCTGGTACTCCTCCGGCCTCTTGTAGAAGCGGCGCAGGAGCGTCGGCTCGATCAGCGCGCCGACCAGCGCGCACAGGACCGCGCCCGCCGGCAGCAGCAGGTAGAGCCAGTTCGACTCCGACCCCGCGAACCACGTCCCCACGGCGGATGCGGTCATGAAGGCGCCCAGCGCGAAGAGGTGCCCGTGCGCCAGGTTCACGATCCGCATCACGCCGTAGATCAGGCTCAACCCGCCGGCGATGAGGAACAGCACCGACGCGTAGAGCAGCGCGTTGAACAGGTGGATGACGAGGATGTCCACCTGGGTTCTTAGGTCGCCTTCACCTGGGGCCAGGTCTGATCGATCCAGGTGTATGTCGAGGTCGGCTCGCCCTTGGGCCAGGAGGGCGGCGCGGTGATGTTGCGGATGGGGATGGTGATGATGCGCTCCGGATCGAGGATGGGGAACGGATACTCCGGCACGTTCTTGGTGAAGCCGGTGATCGCGTCCTTGTAGCCCTGGTGGTTGTCCGGCCGGATGTAGACGTAGCCGCCCGGACCGGGGTGCATCATGCCCTCGATCTGGCTGATGATCGCGTCGTCGTCGGGCCAGCCGCCCATCAGCTTGTTGGCCTTCTCCACCGCGGTCTTGAGGACGTAGGTCGCGCTGTAGGCGCCCTCGGCCTGGAAGTTGGGATACTCGTTGAACCGCGCCTTGTACTTTTCGACGAAGGCCTTGTTGAGCGGCCAGCGGTTCCCGGCCGGGTAGGTGAAGTGGTAGTTGGCGTGCACGCCGCCCAGCACGCCCTCCGGGTGGTCCTTGCCGATGGAGTGCGGCACCGAGCCCAGCGCCAGCGTGGTGGCCACCTTCATCTTGCCGAAGAGGCCGTGCTGCAGGGCCTGCTTGTAGAAGGCCACGTAGTCGCCGCCCCACAGCGAAGTGACGAGCAGGTCGGGCTTGGCCGCCAGCGACTTGGTGATGTGCGGCGTGAAATCGGTGGAGAAGAGCTTGGGCCACGCCTCGGAGACGTTCTTCGCCCCGGGCAGGAGCTTCTTGGTGACGATGCTGAAGTGGTCGTAGCAGTTGCGCCCGTAGGAGTAGTCGGGATGGATGTGCGCGACCTTCTTCACGTCCGGCCAGGTCATGGCCACGCCCACGGCGCAGGCCGACCCGTCGGCGGACTGGATGTTGGTGATGCGGAAGACGTAGTGCGGGTTGGGGACGGCCTTGTCGAAGAGGAAGTCGGTGCAGCCGTCGACGAAGATGGTGAGCAGCCGCAGCTCCTCCGCCACGGGGCCCAGCGCCGGCGTGTTGCCGCTGGAGGTGATCCCCATGAACATGTCGATCTTCTCCGACAGCTTGAGGCGGCGCATCTCCTTGGTGTTGGCGTCGGTGCCGGCGGCCTCGTCGGCCTTGAGGATCTCGATCTTCCGCTTTCCCAGCAGGCCGCCCTGCGCGTTGATCTCCTCGGCGGCGAGGACGTTGCCCTTGTACATCGGCTCGCCCAGCACCGCGCCCGCGCCGGTGAAGAAGGTCATGTGACCGATCTTGAAGGGCTTGTCGGGGATGGTCCCCTTCGGCTTCTCGGCGGCCCGGGCAATGCCCGGGACGGCCACTCCGAGCGCCGAACCTCCAACCGCAGCTGCCGCGGTGACACCGAGTTGGGACAGGAAATCCCGTCGAGTCGGTCGGTCTGCCATTGTCTGGGCCCTCCCTGCAATTTTTGCAGCCTGTGGAGCCACTGTCGCCGCTAGCACACGCCGCTCACGAACGTCAACGATCGCACTGTCGATCTTTGCAAATCTCAAGTATGCTCAACATTTGCGAAGGCGGTGCGCGGCAATGGTCCAGCGGGCCCTGGCAGCGATCGCAACGACGGCGCGCGGAATCGCCGCAGCCATCGCGCAGACCGTGCGCGGAACGGGCGCCGCGATCCGCGCGCGCGCAAGAATCGTCTGGCTCGCGGCGGCGGCGGTCTTCCTCTTCTCGCTGGCGGCGCCGGTGGCGGTGCTCTCGCTGGCGCGAAAGCCGCCCGATTCGTACACGGTCAATGCCTGGCTGTCGCGCGTGCCCGACTATCTCGCCTCCTCCGAGCCCTGGTCGCAGAAGCTCTCCTTCCTCTCCGGCATGGCCATCGCGTGGGTGAGCGCCGACAACCCGGGCGAGGGCGTCGAGTGGAGCTTCGTCGTCGACGTGCCGACGCTCTTCCGCATCGCGGCTTCCTCGCTGATCTTCGGCACCTACTTCGCGCTCTGGTCCTATCGGCGGCGCCAGGGAGCGGCGTGCTTCAGGGCCGCGCGTCCTGCGGGTATTGCCGGGGCGGTGACCAGCGTGGTGGGCCTGGGCACCGGCCCCTGCACGCTGGCGGGCTGCGGCGCTCCGGTGCTGCCCGTCGTCGGGCTCGCCTTCACCGGGCTGTCGAGCGGAACCCTCGCGCTCTTCAGCGCCGCATCCAGCATCGGCTTCGCCGTCATCCTCGCCGGAATGGCGATCGCCATCGCCTGGTTCGGCTGGAGCGCGGGGGCGAGGGCGGCAACTTCCTGAGGAGGAATCGATGGCGCTGGAGAACGCGTTCGAGCTCGCCGCTTCGAGCATCCGCTTCGGCCGCGGTGTCACCCGCGAGATCGGCATGGACCTTGCCGAGATGAGCGCCAGGCGGGTGATGGTGCTGACCGACCCCAACCTCGCCAAGCTCGCGCCGGTGCAGACGGTGCTGGAGAGCCTGCGCGACAACAAGATCTCGCATGCGCTCTTCGACCGCGTCCGGGTCGAGCCCACCGACGTCTCCTTCAAGGAGGCGATCGAGTTCGCCAGGCACGACCGCTTCGACGCCTTCGTCGCCGTGGGCGGCGGCTCGACCATGGACACCGCCAAGGCGACCAACCTCTACGACACCTGGCCGGCGGACGTCCTCGACTACGTCAACGCGCCCATCGGCAAGGGCCTGCCCTGCCCCGGCCCGCTCAAGCCGCTGATCGCCGTGCCCACCACCGCGGGAACCGGCAGCGAGACCACCGGAGTCGCCATCTTCGACTACACGCCGCTGCACGCGAAGACCGGCATCGCCCACCGAAGGCTCAAGCCGATGCTCGGCATCCTCGATCCCGAGAACACGCGGAGCATGCCGGCGCAGGT
>DATDMU010000338.1:0-16331 GCA_036518615.1 Myxococcales bacterium
CCCTCGTTCATCGCCGAGGCGCGCTTCTCCGGCGAGTCGTTCCGGCTCAACACCTGGCGCGCGCCGGAAGGCCGCCGGCAGAACTACCTGGAGTGGATCCTCACCCGCGACTCGCACGTGAAGGAAGTGAAGCTCTTCAACCTGGGGCCGCTGGTGCTGGACCGCTACCGGGCGCTCTTCGACAAGTTCTACTCGGAGGACCGGGCGCTCGCGCTGCGCAAGAGCGCCGCCGGAATCGCCCTCGGCCTGGTCTCGCTGCTGGCCTTCTACGGCGCCTACGCCTTCATGGCGGCGCGCGCCGCGCTGGGGGCCATCACGCTGGGCGATCTGACGCTCTACCTGTCCGTGTTCCGGCAGAGCCAGTCGTCCATCCAGTCCGCGCTCGCCTCCATCGGCAGCCTCTACGAGGACGGGCTGTTCATGTCGAACCTCTTCACCTACCTGGACATCGGCACCGGCGGCGAGTCTCCGCGACGGCTTCCGCCGCTGGCGCCGGCGCGGGCGCGCGCGCAGGAGATCGAGTTCCGCGACGTGTCCTTCCGCTATCCGGGCAGCGACAAGTGGGTCCTGCGCGGCGTGTCGCTCAAGCTGGCCGCGGGCGAGAAGATGGCCTTCGTGGGCGAGAACGGCGCCGGCAAGAGCACGCTGGTGAAGCTGCTCATGCGCCTCTACGATCCCAACGAGGGCGCGGTGCTCTACGGCGGGGTGGACCTGCGCGACATGGACGCCCGCGACCTGCGCGACCGCATCGGAGTGCTCTTCCAGGACTTCGTCCGCTACCAGTGGACCGCGCGCGAGAACATCGGCGTGGGCTGGGTTCCCGCGCTGGAAGACCGGGCGCGGGTGGAGCGCGCGGTGGACGAAGGCGGCGCGCGGACGGTCATCGACCAGCTGCCGCAGAAGCTCGACACCATGCTGGGCGGCTGGTTCGAGGAGGGACACGAGCTGTCCGGCGGCCAATGGCAGAAGATCGCGCTCGCGCGCGCGTTCATGCGCGACTCCGAGGTGCTGGTCCTGGACGAGCCCACCGCCGCGCTCGACGCGGAGGCGGAGCACGAGCTGTTCGGGCGCCTGCAGCAGCTCGCGGCGACCCGGACCGCCATCCTCATCTCGCACCGCTTCTCCACCGTGCGCCGCGCCGACCGGATCGCGGTGCTGCGCGAAGGCCGCATCGAGGAGCTGGGTACCCACGACGAGCTGCTCGCCCGCAACGGCCGCTACGCGCACCTGTTCCGGCTGCAGGCCTCCGGGTACGTCTCCTGAGAGCTGCGGCAGCGTGCCGTAGGGGCCGTCCCCGGTCCTGGAGTACGCTGCGGTCAAGAGGTCCGCATCCAGATGGCCAGCTCCAGCGCCCTCCCCCTCGCCGTCCTGGGCCTGCTCGCGGCGGGCTGCTCCGCGTTCTGGCCCACGGTGGTGCGCGACTCTCCTGACGAGCCGCTCTTCCATTCCGGGTTCCCGCTGGTGGGCGGGGCTCGCCTCGACGGCGCGCTCTGCTCGCTCGCCACGGTGGGGCCGGACGCGACCCGCCTGGTGAGCCCGCCCGAGGTGGTCACCGGCGCGATTCCGCTGGATCTGGCCTGCAGCGGAGAAGGCCCGTTGCACCGCGCCTTCTCGCGGGGCAGGCCCGGCACGCTGGTTCGCATCGAGACGCCCTCGGGCGACGTCTTCGGCTACCTCTACCGCGACTTCGCGGCGGCAAATGGAGTGCTGGTCGCGTTCTCCGGCATGGGAATGCCCGCGTCCGGCTGGGTCAACGAGCGCTTCGCGGAGGTGGCTTCTGCGAAGGGCCTGTTGACCTTCGCGCTGGTCCGGGACGAGGCGGTGCGACCCATCGCCTTCGACCCGGTGCGCGAGGCGCGCCGCGGCATCGAGGCAGCAGAACGAGTCGCCGCGGCCTGCGGTGTTCCAGCCGCGGGCCCGCTCGCCTTCGTGGGGATTTCGCTGGGCGGCATGGAGGCGCTGCTCGCCACGCGAGGGGCCCTGGCGCGCGGGCTGGAGGCGCGCGGCGCGGTGCTCGACCCCCTGCTCGACCCGGATCTCGCCGCCGGCAACCTGGACAGCACCTGGCACTCGGCCGCCGTGGACTCGATGCAGGCCTATTTCCGCCGCATCCTCGCCGGCAGGTATGGAGAGCGGCCGACGCCGTCGTTCCGGACCGTGCTGGAGCGGCGGACCGCGGAGACGGTGGCGCAGCGCGACGCCCCCAGCGCCTGGCTCTGCGCGGCGCCGCGGAAGGCCTACGCGATCTTCCTCTCCGACACCGACCCCGTCCTCGGCAACGGCCAGCGCGAATTCGGCCACGCCTGCAACTTTCCCTTCCGCAGGGCCGCGGCGCCGGGCCATGTGCCGCTGGCGTGCAACCTCGACCTGTTTCCGCAGATGATCGAGGCCGTGTCTCCGCAGTCCGCTGCGTTACCGCAGTGACCTGATGCGGATTGACAGCGTTTACGCCGGGCGCCTAATGGCGCCCTTGCCGCGACTGCTGCGGCAAGAGGGGGATCCCATGCGCAGTCACTGGATTCGCGCGATCTGCTCGATCGTCGCCGCCGGCATTTGCCTTCCTGCGAATGCCGAAGATGCGGCCTGCGGCGCGCCTTCGTTCTCGTTCAAGTGGATTGGCCAGAGCTCGGTCCAGCTCGTCGCGAAGTCGAAGCCCGCGGCGCGGTATCGCGTCTGGATCGAGGAGTCGCAGCGCAGCCCCGACCAGCCCAGGCGCATGGCGGTCGCCGTCAACAACGGCGATTTGATCTACGCGTCCGACTCCGACGCCGGGGAGGCCTACGCCGTCGACCTGACCGGACTCGATCTGCTGGCTTCGGCCGGACGCACCCGGATCTGGTACGCCCCCGAGAAGACCTGCACCGCCATCTCCGCGTCGGCCGTCGCCACCATCCCCGCCAGCGAGGTCCGCGGACATTTCAACCTGATCGACGACGCCTTTCTGCAGGCATTGCGCAAGAACCGCTGGGTCAACCGCGGCAACATTCCGGCTTCCTACGCGCCGCCCGCGCCGAGGGGCACCGCGACCCCCAACGACGCCCCGCAGACCGTGGAGCTGCACCAGGCCGACGGCGTCGTCGCGCTCGAGCCCCATCACCTCAGCATCGACGTCGGGCCGGTGTTCGTGATGAAGAACAACGGCAGCTTCGAGACCGACACCGAGCTGGCGCTGACGGGCACCTCGCGATGGCTGGACGTCTTCGGGGGCGCGGTGGATCTCCGCATCAGCTCGCTCAACGTTCCGGGCTCGTCGGCCCCGGCTTCACCGCCCTCCGGCGGCCAGCCGCCCGTGTCGCTCGCGTCGTCCACCATCTTCGAGGGCGCCGCGCGGGCCATCGGCTATCCGTGGGGAGCGGGATGGAACCTGCCCGCGTTCGGCGTGGTGGGCGGCGTCGGGATGCGTTCCCTGCCGTCGGACTTCACCAACCTCAAGGGCAACTTCTTCGGGGGCTTCCGGTTCCAGGTTGCCGGATACAACGCAGGCAATCCCGGCGATTCGCTGGCCGACACGCGCGGCTTTCTCGAGCTCGGATTTGCCCGCGATGGATACTGGCAGGATGCCTCGTTCAAATCCGATCAGCGCAACCGGCTCTATGCGGAGGGCCAGCTCGAGATTCCCGGGCTCGGCGGCGAGAACGTGCGGGTGTTGATGCGCGCGCGCAGCAGCACGCCGCTGCAGTTCGACGGCCCATCCGAGCTTCGCCTCAGCGCGCTGGTCAGCATCAATCCGGCCGTGTTTCGCACCATCTTCGGAATGGCGAAGTAGCCACGGCGCGGGTCAGCCGTGCAGCTCTCCGTGGGCGAGGTGGTGCTCCACCTCCAGCACGCTCGCGCCCTCGTTCTGCACGGCGGCCTCGTAGTGCTCGCGCGCCTTCTGCGGGCTGCGCAGCGCCACCCAGAAATGAGCCGAGGCGAGCCGGCGCGACTCGAGGTCCGGGTCCGCATAACCCTCTTCGAGGAGGCTCTTCTCCTCCACCTTGCCGAGCAAGAAGCCCGCCACCGGCCCCGGCCAGATCCGCTGGATCTTCGGCTTCCATGACTTGGTGAGCAGCCGCGTGCCGCGCAGCACGAAGCGCTCGTCGCCCATCCGGGTGCCCGCATAGACGAGGAGCGCGGGTGGCTTCAGGCGGCTGGCCGGGCCTTCGTAGGGCGCGTCCAGCGCGGTGACCCAGCGCTCGATCGCCGCCTCGCGCTCGCCGGCGAGCCAGCGCGCAGCTCCGGCCAGCTCCAGCATGGTGCCGCTCTCGCCGGCGTCGGGCGCGTCCTCGAAAGCGCGGGCGGCGTCCGGCCAGCGCTTCAGCTCCAGGAGCGCCAGGCCGCGCCAGAGCGGATGATCGTCGTGGGCCAGCTCCTCGAAACGGCCCTCCTCCAGCAACTGACGTGGATCGTCCATCGGCGCTCAAAATGTGGACGGTCGCGCCCGCGCGCAGGAGCGGCTGGCCGGGCTGTGCGCCAGGCGACAGAATGGCGCGATGCAGCGGCTGCGCGAGCTTCCCTGGGGCGCCCTGCGCACCGACGTGGTCCTGCCCGCCATCGGCAGGGTCCTGCAGGGCGCGGCGGCGGAGCTCGAGGTGGAGCGCGCGCTCCGGTCGCATCCCGAGCTCTCCCGGGACGGGCGGACGGCCGCCGTGGAAGCCATCTTCGGGGTGGCGCTCTGGCGCAGGCGGCTGGCGTGGGAGGCCTCCGGGTCGCAGGACCCTGCGGTGTTGCTCCTCTGCCTGTTGCGCGATCTCGGCGGACTGCCCGAGGCGCAGGCCGCGGCGCTGGCCTGCGCCCCGCCGCCGCCGCGCAGGACGGATGCGCCCCTGCGCCTCGGGGACCTCTGGTCGCTTCCGGACTGGCTGGAGGCGCATCTGCTCTCCGAGCTCGGCGACGGCGCCGCGGCCTTCTGCGCTGCCGTTGCGGTCCCGGGCCCGGTCTGCCTGCGCGCGAACCGGCTTCTCTGCACCCGCGAGGAGCTCGGGCGCAGGCTCGCCGGCGAAGGCATCGAGACGCGGCCTGGCGCCCTCGCGCCCGACGCGCTCCACGTGCAGGGCCGCAACCCGAATCTGTTCGGCTCGAAGGCCTGGCGCGAAGGACTCTTCGAGCCGCAGGACGAAGGCAGCCAGCTCGTGGGAATGCTGGTGGAGCCCCTCGCCGGGGAAACCGTCCTCGACCTCTGTGCCGGCGCCGGCGGCAAGTCGCTCCTGCTCGCGGCCCAGGGCGCGCACGTCCTCGCGCACGATCCCGACCGCGCGCGCACCGCCCGCCTGCGCACCCGCGCGGCACGGGCGCATGCCACGGAGCGCATCGAGATCGTCCCCGCGCCGGTGGCGGCGGACCGCGTGCTGGTGGACGCTCCCTGCTCGGAACTGGGAACGCTGCGCCGCGGCCCGGACGCGCGCTGGCGCATCGACGCCGCTCGACTTCCCTCGTTCCCGCCGCTCCAGCGCCAGCTGCTGGAGACCGCGGCGGCGCTGGCGCGGCAGCGCATCGTCTACGCCACCTGCACGGTGCGCCGCGCGGAGAACGAGGAGGTGGCCCTTGCCTTCGAGCGGGCGCATCCGGAGCTGCGGCGAACGGGCACGCTGCATCTCTTGCCGCACGTGGACGGCACCGACGGGTTCTTCGCGGTGGCGTGGGACCGGCTCAGGCGGTGAGCGGCCGCGCGGTGTCCCGGGGCCACGGCAGCGCCCGATCGAGCTCGTCTTCGAGATACTCGAGCACGCTGCTCGCGAACCATCGCTGCGCCACGGTGGCGGCGTGCGCTCCCTGCAGTTCCAGGTACGCCGCGAGCGCCGGCTCGATCGCCGGCCGCAGCTGCGGCAGCTCCCGCGGCGAAAACGAGATCCGCACCGCGTCGCGGGTGAGGCCGCTCGCGCTCGCGTAGGGCGAGGCGACCAGCACCGCTCCGGAGGAATGCAGGAGCGGCCTGTCGCCCGGGCCCAGGCGGCCGTCGAGGCCCATCACCGCGATCCGGGCGCCGTCTTCTTCGCTCTCCTCGATCGAGAAGATCTCCGGAACGCCGAGCTTGACCCGCACGGAGTGCTCGCCCAGCAGCACGGTCCAGGCGGCGGAGCCCTCCGCGTAGGGAATGGAGGCGAGCGTCCAGCCGAGAAAGTCCGCCACCTGGTGCGCGAGCGCCGCCGAGCCCGCCCACTCCTCCATCCTCCTGCGAACGAACGCGGGCGTCCGCCGCTCCGGCGCCCCCGGGTTCCGTCGCGCCGCGCGCAGCCGGGGAACCTCCACGAATCGCCCCAGCGCGCGCTCCGCCTCGCGCAGGTCGCGGTGCGCGGCCTCGATGCTGTCCCTGGCGCCGTCGGCGGCGTGCTGCGCGAGCATCCATTGCGCGGCGGTCATCTCGGTTGCGCGCGTCCAGAGCTGGGCGAACTGCGCGTAGAGGAGCCGCAGCGACACCTCGTCGCAGACCGCCACGCCCATGTCGGCGCCGGAGTCGAGGAGCGATGCCGGCGTCAGCGCGCAGGAGCCCACGTACGCCCAGCGGCCGTCCACGATGTACGCGCGCGCCTGCACGTCCTCGATGACGCGGACCTCCAGCTTGCGCCGCAGCCGCCCGAGCATCGCCACGTCGGTTGCGCCGGAGAGGATGTCCGCCGGCCGGTACCGGGTCAGCAGGCGCTTGCGCCGCGCGGGAGCGTTCACCAGCGCGTCTTCCAGCGCGGCGCCGCGAACGTAGGGCGTCACCAGCTCCAGGGTGCGGGAAGCCTGCCTGATCTGCTCGAGGATGCGCTTGCCAGATGAGAGCACCGCCTGCAGTCTTGCACGCATTGCCCGCGCGCCAAAGGCCACCTCCCGATGAGTGACGACAAGAAGCCATTCCACAATCCATTTGGCGCATTGCGTGAAAAGCTGCGCGATCTTCCTCCGGGCGACGCGCCCCCGCCTCCCCGGGCCAAAGGTCCCGCGCGCGCGGTGGTGCGGATGGAGCGCAAGGGCCGCGGCGGCAAGGAAGTGACGGTCGTCGAGCAGTTGGAGCTCGAACCCGCCGCTCTCGAGAACTGGCTGAAGGCGCTGAAGAACGCGCTCGGCTGCGGCGGAGCGGTGGAAGGCGGCGCGCTGGTTCTGCAGGGCGATCAGCGCAAGCGCCTGCCGGACCTGTTGACCTCCCGCGGCGTGAGAAAGGTGACCATCGGTTAACCGCCCCCGCCCTTCGCGCGCGGCTGCGCCGGACGGGAGCGCTTCGCGACGCGCTGGGCGGCGCGCCACTCTTTCAAGTCGCGGCGGCCGATCTTGCCCTCCTCGTCCAGCGTCTCGCGCCACTGTTTGCGATAGGGCCGCAGCGCCGCCGCCAGGCTCTCGGCGATGACCAGGTTCCGGTACCACTTGGCGTTGGCCGGCACCACCACCCAGGGCGCGTCGGCGGAGGCGCACTTGCCGATCGCGTCCTCATAGGCGCGGGTGAAGTCGTCCCACAGCTCCCGCTCCTTCCAGTCCTCGACGTTCAGCTTCCAGGCGTTGGTGGGGTCCTCCTCGCGCTCGAGCAGGCGCTCCTTCTGCTCGGCCCTGGTGATGTGCAGGAAGTACTTGAGGATGATGCAGTTGCCGGTCGCGAGCGTGCGCTCGAAGGCGTCGATGAGCCGGTAGCGCTCCTTCCAGACCGCCTCCGGCACCAGCTCCTTCACCCGCACCACCAGCACGTCTTCGTAGTGCGACCGGTTGAAGATGGCGAACTCGCCCAGCCGCGGCGCGTGGCGGTGGATGCGCCAGAGGAAGTCGTGCTCGCGCTCCTCCTGGGTGGGCACGCCGAAGCTGGTCACCAGCACGCCGCGCGGGTTGAGCGCGCCCACCACGTGCTTGACGGCGCCGTCCTTGCCCGCGGCGTCGCGGCCCTGCAGCACCATCATCACCGAATGTGTGCGCGCGCCCCACATCAGGTCCTGCAGCTCGAACAGCTCGTCGTTGAGCGCGTCGAAGCGCCGCTTCGCGTGGCTCTTGGTGATGCCCTCGGGCGGATCTTCGGAGATGCGGGCCAGCCTGACCTTGCCCGGCCGCTCGAACCGGTGGAAACGCATCGGCGACGCCTAGACCGTGCGGACATGTGCGTCAAGAACCGACCCCGCTCTCGGGATTCACAGCGCCTTGTCCACTCTGCTACATTTTCGCCCTCCCCCAGGAGACCCATGGCCGACCCGTCCCGCGTGCTCGTCGTACAGGCCGACGATGCGGAGCGCCTGATGCAGAGCACGCTCTTCGCCGACGCGGGGATGTTCGTCTCCGAGGCGGCGAGCGGCGCGCAGGCGCTGGAGCTTCTGGCCGCGGAGCGGCCCGATCTGGTGGTGCTGGGGCGCACGCTTCCCGACATGGACGGGCTCGAGCTGCTGCCCCGGCTCAAGACCGGCGAGCTGGAGTACCTGCCGGTCCTGGTCTCCTCCCGCCGCAGCGAGACCGCGGAGAAGGTGCGGGGGCTCCAGCTGGGCGCCGACGACTACGTGCAGCGGCCCTGCGATCCTTCCGAGCTGCTGGCGCGGGCGATGGCGCTGTTGCGCACCAAGAAGATCCACGACCGCATCCGCGAGCTGCAGACGCGGCTGGAGAAGATGGTGGTCGCGGACCCCCTCACCGGCCTGCACAACCGCCGCTATCTCATGGATCGGCTGGTGCAGGAGATGCAGCGCGCCGACCGCCACGGCGAGCCGCTGGCGTTCGCGATGATCGATCTCGACGCCTTCAAGCCGGTGAACGATCAGTGCGGGCACGTGGTGGGGGACAAGGTCCTGCGCGCCGTGGGCGCGGCCATCGCCAAGAGCGTGCGCGCTTCCGACGTGCCGGCGCGGTACGGCGGCGACGAGTTCGGCATCATCCTGCCGCAGACGCCGGCGGAAGGCGCCATGCGCGTGTGCGAGCGCCTGTTGCGCGCCATCTCGGAAGTGGTGCTCAAGGACGAGGAGGGCAGGACCATCAAGATCACCGCCAGCCTGGGCCTCGCCTATTACCCGGCCGAGGACGTGGAGACGGCGGAGGATCTGATCCACTCCGCCGACGGCGCGCTCTACGGCGCCAAGCGCGCGGGCAAGAACCGCTACAACGCCGTCCGCCCGCTCCAGCCGCTCGCCACCGCCTAGAACGCGTCTCGTAGCGTCCAGGTCCAACACCACAGGCAAAGTCCCTGAGCCGCCTTCGCCGGCCGGGACTCGTCACTCCACCTGCGTGATGCGGATGTTCGGGTCCTTGCGGTCCGGCTTGCCGGCGGCGCGGCGGAAGTGCGGCGCGGCGGGGCGCGACACCTGGAACCGCGTCTCGTCGTCGAGCACCTCGATGCGCCCGATCATGCGCCGGTCCACCCCGCCGCGCCTGCAGAGGATGGGCAGGAGCCAGCGCGGGTCGGCCTTTCGCGAGCGGCCCACGTTGACGCGGAACCAGACGCCCTCCTCCCGCTCGCGCCCCTTCGGCTTGCGCGTCGAGACGTCGTGGCGCTCGCCCGGCTTGCGTCGAGAAAGCTCTGCGGTGAGCGGCAGCTCCTCCGGAGCGGGCAGCGCCTCGCGGCGCAGCTTGACCAGCGCGGCGGCCAGCTTCTCGGCTTCCCTGTCGCGCAGCAGAAGCCTCGCCAGCGCCACGTCGTCCTCCTGGAACGGCTCGCGCGAGAGCTGATCGATCTCGCGCACCAGCCGGTCGCGGTCGTGCACGCGGATGACGTCGGCGTCCGGCGGGGGCGTGAAAGCCACGTGCAGCCCCGCCCTGCGCAGCATCGTTTCCACCGGCTTGCGCAAGGGCGGCGGCGCGAGCACGACGCTCACGCCCTTGCGCCCGGCCCTGCCGGTGCGCCCGCTGCGGTGCTGCAAAACCTGCGCGTTGTGCGGCGGGTCCGCCTGGACCACCAGCGCCACGTCGGGGAGATCGAGGCCGCGGGCGGCGACGTCGGTGGCCACCAGCACCCGCGCCCGGCCGTCGCGCAGCGCGTGCAGCGCGCGGGTCCGCTCCGCCTGCGACAGCTCGCCGGAGATGGGCACCGCGGAGAAGCCGCGCTCGATCAGCGCCTGCGCGAGATGGGATACGCCGTCCCGGGTGGCGCAGAAGACGATGGCCGCGGGAGCGGCGTGGTAGCGCAGCACGTTGACCACCGCGTGCTCGCGCTCGCGCGGCGCCACCAGGTGCGCGCGGACCTCGATGTCCGCATGCGCCTGCGCAGGCGGATTGGCGGCGATGCGCAGCGGATCCTTGGTGTACTTGCGCGCGAGCCGCTCGATCTCCGGTGGAATGGTGGCGGAGAAGAGCAGCGTCCGCCTCTCCGCGGGAGCCGCTCCGAGGATGCGCTCCAGCTCCTCGCGAAACCCGAGGTCGAGCATCTCGTCGGCCTCGTCCAGCACCAGCGCGCGCAGGCAGTCGAGCTGGAGCGAGCCGCGCTCCAGGTGATCGACGAGCCGGCCCGGCGTGCCCACCACCACCTGCGCCCCGGACTTGAGGGCGCGCAGCTCCGCGCCCACGTCGGCCCCGCCCACGCAGGTGGCGATGCGCGCTCCGGCGTACAGCCAGGCCAGCTCGCGCGCCACCTGGTGCGCCAGCTCGCGGGTCGGCGCCACCACCAGGGCGAGCGGCTTGCCGGGCCTTTGCAGCGGCAGGAGCTGCGGCGCAAGCGCCAGCCCGAAGGCGACGGTCTTGCCCGAGCCGGTGCGGGCGCTGACCAGCAGATCGCGGCCGTGCGCATCGGGTTGCAGCACCGCTTCCTGCACCGGCGTGGGCGTTTCGTAGCCGCGGGCGCCCAGAGCGTTCGCGAGCGGTTCCGGCGCGCCCAGCTGCGCGAACGAAGGCATGCCCCCGATCTACAGAAAGCGCGGCCAAAGCACATCCGGAAAGACGTTCTGCCGCGCAGTGAACGCTCCGGCCTGCCGGGCGCGCCGGCGGGATGGCCCGCGCCCTTGCCCGTGCACAGCTTCTGCCGGGCATGGGGGCAAGCATGCGCTGGGCGGGCTGGTTTCTGGTGGTGGCAGCGTTGGCATGCGGCGGCGGGCATGCCGGCGGCGTGCCGGATGCGGGCGCGGGCGGCACCGGAGTCACGCCTCCGCTCGACGGCGGCGTGCCGGATGCCGGCCCGAGCGCCGACTGCGAGGGCGTGATGCCCGCGCAGCCTGGCTCCGCGTTCACCTTCGACGTACCGACGAACGCACCGAGCGACACGTGCGACCTCGCCACCAGCGACGGGCAGGGCATCGTCGCCGCGACGGGCGGCTCGACGCTGTGGAGGGAGTTCAGCGAGATCGGCACGCCCAACGGCGGCAACTTCCAGACCGCAGAGCCGCAACTGCTGCCGCAAACGTCGGGATTCGTGGGGCTCTCCGGCTCCGGCACCCTGCTGGTCGAGCGATGGAACGGATCCGGAGGAAACGGGGGCCTGGCGGTAGGCGGGCCGGCGGGAATGGTTGCGCTCGCGCCCGCGCAGGGCGACGGCGCAATTGTTTTCAGCGCGGATTCCGCGGGGTTGAAGGTGCGCAGGCTCGACCCGACGCTCACGGAGACCCAGAGCGTCACGGTGTCCGGAACTTTCACGCCGCGCGGCGGCGCGCAGGACGCGAGCGGCGCCGTGCTCGCGCTGGTGGGCACAGGTTCCGCCGTCAGCGGCCTCTGGGTGGATCTCGCCAGCGGCACGGCGGGCGCCCCGTTCCCGGTGGGCACCGCGGCGCGCGTCTTGGCGCGGCCGCTCTTCGCCGGCGGCGTGGTGGTGCGGCTCGACGGCCGCTGGTCTGCGCTGTTGCAGCCCGGAGATGCGACCCTGCACGCGCCGCCCGCCTTTCTCCGCGACGGCACCGACATCGCGCGGGTGCGCGCGGGCAAGGCCTACGCGCTCGTTCCGGCGACCGGTGCATCCGTCGATCTCGTCTCGCCGCAAGGGAACCTCTGCGGCACCATGCCCTTCCCGGGCGTCAGCAGCGTCTCGGTGGGAGCCGACGGCAGCGTGGTCGGTTCGAGCGGCGCGAGCGGATGCACCAAGGTCTTCTGGCGCAACGCCCTCCGCTGAAGCTGTTACGATGGCGCGCATGATCGCGCGCCTCGCATCGCTCGCCCTCTTCGCCTCGCTGCCCGCGCTCGCGTGGGAGCCCGAAACGCCCGCCGCCGTCCAGGCCCGCATCACCGAGCTGCAGCAGGCCTGGCAGGGAAAGAGCGCCGCGCAGATCGCGCAGGACAAGGTGGCGCGGGCGCGCCAGCCGCGGCCGCAATGGGTGGACAAGACCGCCTGGAAACTGGAGCTCGGGCCGGTGACCTACTACTTCGCGGTGGGCAAGGCGGCATTCCACACCGCGGCCGTCGCAGCCAAGGCTCCCGCCCCGGCAGCGAGCAGCGGCAGGCCGCTGGACTGGTGGTACGACGACGCCGCGGGCGCCTTCTACACGTTGGTGGTGGACGCGCGCTGAGGCTGCGGCGCGAGCGTCCGGACCACCACCGCGGAGATCACCACCGCGCCGCCGCCGAGCGCCCACGCGCCGGGCCGCTCGCCGAAGCCGATCAACACCCAGACCGGATTGAGCACCGGCTCCAGCATGCAGATGAGCGACGCCTCCGCGGCCGGCACGCGGCGCACGCCCCTGATGAACAGCAGGTAGGCGACGCCGAGCTGGACGATGCCGAGGTAGAGCAGGACGCCCGCGCCGCGCAGGCTGAGCATGGCGGGCAGCGCCCGCAGCGCGAAGGGCAGCGTGACCGCCGCCGCGAGCAGGTTGCCGAGCGCGGTGGCGGGGAGCGCATCGCCGGTGCCCGTCCGCGCGTCGCGGCGCAGCAGCACCACCGTGAGCGCGAAGAAGACGCCGGAGACGATGCCAAGCGCGTTGCCCAGCGCCTGTCCCGCCTCCACCCTGCCCACGAAGAAGAGCGACATGCCCGCGAGCGAGAGGGCCACGCAGATGGCGTCGATGGGCCGGAAGGGTTCGTCGAGCAAGAGCGGCGAGAGGACCAGCACGTAGGCGGGTCCGGTGTACTGCAGGAAGATGGCGTTGGCCGCGGTGGTCAGCTTGGTGGCCGAGACGAAGGTGACGATGCAGGCGGCGTAGGAGGCGGCGGTGGCCCAGCGCGCCTTGCGCAGATCCGGCCGGAGCAGCGCAAGGTAGAAGAGTCCCGCGATCAGCGAGCGGCCGCAGGCCACCGCCAGCGCGGGCATGGGCGCGAGCTTGATGAAGAGGCCGCCGCTCGACCAGAGGATCGCGGCGCCGGCCACCGCCAGCACCGCGGCGCGCATCTGTCGATCGGGGACCGCCACCGGCGCCGCAGGGTAGCAGCTTCCGCGGCGGCGGTTGTTCCGATCAGGGCACGTCGCGGAAGATGGCGAGGCCCTCGTCGGTGGGCACGAGCAGGAGCGGCGGGTCGTGCATGCGGTCCTGCGACATGCGACCGATCCGCTCGCCGGGCAGGCCGTCGCGCTGCGTGATGCGGCGGCCCTGCGCGTCGCCCGGCGTCCAGACCAGAAGGCCTGAGCTGGGGAACCCGAAGACGAGCCGCCCGTCGAGGAGCGCCTGCACCTCGAGGACGTTGTACTCGATGGCTCCGAGCTTCATCGGGTCGAAGTAGGTGAAGCGGTGGCCGTCGTAGCCGGCGATCCCGTAGGTGGGGCCGCGCCAGGCCTCCACCTCGCCGGAGACGAACCAGATCATGCCGTCCGGCGTGGCCGCCACGCCGCGGATGTTCACGGCGTCTCCGTGGGCCGGCGGAGTGAAGACGGGCGGCGTCTCGAACGCGGGGTCGAACGGATTGAACGGCTTCCAGCTCTGCACCCAGTCGTGGAGATCCTCGCGGAAGTTGACCGCGCCCGCGGTGGTGAGGCCGCCCATCCAGAGCCGGCCGTCGGGCGCGAGCGTGAGACCGAACCAGTCGCCGAAGCTGACGTGGTCGACGTTGGTATCGCCGGTGCAGAGCGCGCCGATGCACGTCCACGGGTGCACGTGATCGGCGTACCACGTCCTCTCCCACGACGTGTTCCAGGGATCGTTCTGCAACTGCGGAGGCGGC
The DNA here is from genome assembly GCA_036518615.1 of Myxococcales bacterium. Classification (GTDB taxonomy): domain Bacteria; phylum Myxococcota; class Myxococcia; order Myxococcales; family 40CM-4-68-19; genus 40CM-4-68-19. The sequence goes on from DATDMU010000338.1 coordinate 13,930, forward strand.
GGCGTGTACTTCGCCGGGACGATGCGGGTGATGCCGTGGTTGGAGCCGACGTAGAGGTTTCCCGGGTGCTGGAAGTGGTCGTAGACCATGCTCATGACGGTCCGCGTCTCGTAGAAATGGCCGTCGTTGGAGTTGCGCAGGTCGTACCGGGTCACCTTCAGCGAGCCATCCGCCTGCAGCAGCACCTGGTCCATCTTCCCCATATGCGCGAAGGGGTCGAGGTTGGTGTGCGCTCCCTTGAACATGCTGTCGTTCGTGTCGTGGAAGAAGTAGCCCACGAAGCACTCGCCGGCGGCGCCGCCCTCCACCATGGTGATGTCGGGCCCGTCGGTGAAGCCGGGGCCGTAGTGGAGCCCGTCGGCTGCGGTGTAGCGGCGGAAGACCCGGGCCCCCGGGGCCATCAGGTAGAGCGCCTTCTGCGTCACTACCCACAGGTTCTCCGACTCGTCCACCGAAGCGGAGACGGGCGCCTCGAGCAGGCCCTGCGCCGCGCCGTAGATCAGCAGGGAACCGGTGGGGAACGGGCCCGCGCCCAGTCCGCCGATGCGGTGCGGATTCGGCGCGGTGTCCACCGGCGGAGGCGTCGCCGGCGGGGCCGGAGGCACGCCCGGATCGACCGGAGGCGTTCCCGGAGTGGACACCGGAGGCGGGACGGAGGACGAGGAGCCGGACGCCACGCCCTTCTGGCACGCGGCGGCAAAGAGCAGGACGGCGACGGCAACGGTTCGCATTCGCGGACGTTTTGCACCGCCTGCCCGCCCTGCAAGCCTGCGGGCCTCCGGATGTCCGACTGTCGCTTATCGCGGCGCGGCAGGAGCCCAAAATTCGCCGCGAGGAGGCGTTGAACATGGCGCAGCGCAAGGACGACGTGCGCAAGGGTTCGGAGAATCGCGATCCCATCACCCAGACTCCGGGCGCGCACCCGGTCGGCGTCGGAATCGGCGCAGCGGGAGCGGGCGTCGCGGGCGCGGCCATCGGCGGCGCGATCGGCGGACCGGCGGGCGCGATGGTGGGCGCCGCCATCGGCGTGGCTGCCGGCGGGATGGGCGGCAAGGCGGCGGCAGAGTCGGTGCATCCGACCATCGAGGAGGAATGGTGGCGCAGGGCCTATCCGGGCCGGCCGTATGCGAAAGCGAACGTGCCGTACGACACCTACCGGCCGGCGTACAGCTACGGCTGGCAGGCGAGGATGATGCACGGCGACATGACGTGGGAGGAGATCGAGCCGAACCTCGCAGCGGGGTGGGAGCAGTCGCGCGGCGACTCGACGCTGCCGTGGAGCGATGCGCGGCACGCCGCGAAGGACGCGTGGGATCGGATCGGGCCGCCCATCGGCTCTACACGCGAGCCGCATTAGCGGCTCGCGGGGGCTCGCGAGGTGCGCTCGCGGGATCGGGTGCGGGTGCGCGTGCGGGTGCGGGTCGGCGTGCGGGTCTTGGGGTCCCCGGCCGCGATCCCTCTGCGTCCGCGCCGTCAGCTCTCCAACGTTGCTTTGACGCTCATCGCGATCTTCAACGCGCTGGAGATCGGGCAGCCGGTCTTCGCGGCCTCGGCGGCCTTGGCGAAGGCCGCCTGATCGATGCCGGGGACCTGGCCTTTCACTTCCAGCGCCGACGACTTCACCTCGAAACCGCCGCCGCCCTGCTTGGGGCCGAACTCCACGACGCAGGTGGTGGAGAGCCGGCGCGCGGGATGGCCGGCCTGGGCCAGGCCGTGCGAGAGCGCCATGCTGAAGCAGCTCGCGTGCGATGCGGCGAGCAGCTCCTCCGGGGTGGTGCTGCTGGCCGCGCCCTCGGTGCGCGCCTTCCAGCTCAGGTTCGCGTCCCGGAAGGTGCCGCTCGCGGCGCTGGTCTTGCCCTTGCCCGACATCAGATCGCCTTCCCACTGCGCAGTCGCGGTGCTCTTCATCGTGCGGACCTCCTGTAGGGAGCGCGTTCTGTCACCCGGCGGCGCCGATCGCAACCGAAACCCTTGACTGAACGCGCGTGCAGGTGCAGCGTCTTCGCGTGAGCGCGACGCGTCCGATCTCCAATCCGCCGAATCCGTGGCTCTCCACGGCGGTCGAGTACATCGACGAGATCCCGCCCGCCGAGCTCGAGGTCTACGAAGATCGGACCCGCGAGATCCTTTCCCACAATGACAGCCCGGACGTGGGATTCGAGTGGAGCGTCAATCCCTATCGCGGATGTTTCCATTCGTGTGGATACTGCTATGCGCGGCCCACGCACGAGTATCTGGGCTTCGGCGCCGGCACCGACTTCGATCGCAAGATCACCGTCAAGCCAGAGGCGCCGCGGCTCCTGCGCGAGGCCTTCGAGCGGCCTTCGTGGAAGGGCCAGCTGGTCGTCTTCTCCGGCGTGACCGACTGCTACCAGCCGCTCGAGGCCAGCTACCGGCTGACC
>DATDMU010000339.1:0-20832 GCA_036518615.1 Myxococcales bacterium
TCTTTGTGGATTTTACGTCCGAGGGACATACAATTGAGGATCCCGGCGCGCGCACTCCTATGGTGCCCAGCAAACCGCAGCCGGGCACGATTATTAACGTTCCTCCTATGTATCGTAACGAGCCCAAGAGCACAATGATCATCGCTGTTGCGCCGCCGGAAGGTGCCTTGGCGATGCAAGCTGGTACGTATACGATGCGCGCCGCTGTCCGAAATGCTACTGAGTATATTGGATATCTCGACTGCCATCTCATACAACCGGCGCCGTTGACGGAAGAGAGAAAGGCAGCGATACGAGCTAGTGCAGTCGGGGCAAAATCGATTCGCGTTGAATTGGCATGTAGCACTTGCGGCACGGCGTGGAAGGCATACGCGGCCTTGGAGCGCGATGATTCCGCGGAGGCTTTAGGTTATACTTGGTATACATCGCTCCCTCAAGAAGCTCGGTGTAATTGCGGTAAGTTTAGCGCGGATCTAGGGTCCATGCGTTCGAATCTACACGGCTTCCTTGGCTCCGACATGCGCGCCCCGATGCAATTCAGTCTTGTCCCAACCTACCATCGGCGCGCCCTCGAAAATGTACTGAAGGAATTGATCGCGCTTCTAGACAGCAGGCCCCGAGAGGAGCAGGTGCAGCAATTCTTGACTGACCACCCCGTAATTCTTGGGCAATTCGGCCCGCAGTGGCTGCTGCCGAAGGCACCGATACTGACTATGCATTGCACTGATTTTGCACTCCTAAACCCCAAGAACGAACTGGTGCTCATCGAAATTGAACGACCGACGTTGAAGCTCATGCCCAAGAAGGGAGGCCCGTCGGCGGAATTGCTAGTCCCAGTGCGGCAGCTGAACGACTGGTTTCACGAGATCGATGAGCATCGAGCGGCCGTGCTTGCGTGTATGAAGCTGGCGCCTGCTGATGTGACTGGTGTGCGCGGCGTTGTTATTGCTGGTCGCAACGAGGGGTACGACAAAGAACACCTGCAGAAGCTCAAGAAGTGGGATTTCGGCCGCAAGATCGAGTTCTTGACGTACGACGACCTGATCAGCGGGTTCACGTCTGTCATCCGCAACATTGGGCCTGATTGAGACCGCTGTTCGATGCGATCATCTTTGGCGTGCGCTGAAGTCAACGTGGCGCGGCCTCCCGTCGTATAGGCGGATACGACGCGAGTCGGCCGAACCGTAAATCCCGGAGTCCTCTACAGAAGCAGACCAGCACGGTGGACGAGCTGCGGCGGAACGACCTCGCGAATCGGCCGCTCCCGCGTTAACGATGCAGTGGCAGCGAGCGGCGCGAGGAGCAGGCCATGGACGCGATCCTCTTCACCGGTTTCCCCGGTTTTCTCGGCAGCGAATTGCTTCCTCGCGTGCTGGAACGGCTCTCGGAGGCGGAGGCCATCTGCCTCGTCCAGCGCAGATTCCTCGCGCTGGCGCGCGAGCGGGCGGACGCGCTGGCGCGGGAACACCGCGCGCTGCAGGGGCGCTTGCGCATCGTGGAGGGGGACATCGCGGCTCCCGGCCTGGGACTGGACGCATCGCAGCCGCTGGGCGGCGTGGTCGAGATCTTCCATCTCGCCGCGGTGTACGACCTGTCGGTCGGGCGGGAGGTGGGCCTGCGCGTCAATCTCGAAGGGACGCGGAATCTGCTGGAACTGGCCCGCCGCTGTCCGCGGCTGCGGCGGTTCCAGTACGTCAGCACCTGCTTCGTGAGCGGCCGCTACCCGGGCCGGTTCACCGAGGCGATGCTCGAGGAAGGGCAGCCGTTCAACAACTTCTACGAAGAGACCAAGTACCTGGCGGAGGTGGAGGTGCAGCGCGCCATGCGCGAAGGGCTGCCCGCCACCATCTACCGCCCCGCCGTCGTGGTGGGCGACAGCAAGACCGGCGCCACGCAGAAGTTCGACGGCCCTTACTTCGTCATCCAGTGGCTGTTGCGGCAGCCGCAGACCCTGGCCGTGCTGCCGGTGGTGGGCGACCTCACCTCCGAGTTCAACGTGGTGCCGCGCGACTTCGTGGTCTCCGCCATCGCGTGGCTGAGCGGGCGGCCGGAGACGCTCGGCGGCGTCTACCAGCTCGCCGACCCGCACCCGCTCGCGGTGGCGGCGCTGATCCAGGAACTGGAGCGCACGACGGGCAGGCGCGTTCTCCGCGTGCCGCTTCCGCTCGAGCTGGCGAAGTGGGCCATCCGGCATGTTCCCGGCGTCGCGTGCACGCTGCGCATTCCGGCGAGCGCGCTCGACTACTTCGTCCACCCGACGCGATACGCGACCGGCAATGCCCATGCGGCGCTGGCCGGCAGCGGCATCCGCTGCCCGCCATTTTCAGAGTACGGCGACGCGCTGGTCGGGTTTGCCCGCGAGCATCCCGAGGTGGGCTCGGCCGCGATGGCGTGATCGCCGGTCGCCCGAAACGGTTGCGGGCGCGCGGACGGGCCGTGGCGATTTTTTCGCGCGGGCAGCAGGCCTTTTGCGCCCAAGCTGCCGGAACGATGCAAAAGGCGCGCGCGGCATCGGCCATGCAGGCCTCGCCCCGAGCAGAGGCGTGCGCTGTTCTTCCAGCGGCACCGCTCCCTCAGGACAGGGGAAACGACATGGACATGCGCTTCCGTTTCACGGTTCGATCCGGCTGCGTGCTCGCAATCCTCTCCGCGGCGTGCGGCGCGGGCGCTCCGGCGCCGGCGGGGTCGTCGCTTGCGGCGGGCGAGGCCGCGGCTCCGGCGGCTGCGGCCCCGGCGGTGCCTGCCGTCGAGCACCAGCTTCCGCCGTTCAACTTCGAGATCCGGACCTTGTCCAATCGCGCCGACCTGATCAGCGACGGCGACGCGCTGGTCGAGGTGCGGGTTCCGAAAAACGTGCCCATGCACAAGGTGGCGCTGACCCTCAACGGCACGAACGTGAACGCGGCGTTCGTGGCCGACGACGAGGCGCGCACGCTGCGCGGCGTGGTCACCGGGCTCGTCGCCGGGGAGAACACGCTGGTCGCCGACGCCAACGGCCAGGGCAAGGGGCGGCCCTTTGCCAGCCTGACCATCACCAACCATCCGCGCGGCGGGCCGGTGCTGCTCGGCTCGCAGACCACGCCCTGGGTCTGCGCCACGCCCGCCCCCGTCGCGCAATCGGGCGATACGCCGGCATCGAATGCGAGCGGGCTGACCACCTTTGCCGTGGACGCGCAGTGCAACATCGCGACCGAGTACAAGCTCTTCTACCGCACCACCACCGCGGGCTGCTCGAGCGCGCTGCCCGACCCGAGCCCGCCCGCTCCGGCGCCGGCGAACAACTGCTTCAAGCCGTTCACGCCGGGAAGCACGCCCGCCGACCTCGCCATGACCACCACCAACGCGGGGCTGACCGTGCCGTACGTCGTGCGCGTCGAGCGCGGCACCATGAATCGCGGCATCTACGACATCGCGGTGCTCTTCGATCCCGCCTCGCCGTGGACGGCGCTCGCGCCGCAGCCGCAATGGAACGGGAAGGTGGTCTACAGCTTCGGCGCCTCCACCGGCCAGCCGCGCCAGCAGTTCCGCACCGAGCAGAACTGGGCCGACGACGCGGCGCTCTCGCGCGGGTTCATGGTGGTGGACAACAGCCTCACCGATTCGCTCTTCAACTCCAACCGCGTGCTGGTGGCGGAAACGCTGATGATGATGAAGGAGCACATCGTCGATGCCTACGGCGAGATCCGCTACACCATGGGCAACGGCTGCTCGGGCGGATCGATCCAGCAGAACACGGTGGCCTCCATCTTCCCCGGCCTGCTCGACGGCATCCAGCCGAGCTGCGACTACCCGGACTCGATCACCACCGCCCTCGAGGTCTTCGATTGCGTGCTGCTGGTGAACGCCTACGCCAGCCCGGAGTGGACCGCGCTGATGGGCGGTCTGACCCAGGCGCAGATCAACGCGAAGAAGACGGCGATCAACGGGCACCTGGACCAGGTGGGCTGCCAGTCGTGGAACAACGCCTTCGGCTTCAACAACAAGCCGGGCAATTACGTGCCCACGCTGGTCGTCAACCAGGTGACCGGCGCGCTCGCCCCGGTCGGCGCCCCGCGCAACAACTGCCGGCTGCCCGCCGCGCTGGTCTACGATCCGGTGACCAACCCGACCGGCACCCGCTGCGGCGATCCGGATCTGGCGACGGCGGTCTGGGGCTCGACCACGGGCATCGCGCCGGGCAGCACGCGCGCCCTGCAGACCAGCGACAACGTCGGCGTCCAGTACGGCCTGAACGCGCTGCGCGCCGGCGCCATCACCGGCGAGGAGTTCGTCACCCTGAACGAGAAGGTGGGCGGGACCGACGCCGACTCCAACGCCACGGTGACACGCAGCGCTGCAGACCTTCCGGCGCTGGACATCGCCTACAGGGCGGGCATCGTCTCCAGCGGCAAGAACCTCGGCAAGCTGCCGATCATCGATTCCCGCGGCTTCGACGAGCAGGGCATCCACTACATCTGGCGCAGCTTCTCCGAGCGCGCCCGCATCGACGCGGCCAACGGCGGCAACCACGGCAACCAGGTGATGTGGCGCTATGGCACGGGGCTCCTTCCGGCGACGCCGCCACAGGTCGCGGCGGTGACGCTCCGGTCGCTCCTCACCATGGATGCGTGGCTCTCCAGTCTGCTGGTCAGCGCTCCCAAGGCCGCGCTCAACGACGTGCGCACGCAGGCGCAGGTGATCGCCGCGAAGCCCGCGGGCGCGGTGGATTTCTGCTTCCTCACCGGCGATGCGACCTTCTCGAACCCGGTCTTCGACATGGCGCTGTGCGATGCCGACCCGCGACTCGCCAGGCACTCCTCCCCGCGCCAGGTGGCGGGCGGCCCCTTGGCGGAGAACATCCTCAAGTGCCAGCTCAAGCCGCTCGCCGCCGCCGACTACCTGCCCGCGGTCCTGAGCGATGCCCAGCTCGCGCGGCTGCAGGCGGTGTTCCCGGGCGGGGTCTGCGACTTCGGAAAGCCCGGCGTCGGTCAGCAGGAACCGGTCTCGCCGCTGACCTTCGCAGCCGGACCCGGCGGGCAGCCGCTGCCGCCGCCGCCGGTGTCGCGCGGTCCGTAAGTTCACTGTTCAACACCGCGGGAGACGGCGCCCTGTCGTGCGCAGGGCGCCGGTCTGTACGGTCGCGGCCTCCGAAACAATCGTACCCAAAGGGTGCGAAAGGGGCTGCCAATGAAATTGCGGGTCGAATGGCTTGTCGCTGCGCTTGCGATCGCGGGCTGCAGCGACCAGGTGGGCATCGATTCTTCCGCGGCGGATCTCGGCAAGCCGCAGCTCGAGGTGTCGGCGGCGGTCCAGCACGACGTCTCGCCGCCGCTCCGGAACGTCGTCTCCGCGCCTTCGGCGTCGAACCTGAAAGAGCACCCGCTGCGCTCGGTCTTCCTCGGCGGACCGGACGTCGCGGATCCGGTGCTGCAGTCGTCGGTGAGCACCGCCGCGGCGGTCACCGCCGGGCTGAGCTTCGCCGGCGTGGGCAACGGCGATTACGGCTTTACCCCGAACGCGGCGCCGCCCGACACCAACGGCGCGGTCGGAGCGACGCAGTACGTGCAGTGGGTGAACGAGTCGTTCGCGGTGTTCGACAAGGCCACCGGCGCCATCGCGCCCGGCTTCCCCAAGGCAGGCAACACCCTGTGGGCGGGCTTCGGCGGCGGCTGCCAGACCAACAACGACGGCGACCCCATCGTGCAGTACGACGCGCTGGCGAACCGCTGGATCCTGACGCAGTTCTCGGTGAGCACCACGCCGTACCTGCAATGCGTCGCGGTCTCCACCACCTCCGACGCGACCGGCACCTACAACCGGTACGCATTCAGCTACGGCAATACGCAATTCCCGGATTACCCGAAGCTCGGCGTGTGGCCCGACGGTTACTACATCACCTTCAACATCTTCAACAACGGGACGACCTTCGCCGGCTCGAAGCTGTGCGCCTGGGATCGCAACGCCATGATCAACGGGCTCCCGGCGACCCAGGAATGCTTCCAGCTCTCCAACGCGTTCGGAGGCGTGCTGCCCTCCGATCTCGATGGAACCGTCACGCCTGCTGCGGGCACGCCGAACCCGATGGTGAACTTCGGCACCAGCTCGCTCAACGTCTGGCGGCTGCACGCCGACTTCGCGACGCCCGCCAACGCCACCCTGACCGGCCCGGTGAACGTCCCGGTCGCGGCCTTCACCGCGGCCTGCAACGGCGGCGCCTGCATTTCGCAGCCGAACACGAGGCAGCAGCTCGACTCGCTGGCCGACCGGCTCATGTATCGGCTCGCCTATCGCAACCACGGCGGCACCGAGTCGTGGGTGGTCAACCACTCCGTCAAGGTGAGTGGCAACAACAAGAGCCAGGTGGTGGGCGTGCGCTGGTACGAGCTGCGCAACCTGGCCACCGCGACGCCTTCGGTGTTCCAGCAGGGAACGTTCTCGCCGGATACGACCAGCCGGTGGATGGGCAGCATCGCCATGGACAAGAACGGCAACATCGCGCTGGGCTACAGCGCCTCGTCCAGCTCGGTGTTCCCCTCGCTCCGGTACACGGGACGCGGCCCGGCGGACCCCGCCGGCACCATGGGCGCGGAGACGATCCTCAAGGCCGGCGGCGGATCGCAGCTCCCCAACCTGAACCGCTGGGGCGACTACAGCGCCATGCGGGTGGACCCGGTGGACGGCTGCACCTTCTGGTACACCAACGAGTATCTGAAGACGAGCGGCACCTTCAACTGGAGCACCTGGATCGGCAGCTTCAAGCTGAACGGCTGCATCTAGCGCTCGCCGGGCTTCCTTCGCAGCGCGCCGGGCAGTTCCCGCCGGCGCGCTGTTTTTTCGCCCGCGCAGGCGCTGCGCCTCGTTGCGGCAATCGGGACCTTGCGCGAAAGGCCCGGCGGCGCGAGGGTTCGGTCCCCAAACCGACGCGGAGGACCCCATGAACCCCACCCAGGCCTTCTCCCAAGCGCGCGAGCTCCTCCTGCGCAATCGCACCGACTACGAGGCGGCGGTCAAGCAGTTCCACTGGCCGCAGCTGCGCCGGTTCAACTGGGGCATCGACTGGTTCGACGAATACGCCCGCGGCAACACCCGGACGGCGCTGCGCATCGTCCACGACGGCGGCGACAAGCCCCGCGAGGTGTCCGCCACCTTCGCCGAGCTGTCGGAGCGGAGCACGCGGGTGGCGAACTGGCTGCACGGCCGCGGCGTGGAGAAGGGCGACCGCATCCTGCTCATGCTCCCCAACACGCTGCCGCTCTGGGAGTTCATGCTCGCCGCCATGAAGCTGGGCGCGGTGATCATTCCCGCCACCACCCAGCTCACCCGCGACGATCTCTCCGATCGCATCTCCCGCGGCAACGTGCGCCACGCCATCGCGGAGGCCTCGGTGGCCTCGAAGCTCGCCGGGTTCGACGCGCTCCGCACGCGCCTGGTGGTGGGCGGCAGCGAGGCGGGGTGGATCCCCTTCGACGAGGCGCGCGGCGGCAGGAACGAGCTGCCTTCCCGCGAGCCCACCGCGCCCGACGACCCGCTGCTGCTCTACTTCACCTCGGGCACCACCGCGCGGCCCAAGCTGGTGCTGCACACGCAGCAGAGCTACCCGGTGGGCCACCTCTCCACCATGTACTGGATCGGCATGCGCGAGGGCGACGTCCACGAGAACATCAGCTCGCCGGGCTGGGCCAAGCACGCCTGGAGCAGCTTCTTCGCCCCCTGGAACGCCGGCGCCACCATCCTGGTGCACGACGCGCCGCGCTTCAATGCGGCGCGCACCATCGGCCTTCTGCGCGAGAAGTCGGTGGCCACGCTCTGCTGCCCGCCCACGGTCTGGCGCATGCTGGTGCTGGAGGACCTGGGAGCGCGGCCTGCGGCGCTGCGCGAGCTGCTCAGCGCCGGCGAGCCGCTCAATCCCGAGGTGATCGAGAAGGTGCAGAAGGCGTGGGGGGTCACCATCCGCGACGGATACGGGCAGACCGAGACCACCGCGCAGATCGGCAACAGCCCGGGGCAGCCGATCAAGCTGGGCTCGATGGGCCGCGCGCTGCCCGGCTACCACGCGGCGCTGCTCGACGCCAATGGCAAGGAAGCGGACGAGGGCGAGATCGCGCTGCGCCTCGACCCGCGCCCGCTGGGCCTGATGGCCGGTTACCTGGACGATCCGGGGCGCACGCAGGCGGCGACGGCGGGGGGCTTCTACCGCACCGGCGACGAGGCCAGCCGCGACAAGGACGGCTACTACACCTACGTGGGCCGCGGCGACGACGTGTTCAAGTCCTCCGACTACCGCATCAGCCCCTTCGAGCTGGAGAGCACGCTGATCGAGCACCCCGCGGTGGCGGAGGCGGCCATCATCCCCAGCCCGGATCCGCTGCGCTTCTCGGTGGCCAAGTGCTTCGTCGTGCTCAAGCCGGAGTTCCAGCCCTCGGCGGACCTGGCGCGCGACATCCTCTTCTTCACCAAGGCGCGGCTCGCGCCCTACAAGCGCATCCGCCGCCTCGAATTCGCCGAGCTCCCCAAGACCATCTCCGGCAAGATCCGCAGGGTGCAGCTGCGCGCGCTGGAGAAGGACCGGCGCGCTGCGGGCGAGCGCGGCGCCCAGGAGTACTGGCTGGAGGACTTCGAGTCCGCGGCGCCGTCGTCGACCTGATCCCGGACCGATCCGGTCCGCGATCGTGAGTAGCGCGCCGGATGCGGCATCTTGTCCCGGGGGCGCGGCGGCCGCTTTCCGCGCGCCGGCGCCTATGCTTCGCCCCGCACTCGCGCTCGTTCGTCCGGGACTCCCGCGGCACACGCGTTGTTGGGAGGGGGGCACATGCAGGGCGTGGTCAAGACACGGCAGGTGCTCGCGCATCCCATCGTCATCCTCGAGGGGTTCGGTCTCAAGGTGCTGGTGCGGGCGCTCTTTGCCGGACGGGGGGAGACCTTCCTCGACGTGGTGACCCGCTGCGCGGAGGAGGAGGCGCACGGCGACCTCGACGAGATCGACATCCTGCGGACGGTGGACCGGTTCACCTCCTTCGAGCGGCGCGCCCGCGACATCTACGCCACGCTGGCGCGACAGCTCAAAGGCCATCCCGACGCGTCCAGGTTCCTCGCCAGGCTCTCCAACCAGGAGGAGGGCCACGCCATCGTGCTCTCGCGGGTGCGCAGGGAGATCCGGCGGGGCCGGCTCTGGGCGGAGTCGAAGGACCTCCACATCACCTCGGTTGCGGGCGTGCACGCGCTGCTCGAGCGCTTCGAGGCGGAGGTGCGCGGCCCCGTCCTGCTCGCGCGCGCGCTGGACATCGTCGAGGCCATCGAGGCGTCGGAGATGGACGTGGTCTTCGAGACGCTGAACCGCAGCGTCGACATGCGCTCCCGCGCGAGGTTCGAGCGCTTCTTCGTCCTCAACGAGAACCACCTCGCCTACTGCCGCGAGCAGGTGCAGAGGCTGCGCGCCGGAGAACGGCTGCCGGCGACGGCCCAGAGAGCCTCCTGAGGAAGCGGCCTCCGCCTCAGCGGATGGCGAAGATCAGCTCGGCGGATGCGGCCACCTCCACCTCGCCCGGCGAGATCGGCGCCGCGCGCGTGCCCGCGGCCATGGTGGCGTAGGGGACGATGGGCCCGGGGCCGCCGCTCTCGCTCACCGCCACCACCTCGCCGAGCTGCACGCCGGCGGCCCTGGCCATCGCCTCCGCCTTCGCCCGCGCGTTGCCGATGGCGAGCGCGAGCGCGCGCGCCCGCTCGGGCGTGGGATCGTCCTTCTGGAAGGTGAGCCCGCGCAGCACGTTCGAGCCGGCCGCGACCACCCGGTCGAGCACCGCTCCGGCCCGATCGACGTCGCGCACCGTCACCCGCAGCTCGTCCGACACGGTGTAGCCGGTGATGGGTCCGGGCCGGCCGTTGTCCCACGGGCGCTCCACCGCGATCTCGTGCCGGGTGGTCTGGATGTCCTTGTCCGCGACGCCCTCCTTGCGAAGCGCCGCGAGCACGGCCTTCGTCTGCGCGGCGACTTCGGCGGCGGCCTTCTTCAAGTCCGGACCGGTCACCTGGACGCCCGCGGTCACCACTGCCACGTCGGGCCGCACCAAGACGCGGGCGTCGCCGCTGGCGCGAATGGTGCGAGGCCAGGGCGTGGTCTCGCGGACGGGCGCCTGCGCGCGGGCGGAAAGGGCAGCGAGCATCAGGGAAACGGCGAGGGCGCGGTGCATGAAGCTCTCCGATCGATGGCGGAACCAACGCACGGCTGCGGCGAAAGATCCGAGGCCCGCGGATCGCGTTCGCCGGGGCGGCACCCGTAACATACCCGCATGGATCCGCTCGAGCTCGACCCCGCAACCATGCGCGCGATGGGTCATGCGGTGGTCGATCTCCTGGTCGACCGCATCAGCACGCTGCACGATCAGCCGGCCTGGAGGGGCGCGACCCGCGCCGAGATGGACGCCCGCCTGCTCGAGGCGCCGCCCGAGCAGCCGCACGACTTCATCGGCCTGCTCCGGCGCCTGCGCGGCGACGTGCTCGCCTATGGCGCGCGCGTGGACCACCCGCGCTTCTTCGCCTTCGTCCCCGGCTCTCCCACCTGGCCGGGCATCCTCGGCGAGGCCATCGCCGCCGCCCACCAGGCATTCGCCGGTACCTGGCTCGGCGGCGCGGGCGTCGCCGAAGTGGAGCTGGTCGTGCTGGACTGGTTCCGCCAATGGCTGGGACTTCCCCAGGGCGCCTCCGGCGTCCTCCTCAGCGGCGGATCGATGGCCAACCTCACCGCGCTGGCAGCCGCGCGCGCCGACAGGCTCGGGGAAGACTTCGGCGATGCCACGCTCTACTTCTCCAGCGAAACCCACTCCTCCGTCGCGCGCGCCTGCCGCGTGCTGGGGTTCAGGAAGGAGCGCCTGCGCGTCATCGCGGCGACCCGGAAGGCCACCATGCCGGTGGACGAGCTGCGGCGCGCGGTCGAGGCCGATCGCAAGGCGGGGCTGCGCCCGTTCGCGCTCATCGCCAACGCAGGCACCACGACCGCCGGCGCCATCGACGACCTCCCCGCGCTGCACGCCGTGGCGCGCGAGAGCGGCATGTGGTTCCACGTCGACGCGGCCTACGGCGGCTTCGCCGTCCTCACCGGGCGCGGCAAGCGCTGGCTGCAGGGCATCGAGCTGGCCGACTCGGTGACGCTCGATCCGCACAAGTGGCTGCACCAGCCGTTCGAGACCGGCTGCCTGCTGGTGCGCGACCCCGCAACCCTCACCCGCGCCTTCCGCGTCATGCCCGACTACCTCAAGGACACCGAGGTCGCAGGCGCGGAGGTGAATCTCGCCGAGCGCGGCATCCAGCTCACCCGCTCGGCGCGGGGCCTGAAGATCTGGCTCTCGCTGCAGTACTTCGGGGTGGCGGCGTTCCGCGAGGTCATCGACGCCGCGCTCGATCACGCGCTGGCGGCGCAGCGCCACGTCGAGCAGTCCTCCTCGCTCGAGCTGCTCACGCCCGCGCAGCTCGGCATCGTCTGCTTCCGCCGCAAGCGCGCCGGCAGGAGCGAGGCGGAGCTGGACGAGCTGAACGCGGCGGTGCTGGCCAGGCTGATGCGCAGCGGCTTCGCCATGGTCTCCTCCACCCGCGTGGACGGCCACTTCGCGCTGCGGCTCTGCATCCTCAACCACCGCTCCTCGAGGGAAGACGTGATCGGGGTGTTGCGCTGGATCGAGGACTGCCCGATCTGAAGGCGGCTGGCTGCAGGCTGTGTCGGCCTGTGGCGCCACACCGGTGCCACATCCGTGCCGGCGTCGCGGCCTGCGGCTTCTGACGCCGTCGACGCCGCTCCCGCATGGCATGCAGGTTGCTCACGGCATCGTCCTTCCGCAGGGCAACCTCGAGGAGCTTTCGATGCGCCGGGCCGCGTTCTTCGTTTATGGAGTGATCTGCTATCTCGTCTTTTTCGCCACCTTCCTCTACGCGATGGGATTCGTCGCCAACGTGTTCGTGCCGCGCGGCATCGATTCCGCGCAGACCGCGCCGCCCCTGCAGGCGGTGGTCGTCGACGCGGTTCTGCTGCTCGTCTTCGCGCTGCAGCACAGCGTGATGGCGAGGCAGGGGTTCAAGAGGGCGTGGACGAAGATCGTGCCCGCGCCGCTCGAGCGAAGCACCTTCGTGCTCTTCGCCAGCCTGGCGTTGATCCTGCTCTTCTGGCAATGGCAGCCCATCGGCGGCGCGGTCTGGGAAGTCGGCGATCCGGTCGCGCGGATGGCGCTGCAGGGCCTTTCGCTGACGGGTTGGGGAATCGTCCTTGCGAGCACCTTCCTCATCAACCACTTCGATCTGTTCGGCCTGCGCCAGGTCTTCCTCTACCTGCGCGGCGTGGAGTACACGCCGCTCGATTTCCGCAGGCCGCTCTTCTACAACTACGTCCGCCACCCCATCTACCTTGGCTTCATCCTCGCTTTCTGGGCCACACCGACCATGACGGTGGCGCACCTGGTCTTCGCCCTGGCCACCACCGGATACATCCTGGTGGCCATCCAGCTCGAAGAGCGCGATCTGGTGCGCAATTACGGAATCAAATACGAAGCATACCGGCACCAGGTCTCGATGCTGGTTCCCCGCATCCAGAGCCGCCGCGAAGAAAGCGCAGTCGACGCGGCCATTTCCGCTGCGCGGCGAGACCCCTAGCTCCGCGTCCCTGCGGCGGCCGGCCGCGCCCCCCTTCTCGCGGCCGGGCGAGGTCGGCTACCTTGCCGCGCGGGAGGCCCTTCATGCATCGACCTCGCGTCGCCCTCGCCGCCCTGTCGCTCTGCGCCTGCGCCACCGTCTCGCAGAGGCCGGTTCCGGTGGAGGCGCCCGCCTCGCGCAGCAGCCAGATCGCCGCCCAGTCCGCGGCGCAGGCGCCCCAGGCGCGCCGCTACAAGACCAAGATCGCCATCGCGCGCTTCACCAACGAAAGCAATTACGGCCGCTCGCTGCTCACCGATCAGGACCTCGACCGCATCGGCAAGCAGGCCGGCGACATGCTCATGTCGCGCCTCGTGCTCTCGGGAAAGTTCCTCGTCCTCGAGCGGCCGGACGCGGCGAAGCTGGAGCGCGAGCAGAAGCTCTCCGGCGGCTCGATGGTGGGCGCGGACACCGTCATCGCCGGCTCGGTCACCGAGTTCGGCCGCTCGGTGGGAGGCAAGAGCGGCTTCCTCAGCAGCACCAAGCTGCAGCTGGCCAAGGCCAAGGTGGACATTCGCCTCGTGGACGTGAAGACCGGGCTCGCCTACTTCTCCGCCAACGGGTCGGGGGAGGCCAGCACCGAGAGCGGAGAGATCGCGGGCTTCGGCAGCCGCGCCGAATACGACGCCACCCTCAACGACCGGGCCATCGCCGCCGCCATCTCCGACGTGGTCGATCGCCTGGTGCAGAAGCTGAGCGATCGGCCCTGGCGCACCGACATCCTCGAGGTCCGCGGCAGCCAGGTCTTCATCGCCGGAGGCGAGCGCCAGGGCCTCAGGCGCGGCGACACGCTGGCGGTGCTGCAGTCCACCGGAACCGCGAAGAGCAGGCAGTCGGGGTTCGAGATCACGCTTCCGCCGAAGCATGTGGCGAGCGTGCAGGTGGTCAGCCTCTTCGGCGACAGCGACACCAACGAGGGCTCCGTCTGCGAGGTGACCTGGGGCTCCCTCGATGCAGGAGCGCTCGCCGACCTGTACGTGGCCGAGGCTCCCGGAGGTGGGCGATGAAGCGGCTGCTCTTCGCGGCGGCGCTGTCCGCGGCCTGCGCCATGCCCTCCACCGCGGTGCGCACGCCCGACAGCCGCCCCAGCCTCGCCATCACCGGCGCGCCGCCGGGAACCCAGCTCTTCGTCGACGGCAACGCGGCGGGCGACGCTTCCGCCTACGACGGCCAGCCCTCCATCCTGCTGGTGGAGCCGGGCACGCACGTGGTGGACGTGCGCGACGCGTCCGGGAAGGTGCTCTTCACCCAGACCGTCTTCGTCGAGAGCGAGACCAAGACCATCCAGGTGCACTGACCATGCGCTGGCTCGCCGTCGCCGCCTTGCTCGCTGCTCTGGGCTGCGCGCAGAACAGCATGTATCGCTGGGGCGGTTACGACGACGCGCTCTATGACCATTACAAGAATCCGCAGAAGCGCGACCAGTTCGTGGCGAAACTCGCCGGGATCATCCAGGAGGCGGAGGCCACGGGCGGCATGGTTCCCCCGGGCTGCTATGCCGAATATGGCTGGGCGCTCTACGAGGAAGGCCGCACCGACGAGGCGGTGGCGAACTTCGAGAAGGAGAGCAAGCGCTGGCCGGAGTCGCGGCCGCTGATGGAGAAGCTGATCCGCAACGCGGCCCGCGCCAGGGGCGCGACGCCCGCTCCCGCCGCGGTGCCGGCCTCGAGCAGCGAGGGGAAGAAATGAAACGGGTCCTGCTGCTCGCCGCGCTCACCGCCGCCTGCGCGAAGGCGCCGGCGAACAAGGATTATGCGAAGCTCGTCTCGGCGAATCCGCGCGCCCTGCTGGTCGTGCCGGTGGTCAACAAGAGCGTGGACGTGGACGCCGCCGACTACTTCCTCTCCACCCTCTCGGTGCCGCTGGCGGAGCGCGGGTACTATGTCTTTCCCGTCAATCTGGTGAAGCGGATGCTGGAGGACGACGGGCTCTCCGACGCCTCCCTCGTGCACGGCGCCGACCCGGTGCGGCTCTGCGCGCTCTTCGGGGCGGACGCGGTCCTCTTCGTGACCATCGAAGAGTGGACGGCGAAGTACGTGGTGCTCTCGACGCAGGTGACCGTGGCGTTCACCTACGTCCTCAAGGACGGCCACACCGGCGAGGAGCTCTGGAGGGACCGCAGGGCGGGCGTCTACACGTCGGGCGACGGCGGCGGCGGGCTCGCGGGAGCCATCGTCGGGGCCATCGTCGCCAAGGCCTCGCCCAACTACATGCCGCTGGCCCGCAAGGCGAATGAGCAGGCCATGGCGTATCCGGGGCCTGGGCTCCCTGCCGGACCGTACCGCCCCGAGTATCGCAAGGACCTGCCGCCGCTGACCGCGACCGAGGCCGCCGCGACGCCCGCCGCGCAGAAGCCGGCGGATCCGAAGTAGCCTCAGCGCGCCGGCTCGATGCCCGTCTCGTCCACGGCGCGGCGGCCGCGCAGCGCCTCCATGGCGTGGAAGATGGCCATCCCACAGGCCATGGAGACCACGAAGAGCAGCCCTTCGCGGGTGCCGGCGGCGGCGGAGAGGATGCCGGGCGCAGGGCAGAATCCCACCAGGCCCCAGCCGACGCCGAACAGCGCCGACCCGAGCAGGAGGCGCCCGTCGACGCTGGTGAAGGGATAGGCCGGATACGCCGGGACGAGCAGCGGCGCCCTGCGAAGGCGCGCGAGTCGCTGGCCGGCGAAGTGGACCGTCACCGCTCCGCCCATGACGAAGAGCAGGGTCGGGTCGAAGGCGCCGAAGAAGTCGAGGAACCCGAGCACGCGCTGGGGTTGGCCCATGCCCGACAGCGCGAGGCCGAAGCCGAAGAGGCCGCCGATGAGGAGCGCGGAGAGGCCGGTCTTCATGACCCCACCACGTGCCGCGCGAGGAAGACCGTGAGCGCGCCGGTGGACATGAACACCGCGGTCGCGACGATGGAGCGCCTGGACAGCCGCGCCACGCCGCAGACGCCGTGGCCGCTGGTGCAGCCGTTCGCGAGCCGCGTGCCGAACCCCACCAGAAGGCCGCCGGCGATCAGCGCCAGGGGCCGCAGCGGGACTCCCACGTCCATGCTGCCGGGAACGAGATGGACCACGGCCACCGCGCCCAGGATCATCCCGCCGAGGAACAGCGCGCGCCAGGTGGCGTCGCGGCCGGCGAGGCCGGCGACGATGCCGGTGATGCCCAGCACCCGCCCGTTGAGCAGGAGCAGGAGGGAGGCGGCAAGGCCGATGAGCGCGCCGCCGGCGAGCGCTGCGGAAATAGAGGACATCCAGACATCCTATCGAACGGCGCGGCGCGTTGGAACCGCGAAAAGCCGGCCGCTTGCCTTTCGCGCGCGGCCGGATGAGATCAGGGAATTCCATGCCGGTGAAGACCGCCCTCGTCGCGGCGCCGTTGTTCCTGCTCATCGCCGGACTCGGCCTCGCCATCTCGTATCGGAGAAGGCGGGAGCGCATCGGCCCGGGCATGCAGGGCGATGCGCGGTTCGTCCGGCTGCAGCGCGCTCATGGCAATGCCGTCGAGCACGTTCCTCTCCTGCTCGTGGGCATGCTGCTCCTCGAGCTGATGGGGGGCGGCGGCGCGCTGGTGACCGCGGTGGGCGTGGCCATTCTCGTGGGGCGAGCGGCGCATGCGGCCGGGCTGATCATGCGCACGCGCCATCCGCTCCATTTCTTCGGCGCGGCGCTGACCTACACGCTGGAAGTGCTGCTCGGGTGGTTCCTGCTCTACGCGGCCGCGGCGCGCGGCTGATCTCGTCCTACTTCAACTGAGTGAGCGACAGCGGGCGCGGGACATCGGCGGACTCGGCGATCTGCGGCGCGTCGGGAGGCTGCATCAGGTCGGGGCGCCGGGAGAGCGCCTGCACCACCGAGCCGAGCGCGCCTTCCAGCGCGGAGAGCCGGGTCTCCATCGCCTGCAGCCGCGCCTGCGAGTCGCGGCCGTGCAACTCCGCCTCCAGCTCCAGCTCCCTGGTCCTGAGCTTGAAGTGCTTGCTCATGTAGACCAGGATGACCGGGATCGCGCCGAAGACCACCACGGCCACGGTGGGGCCGATGATCTCGGGCAGCGCGCTGACGATGACAGGGTCCATGCGGGCAGTCTACGCGCGAGGGTGTCGGTTATTCCAGCGGCGCAGCCTCTGCGCGGCAGCGGCCGCGGCAACGCGGTGCGGATCCTGAACGGCGACGCCGCTCATCGAGGCGAGGGCGCGCGCGGCAGCAGCGCGGCGAGCCCGGCCACCCGCCCATGATCCTTGCTCCACGCGAGCCAGACCGACTTCGCCCACCGCTCGAGCATGGCGTCGCGCCCCTCGCCGGGCGGCACGGCCAGCACGTCCGCCACCGTCAGCGTCCCCCGCGACTCCGGCGGCTGGAACCGCGGCCACGTCCGGGAACGCCTCGCGAGCGCCATGTGCGCGCGCTGGACTTCCTTTCCGCTGAAGCCGCGCTCGGCGAAGAGGAACAGTCCGATCAGCGCGAACGCGGTGGTGATGGGCTTCGAGGCAGTCGTCGCGTGCTGCGCAGCATATGCGTCGACGAGCAATTGGTGGATGAAATATGTGCCGCCGTGCCCGAGGGTATGGAAGGACAGCTCGTCCTTGATCGCGAGGCACTGCGCCGAGGCTCCCGGCTCGGGGTCACGCACCGTCTCCTGCCGCTCGGAGCGGAGTCCACATCCCGGGCAGATCGACGGCGATTCCACCTGGCCAACCTAGCAGAGGTGCGCGAGCGTTTCCCGCGGCGTAGAATGAAACCGCCAGTGGAAGGGGGGACAGCATGGCGATTCAAAAGCTCACGCTCTGGTTGCTCAATCGCGTGGTCGGCTGGGAGAAGGATTTTCTCCTTTCGCGTCTGAGGTTCAATGACCGCTTTCACGTGAAGATCGGACGCCGGGTTCGCGCAGGCAGCGCGGCGGCGACCGACCAGGACTTCTTCGAAATGCCGGTCAATGAGGGCGAGGACGGCAGGGATGGCGAGCTGATGCACGAGGGCTCCGCGGCCTACGACGAGTACTTCATGCCCATTCCGCTGAAGTGCGCCGGCGGGCTGGGGAGCGACTTCTGGAAGGCGAATGCCTCGCCGGACGGCTTGAGCCGGCTTGCCGAGCTCGGCGAACACCTTGCGCGCAGGTTCCCGGCGGACAGGCCGTTCGACCCCGCAGGCGCCAGGGCCGCCGTCGGCCCGTTCTTTGGCGACGTGCGGATGAATTTCCAGGACAAGTCCCTCGGCTATTACGAATTGCTGCGGCGGACGACGGACGCGACGGGCGCGCAGAACGTGCTCATCGGCTACAGCCAGGGGGGAACCGTCGCGCGGTATCTCGCCTTTCTCGACGAGCACGTCGTCAAGCCGGAGCGGCGCTGCATCCACGCGGTCATCACCGTGCAGTCGCCCAACCGCGGCTCTCCCGTGGCGGCCAAGGCGAAGGAGGCGGACGTCGGGCGCGCGATGCTGGGCATCCTGCTCGCGCTTTCCGGATGGATTCCGAAGGACGATTTCCGTGCGAGCGAGGTCTGGTCGTTCCTCACCCGGCAGCAGCAGCGCAACACCCTGGTCGCCTTCGTGAACGGCCTCCTCGACGCCGAGCTTCGCACCTGGCCCGAGTCCGAGCAGAACCGCCGCCTGCGCGAGACCTGGATCTCCGCACGCAAGTGGGCGTCCGGATTGTCGGGGCTCGAGGATCTGGCCTTCTGGGATCTCGATCCCGCGAGGATGGCGGAGGCCGGATCCGTGCTCCATGCCATCGCGACCTGGCCGCTCAGGACCATCCAGCACGGCGCCGTCATCGGCACCGACAACGGCATTCATAACCTCGTCGATGCCGCCATCCACGGCTCGGCCTGGTACATCCCCATTGCCGCCGGCGCGGTCGAAGACAAGGTGAGGCAATACGTCGGCCAGGCCGAGGACATCTACAACAACGACGCGATGTCCTTTCCACCCGGAACGGCGGGAACGGTGGCCGACGAATACCTGCAGGGGATCGATCCAGGCAGGTACAAGCTCGACGGTGCGCTGCCGAAGGGCGCGCATGATTTCGTCATTCCCTCCGCGTCGCAGTTGCTGGTGCCCGCCGATTCGCCGTGCCACATCGGCAACCTGGTGAATCCGAAAGCGAGCCATCTCAGCGGCGCCATGCGCTGGGCCGGCGAGGATGCGCCGAACGACGAGGAGCTGGTCGGCGTGCTGCTGGATCGGCTCTCGCCTGCGCCCGGATTCGACGTGCCGCAGCCCACCCAGGTCGTCGCCTAGCGCCGAGCCTCCGGGGACTACTCCGCGCGCAAGGAGATCGCCGGGTCCACGCGGGTGGCCCGCCGCGCCGGCAGCCAGCTCGCCAGCGCGGCCGAGACGGCGAGCACGGCCGCGGTAGCCAGAAGCGTCAGCGGATCGGTGGTGCTGACCTGGTACACGAGCGAGGCCAGCACGCGCGTCGCGAGGAAGGTCAGGCAGAGCCCCAGCGCCACTCCCCCCAGCGCGAGCCCGAGGCCCGATCCCAGCACCATCCGCCGCACCGACGTGGCGTCGGCGCCGAGCGCCATGCGGATGCCGATCTCGCGCGACCGCTGCGTGACCATGCAGGCCGTCACGCCGTAGATCCCCAGCGCGGCGAGCAGCAGCGCCCCCAGCGCGAAGACGCTGAGCAGCGTCATCTGGAAGCGCCGCTCGCCCACCGATTGCGCGATCACGCGCGAGAGCGGCTGCGGCGAGGAGAGGGCCAGGTCCTTGTCCAGCGCCAGCACCTCGGCGCGCAGGGGGGCAAGAAGCTGCAGCGGATCGCCCGATTGCGCGCGCGCCGCCACGCGCAGCGAGGGCACCGCGTATTGCAGGAGCGGCACCACCATCATGGGCGAGGGCGCGCGATCGAGCCCGCGGGTCCGCACGTCGCCGATCACTCCGGCGATCTCCCACGGGTCGTTGCCGGGCCCCAGCACCTCGGAGATGCGCCTGCCCAGCGGATCCTTGCCGCCGAGGAAGCGCTGCACGAACGCCTGGTTGACGAGGACCACGTGCGGCGCGCCCTTCACGTCGGTCCAGCGGAGATCGCGGCCGCGAAGGAGCGGGATGCCCAGCGTCTCGAGATATCCGGGAGTCGCCCAGAGGATCTCGCTGTTCGGGTACTGGCCGGGCGTGTACGTCTCGCCTTCGAGCGCGAAGCCGAAATCGGCCCGCCCGCGGGGGTCCAAAGGCATGCTGGTCATCAGCGCGCTGCTGCGAAATCCGGGCGCGCTCGAAAGGCGGGCCATGAGACCCTCGGCAAAGGCTGCGATGCGATCGTCCGGATAGTTTGCGCGGGGCAGGTCGAGGTCCGCCACCAGCACGCGGTCGGCGCCGCCCAGCCCGGTGGGCGCCTCCAGGAGCCCCGAGAGCGTCCGGATCATCAGCCCCGCGCCGGCGGCGAGCACGAAGGCGAGCGCGGTCTCCGCCACCGCCAGCGCAGCGCGCGATCCGCTCCGTCCGTCGCTGCCGCCGCTGCCTTGCTTGAGCACGTCCATCAGCTGCGGCCGGGTGATCTGCAGCGCCGGGACGAGTCCCGCGAGCAGCCCCGAGAGGAGCGACGTGAGGAGCGCGAACGTCAGGACCGCCCCGTCCACGTGCACCTCGTCGAGCCGCGGCAAGTCTTTCGGCGCGAGCGAGAGCAGGGCGGACAAGGCCCAGGGCGCGAGCACGAGCGCGAGCGCACCGCCCGCGCCGGCGAGAAGCAGCGCCTCGGTCAGGAGCAGGCGCACCAGATCGCCGCGGCCTCCGCCCAGCGCCGCGCGGATGGCCAGCTCGCGCTGCCGCGCCATTCCCCGCGCGAGCAGGAGGCTCGCGACGTTGGCGCAGGCGATGAGCAGCGCGAGCAGCACCGCGAAGAGCAGCGCGGTCAGCGCCGGCTTCACCGGCCCCACCAGGTCCTCGAGCAGCGGCTGCGCTTCCATCTTCCAGCCCTTGTGCTCGCCGATGCGCTCGAAGATGCGCGGCCCCACCACGTCCAGGTCGGCCTGCGCCTCGCGAATGCTGCGGCCGGGCCTCAGGCGCGCGACGAGCGTGAGCCAGTTGGTGCCGCGGAAGTCCCGCTCCTTGCCTTCCATCGCGAGCGGAATCAGCACCTCCGCCTGGCGCAGGAGCGGAAAATGGAAGTCCGCGGGCATCACCCCGCCGATGGTGTAGGTGCGGCCGTCGAGGACCAGCGTGCGCCCCAGCGCAGCCGGATCCGCCCCCAGCTCGCG
>DATDMU010000340.1:0-31753 GCA_036518615.1 Myxococcales bacterium
AGCACCACCAGGCCGTTGAGCACCAGCGCGACGTCGGCCACCACGCCGGAGAAGCGGTAGTAGACGGCCATGAAGAGGAGCACGGCGAGCATGCCGATGAGCGCCGCCATCGAGCCGCGGCGGACCAGCTCCGGCCCCAGCGAGGCGCCGACGCTGCGCTCCTCGAGGATGCGGACCGGCGCGGGCAGCGCGCCCGACTTGAGCACCAGCGCGAGGCTCTTGGCCTCGTCGAGGATCTCGTTGATGGGGCGCAGGCCGCCCAGCGAGATGGAGCAGACGCCGCCGGGGATCTCGGTCTGGATGATGGGCGCCGAGTCCACCGTGTCGTCGAGCACGATGGCCATGCGCCGCTTGACGTTGGCCTTGGTGAGCTTGCCGAACAGGTCCGCGCCGGTGCGGTTGAAGGTCACCTGCACGTAGGGCCGGTTTCCCTCGCCCGGGGAGTTGTCGAAGGCGACGCGGGCGTCGGTGATGTACTCGCCGGTCAGCCCCTGCTTCTGGTCGAGCAGCCAGGAGCGGTAGATGGACTCGCCGCCGCGCTGCTCGATCTTGCCGATGGCGAACTCGTGCGCGGGCGGGGCCTTGCCCTTGAGGTACTCCGCGAGCTGGGCGCGGTCCTTCGACTCCAGGAAGGGAGAGGAGACCTGCGCCTCGCCCGCGCCGGTGTAGCGGTCCCAGTCGAGGGTGACGCCCTGGGGGAGGTCGGTGAGCTTGGTGACCGTCTGGTCGGTGTCGTCCACGATCTTGAACTGGAGCTGCGCGGTGCGGCCGATCAGCTCCTTGGCCTTCTCCGGATTGGAGTAGCCGGGAAGCTGGACGAGGATGCTGGCGTCGCCGCGCTTGGCGATGGTGGGCTCGGAGACGCCCCACTGGTCGACGCGGTTGCGGATGGCCTTCATGGCCTGGTCCACCGCGCTGTCCTTGAGCTGCTTGACGGCGTCGTCCTTCATCGCCAGCTCGACGGTGGTTCCGGAGGTCCTGCGCACGTACATGTCCGAGTACTCGGCGAGCACGTCCTTGGCCTTGCCGGTGTCCGGCGCGGTCACGCTGACGATGCCGGTGTCGGGATCGCCCTTCACGTCCGCGCCCTTCACGTCCTTGCGGTCCAGCTCGGCGGCGATCTCCTCGGCGCGGCGGACGGCCTTCTCCCGCACCGCGCGATCCACCTCCACCCCCATCACCAGGTGGATGCCGCCCTGCAGGTCGAGCCCCAGGTTCAGGTGCTTGGCCGGCGCCCACTTCGGCCGCGCCTTGTCGAAGACGCTCGCCTCGTTGCGCTCGGTGGCAGGGAGGCGGAAGTAGGTGACGCTGGGCACCAGGGCCCAGATCGCCAAGAGAGTCACGGCCGCAATGAAGCCGGCCTTCCAGTACCACGAGCGATCCATCGCGATTCTCCTGCTGCCTACTTCTTGGCGGGCTCTTCCGCGGCGGCCGGCTTCTCTTCCGGAGCCTTGTAGGGGCCCGAGATCTGCGCCTTGAGCACGCGCAGCTTCACGTTGCTGCCCACGTCCACGAACACCAGGTCGCCCTGCACCCGGTCCACCTTGCCGACCACCCCGCCCGAGGTGATCACCTCGTCGCCCTTCGCCAGCTTGCTGAGGAAGGTCTTGTGCTCGTTCTGCTGCTTCGACTGCGGGCGCATGACGAGGAAATAGAAGATGACGAAGAACAGCGAGATCATCACGAACATGCCCTGGAACGATCCCATGGGCGATTGCTGTTCGGCGGCCTGGGCGAGCAAGGCGAGCACGGCGAAACTCCTCGAATGCCCCGCGAAATCCGGGGCCGGACCTTCTAGCATCCGCAGCCGGGCATCGGCAACGGGCGATTGGAGAGCGGAGGGCCGATCAACCGGCGGAAAGCCCCGTGGGAGGGGGCCGCGTCTCCTCGTCCAGGCGGCGCAGCCCCTCGAGGAGGAGCTCCTGCGCCGAGGCGCCGCCGCCCTCCGGCAGGATGCCCTCCGCCGCGGAGAGAAAGACGAACTCGCCGTGGTGCAGCCGCACGAGGCCACAGGCCACGTCGCGCAGGTCGCGCTCCGACGGTTCGGACGAGGCCGAAAAGGTGACCAGGCCGCGCACGACGCCGAGCGCCCGCTCGCTGCCTTCCCTGCAGCGGACGAGCAGGAGGCCGGTGCGCCGGCTGTGCGCGAGCGCGGTCAGCAGATCGGGCAAGGGCATCCCCGAGAGCTCGCCCCAGAGCACGGGGCTGAAGCCGGCTCCCTCGCCCACCAGCGCGTGGACGGCTGGAAGATGGAAACTCCGGTGATCCACTCTGTCGGCAAACCCCCCGCCCACTGCTCTTACTCCCCCGCGGCGAAGCTTTCCAGCATCCTGCCGGCGTAGGCCTTCGCCTCTCCGCGCTCGATGGCGTCGCGCAAGCCGCGCATGAGGTCCAGGTAGAAGGTGAGGTTGTGGATGCTGTTGAGGCGGAAGGAGAGCAGCTCCTGGGCGGCGCAGAGGTGGCGCAGATACGCGCGGGAGAAGGTCCGGCAGGTGTAGCAGCGGCACTCCTCGTCCGCGGGGCGCGGGTCTTTGGCGTAGCGCGCCGCCTTGATCTGCAGGCGCCCCCTCCGCGTCAGGAGCAGCCCGTTGCGCGCCACCCGCGTGGGCAGGACGCAGTCGAAGAGATCGATCCCGAAGAGCGCGCAGCGCAGGAGATCCTCCGGCGTGCCCACCCCCATGAGGTAGCGCGGCTTCTGCGCGGGCAACAGCGGCGCCGAAGATGCGACGCCTTCCCACATCGCCTGCGGCTCCTCGCCGACGGAGAAGCCGCCCAGCGCGTTGCCGGGAAGATCGAGCGCGGCGATCTCCCCGGCGTGGCGGGCGCGGAGATCGGGGAACGGGCCGCCCTGCACGATGCCGAAGAGCGCGCGCTCGCCGGAGGGATCGGCGGCGCGCCAGGTGGCACGGCAGCGCTCTTCCCAGCGCGTGGTGCGCTCCAGCGACTTCTCGTGGTACTCGCGCGGCGACTGCGAAGGCGGGCACTCGTCGAACGCCATCAGGATGTCGCTGCCGAGCTGGAGCTGGATGCGGGTGGCCTTCTCCGGCGTCAGCTCCTGCCTGCTGCCGTCGAGATGGCTGCGGAAGATCGCCCCCTCCTCGCTGATCTTGCGCTGCTCGGCGAGCGAGTAGACCTGGAAGCCGCCGGAATCGGTGAGGAGGTTGCGGTCCCAGGACATGAAGCGGTGCAGGCCGCCCATCTCCTGCACCAGGTCGGCGCCGGGCCGCAGCATCAGGTGGTAGGTGTTGCCGAGGACGATCTGCGCGCCGATCTCGCGCAGGTCGTCCGGCGCGATGGCCTTGACCGACGCGACGGTGCCCACCGGCATGAACTGCGGCGTGTCCACCTGGCCGTGCGGCAGCGTGAGCCTTCCGCGGCGGGCCGCGCCGTCGGTGTGGGTCACTTCGAATTTCATGCGATCAGCATGGCGTCGCCGTAGGAGAAGAAGCGGTAGCGGCGCGCCACCGCCTCGCGGTAGGCATCCTTGATCCGCGGGAGGCCCGCGAGCGCCGCCACCAGCATGAGCAGCGTGCTCTTCGGCAGGTGGAAGTTGGTGAAGAGCCCGGCCACGGTGCGGAACTCGTAGCCGGGCGTGACGAACAGATCGGTCGACCCCTCTCCGGCCCGCCCCTCCGACGCCTCCAGCGCGCGCAGCGCCGTCGTTCCCACCGCGATCACGCGCCTCGCTGCCCGGACGGCGCGGGCCGTCTCCTCCGGAACCACGAAGCGCTCGCGGTGCATGCGGTGGTCCTCGATGCGCTGCGCGCGGACGGGCAGGAAGGTGCCGGGGCCGACGTACAAAGTGATGAAGGAAAAGGCGATGCCGCGCTCCCGCAGCGCGCCGATCAGCTCCGGGGTGAAGTGCAGCCCGGCGGTGGGCGCCGCCACCGCGCCCCGCTCCCGCGCGAACACCGTCTGGTAGCGCTCTCGATCCTGCGGCCCCGGCGCGTGCCGGATGTACGGCGGCAAGGGCAGCTCGCCGGCTTCCTCGAGGAAGCTCCAGAGCGCATCGCCCTCGCCGGGCAGCCGCACCACCAATTCGCCTCCCTCGCCGACCCGGACGACGTCGATCGCGCTGCCCAGCACCTCCACGCGCTGGCCGGCGCGGAGGGGCTTTGCGGCCTGGCCCAAGGCGAGCCAGTCCGCGCCGCCGAGGGGCTCGACGAGGAGCAGCTCCACCTTGCCGCCCGTGCCCTGCTTGCGGCCGCGCAGGCGCGCCGGGATGACCCGCGCGTCGTTCGCCACCAGCAGATCGCCCGGAGAGAGCAGCGCGGGCAGATCGCGCACGCCGCGGTGCTGGATCTCGCCCCCCCGCCGCGGCAACACCAGGAGCCGGGAGGCGTCGCGCTCCGGCAGCGGCGCCTGCGCGATCAGCTCCTCCGGCAGCTCGTAGTCGAAGTCGGCGACGTCCACCGCGGCCTTCTAACCCGTCCGCGGGCAAAGCACACCGTCATCGGGGCGCGAGCTGGTGCGCGATCTCGTAGAGGCCCATCTTTTCCAGGTTGCGCATGCCCGCGTCGGCGGCTGCTGCGAGCACGCCGTCGTGCAGCCATTCGAGGAGCCACTCGCCGGCGGAGGAGGGATCGTGCTGGGAGAGCGCCGCTCCGCGATCCGCCGCCCAGCGCAGGTTCCATTCCTCGTGGACGCCGACCGGCGGAGCGGCGACGAAGGGCAGCCCCAGCGCGGCGAAGAAGGTCATCTCGGAAGGCTTGCTCCAGAGCACGTCGGCCCGCGCGAGCAGCGCGTTGAGCTTCGCGAAGTAGGCGAACACGTCGGAGTCCGCGAGCAGCTCGACGCCCGGGTGCGACCCGAGACCCGCGGCAGCGACCGCCTCGCGAAGCGCGCTGGCCACGTCGCCGCGCGCGCCGGCCACCAGCGCGAGCCGCAGCGCGCCCTCGAGGATCTGCCGCCGCATCCCCGCGATCGCGGTTCGCGCGAGCGGCACCTGCGCGCCGGCGCCGCCGATGGCGAAGACCACCAGCGGCGGGCCGCCCTTTCCCTGGAGCCGCTCCATGCGCGAGCGGAAGTTCGCCTTCGCCGCCGCCTGATCGCTGCCCACCAGGGAGTCGGGCAAGGGGTAGCCGGTCACGCGAATGCGGGAGCGCGGGACGCCGTAGCTCTCCATCCGCCTGCGCGCCCGGTCGGCGGCGGCGAAGTAGACGATGCCGCTGCGCGCCGGGTCCGGGGGAGCCCAGACGCGGTTCACGTCGCTGTCGGTGATCAGGCAGTAGAGCCCGCGCGCCCCGTGCAGCTCGGCGAGGATGGGCGCGGCGTAGAAGGTGGCGATCAGCGGAGCGCCCGTCTCTTCCAGATAGCGGGCGAGCGCCTGCCCCACTCCCTCGCGCGCCGCCCTGGAGAGCCACCGCGTGCCGGCGCTCGGCCCCGACAGATCGCGCGCCGGCCACGGCGAAGGGATGGCGGTGACCGCGCCGAGCAGCGCGCGGAGCGGAGGGCCGATTCCGGGAAGCTGCGAGAAGCGCGTGAGGGGCTCGTAGAGGCGCCGCGCGCGCTCCCAGAAGGCGCGGTCGCGCGCGTCGCCGAGCGGCGGCGCGTCCATCCGCATCACGCCCACGCCGAGGTGCTCGGCGAGCGCCGCCGCGGGGCGCAGGTGGCCGTATCCCATGTCGATGGCGGCCACGACCGGATCGGGCATCGGCGCGCTTCGTCGGCGATACTCCGCCACCTGTCAAGGGACTCGCCGCCCCCCCGGGCGATGCACACCCTGCCATGTATGTTCAACACTGACATCGCGGTCCTTCACCTCGTCAACCGGTTCTGGATCGGCGGCGCCGAGCGCCAGTTCGTCGAGCGGCTGCGGCGGCATCCACAGGGCTTTCGCGCGGTGGTCGGCTGCTTCGAGGCGAGCGGTCCCTTGCTCGAGCCCGTGCGCGCGCTGGGCTACGAGCCGGAAGTCTTTCCGCTGCGCGGTTCGATGATGCAGGCGAACACGGCGGCGCAGGTGGCGCGGATGGCGGCGCTCATCCGCGCGGAGGGCGTGAAGATCGTCCACGGCACGGACTTCACCACCAACCTGCTCGGCCTCGCCGCTGCCCGGCTTGCAGGCGCGCGGGCGATCGTCAGCCGGGTCGACCTCGGCCATCTGCGGGCGGGGTTCGGCCCCTGGCACCGAAGGCTGGAGAAGCTCAACGCGCGCGCCGCCGACCTGGTGGTCGTCAACGCGGACGCGGTTCGCGACATGTGCGTGCGCGAGGAGGGCGTCAAGCCCGAGAACTGCGTCGTCGTCCGCAACGGCCTCGACCTTTCCCGATTCGATCGGCTCGCTGCGGAGGGCCTGCAGGCGCCGCTCCCGGTGCCCGGCGATGCCACGGTGGTGGCGGTGATCGGAAACCTCTGGCCGGTGAAGGGACATCGCACGCTCCTCGAGGCGGTGGCGCTGCTGCCGGCGGAGCTTCGCCAGGTCCATTTCGTCTGCGCCGGAGAGGGGCCGGAGCGCGAGTACCTGACCGCCAGGATCGCGGAACTGGGGCTCCGCGAGCGCGTGCACCTGCTCGGCCACCGCCTCGACGTGCCCGCGGTCCTTGCCCGCGCCCATGCGGCCTGCCTCTGCTCCACCGCGGAGGGCCTCTCCAACGCGCTGATGGAAGCGATGGCCGCGCGCTTGCCGGTGGTGGCGACGCGGGTGGGCGGCAATCCCGAGCTGGTGCGAGACGGCGAGAACGGGTTCCTCGTGCCTTCCGGCGATCCCGACGCGCTCGCGGCGAGCCTGGCCGCGCTCCTGCGCGCGCCCGAGGCGGCGAGGGAGATGGGGCTGCGCGGCCGCAAGCGGGTGGAGTCGGAGCTGTCGCTCGAGCGCATGGCGGAAGGTCACGGCGCCCTCTACCGGCGCGCGCTGGGAGCGGCGCCGCTGATTCGCGAGCCCGCGCTGCGGGCGGCGTAGGTTCCCGTGCTGGCGCAGGCGCTCTCGCTCTACCGGCGGCACTTCTTCCCGCTGGTCCTCACCTGCGCGGTCGCGCTGGTGCCTGCGAATCTGCTGGCTGCGGGAGCGGTCGCCTTCGGGCTCTCCTCGCTGGGCGGAGGCGGCGTGGCCGAGGCGCGATCGCGCCCCGACGAGTCGCGCGGGCAGCGGCTCGATGCGCCGGAGAAGCCGCCGCCGACCGCGGAGTCGCGCGACCTGCGCGTGCAGCAACTGCGCGGCGAACGGGCCGGGGACGCCGCAGAAACGAGCGCGGGCGAGCTGATGCGCTCGGTGCTCCCCTGGGCCTACGCCACCGCGATCATCGCGGCCCTGCTGCTGGCCGGCCTCTTCCTCGCGCATGCCGCGGCGGTGCCGCTGGTGCTCGAGCTGTGCGAAGGGCGCGCGGTGGGCGCGTCGCACGCGTGGGCGCATGTCGGGTCGCGCCTGGGCGCCGTGGCCGCGACCGGCCTGCTCGGCGCCGTGCTCGTCGCCGTGGGAGCGCTCTGTTTCATCCTCCCCGGCCTCCTGCTCGCGGCGAGCTTCTCGCTCGCTCCCGCCATCGCCATGCGCGAAGGCCTCTCCGGCCGCGCCGCATTGGAGCAATCGTGGCAGGCGCTTCGGGGGCATTGGGGATCCGCGCTCGGGATGTGGGCGCTGATCATCGTCTTCTCGGTGCTCGCCTCGCTGGCCGCCGCGGCGATGCCGCCGGGTCCGGCGCGCCCGCTGGTGGCCGCCCTGGTGCGGGTGGTGCTCTATCCGCTGCCGCTCGCCGGGCTGGTGCTGCTCTATCGCGAGGCGCGCCGCCCTCAATACATGCGGCGGATCTCCGCGCCCGGATAGTAGTGCGCGAGGATCTCGCGGTAGCCGGCGCCGCGCTGCGCCCGCGCCCGCGCCCCCCACTGGCAGAGTCCCACGCCGTGGCCGCTGCCTCGTCCGCGGAAGACCGCCGCGCCGCCCGCGGTTTCGACCTCGAAGAGCAACGACGGCAACCGCGCGTAGCCGAGCAGTTGCCGCAGCTCCACCGCGGCGAGCGGGCGCGGGCCGGCAGCCGTCTTCATCCGCAGCATGCGGGCGCGGCCGCTCGCGGTCCGCGACTCCACCGAGATGCCCTCGATGGCCGCCTCCATCCGCCGCGCCTTCCGCAGCGCCGCGGTGATCTCCGCGAGAGGGATCCGCGCCGTCCACTCTCGCGCGTCGCCGTCTTCCTCGCCGCCGCGGACGTAGGGCGCCGCTCCCGGCGCGAGATTGAAGGCCGCCTCCGCGCTCTCGCTCCTTCCGCCGCAGCTGGCGCTGAACCAGGCGGCGATGGGAGCCGAACCATAGGTGAGCACCTCGCCGGCCGTGGCGCGCGCAGCATCCAGGGCGGCCCGATCCGGATGCGCCGCGTTCCTGTACACCTGATCGATGACCGAGGCGCCGAGGTGCGCGCGCGCGCCGGCGCCCTGCGCGACCTTCTGCGCGACGGCGAACGTCCGCGCCGCGACCGCCTGCGCGCGCAGCGCCTGCTCCGGCCAGCCGGAGGGCACCTCGCTCGCCACCACCGCGGCGACATACTGCTCCAGATCCACCACGTTGACCGCCACGAGGCCGTCCTCGTCGAGGAACAGCTCGAGGCGGCCGGGCAGCTCGCGGCCGTCGAGCCGGACCGGCGCATCGAACCGGGCCGGGCCGGCGATGACGCGGGTGCGCCCGCCCGACTCCACCCGCGCGCTGCGGTGGCCGCGCCACACCTCGATGCGGATCTCCTCCGCGCGCGCCGCGAGGGCACAGAGGAGCAGCGCTGCCGCAAGGCGCTTCACGGAGCGCAGCCTGCAGCAGCGCGGTCTGCCCGGCAAACTTTAGTGCACCGACGCGCCTTCCTGCTTCACCTGCCGCACCGTCTCGCCGAGGCCGCTCTTGTCGCCCTGCTCGGCGAGATCCTGCAGGCTGATGACGCCCACCGGCTTCTTCTTCGCGTCGCAGACGAGGATGCGCTGCACCTGGTGCTGCTGCATCAGGTCGCGCGCGCGGGAGATGTCGTCGTCCGGCGAGACGCTGACGATGCGGTTGCCGCCGAAGTCGCGGAGCTTCGAGGTCTTCGCGTCGAGGCCCTTCGCCGTCACCCGGACCACGATGTCGCGATCGGTCACAGTGCCGCAGACCATGCCCTGGCCGTCGACGATGGGAACGAAGCCCACGTCCTTCTCGGCCATCAGGCGGGCCACCTCCTGGACGGTCGTATCCATGGATACCGTGGCGGGATTTTTCGTCATGATGTCCGAAACGCGCATGTGTGCCTCCTTGGTGAGGCTGAAAGGTGGGTGCAGCGCCGACATCGAGCCAGTGGGCCGTGAAGCGGCTACAATCGAGCCAACGTGCCGTCGCGCATCCGCCGCTCGATCGCCCTCAAGCTCGTCCTCGCGTCCGCCCTGCCCTCGGCGGTGGTCCTGGTGGGCGGGCTGGGTGCGCTGGTCGCCCACTCGCACCGGGTGGCGGAAATCGACCTGGCCCTCGCCTTTCGCGAGCTGTGGCAGGGGGCGGTCCTGGGGACGCTCCTCGCCCTCACCTTCGCCGGCATGACCATCGCGCTCGCGGCGCGGCACTTCCTCATCAAGCCCATCCAGGCGCTCCAGCAGGTCATGGCGCGCGCCGAGCTGGGGGAGTTCCTGGTGCGCGCCCGGGTGCAGAGCGAGGACGAGCTGGGGAGGCTCGCGCGAGGCTTCAACACCATGCTCGCCCGCATCACCGACATGGCGGCGGTGGACATCGAGGCGCGCGAGTCGATGGCGCAGATGGAGCGCGAGCTGTCGCTGCAGGCGGAGCTGAAGGCGGTCAACGCGCAGCTCGCCGCGCACCTGGGCGAGACCGAGCTGCTCCTCGAAGTCTCCAAGGCGCTCTCCGGCACCCTCGACCTTCCCGAGCAGCTCGAGGTGCTGGGCAAGGAGGTGTGCGCGCGCCTCGCCGTCAACGAGTTCTCGGTCATGCTGCTCGACGCCCGCAGCCAGGAGCTGGTGGTCGAGGCGCTGGCCGGCGACGCGCCGAAGGAGGCCCGGGGGCTTCACTTCAAGCTGGGCGAAGGCGTGACCGGCGAGGTGGCGGCGCGCGGGAAGACCATCTACGTGACCGACGTGACCCGCGATGCCCGCTATCTCAACTACAAGGTCGGCAGGGAGCGCGCCGGCTCCTTTCTCGCGGTGCCGCTGCGCAGCAAGGGGAACGTCCTCGGGGTGATGAACTTCCAGCGCCCGCGCGTGGACGGTTTCAGCCTCCAGGACGTCCGGCTGGCGGAGGCGGTGGCGGCGCAGGCGGCGCTCTCCATCGCCAACGCGCGCCTCTACCAGCAGACGCTGGAGCTCTCGTTCACCGATCCGCTGACCGGGGTGGCCAACCGGCGGCAGCTCCTGGTGCGGCTCGAGCAGGAGGTGTCGCGGTCGGCGCGCTTCGGCGAGCCGCTCTCGCTCCTGATGATCGATCTCGATCTCTTCAAGCGCGTCAACGACGCCCACGGGCACGCGGTCGGCGACGGGGTGCTGCGCGGCGTGGCGCTGGCGCTGGCGCAGAACGTCCGCCGCATCGACGTGGTGGCGCGCATCGGCGGAGACGAGTTCTGCGTGCTGCTGCCGCGGGCAGCAAAGCACGAGGCGCTGGAAGTGGCGGAGAAGCTGCGCCGCGCCGTGGCGGCCGCCGAGCTTCCCGGGCCGCAGGGGCAGCCGCCCCTCTTCATCACCAGCTCCGCGGGCGTCGCCACGCTCCGCGTCGACGCGGACGACGCCCCGGGCCTGATGGATCGCGCCGACGCCGCATTGTTCGAAGCCAAACGCCTGGGGCGCGACCGCGTGGTCCAGGCGGAGCCAGCCCGGCGCGCGAGCGCCTGACCCCTCATCTCCCTTGCCTCGCCGGGCGCCCGTAGCCAGCTTCGGCTGGTGGGCGGGCTGCCATGGGGCAGCAGGGGGAGGGCAGGTCATGATGGTAGCGGCGCTCGTGCTGGCGGCCGTTTCGGCCGCGTCGTCGATCGACAAGTCCCCCCGGGAATCCGTGCAGGCGCTCCTGCAGGAGGAGCCGCCGGACGTGTTCCTGGCGAAGGCGACGCTGCAGCAGTACCTCTCGCGCGTGGTGCGCAAGGATTGGGACGGCGTGCGCCGGCTGACGCATCCCAAGACCCTGGCCGCGCTGGAAAACGGCAGGATCCGCTCGCGCGAGCTGGCCCCATGGGACGACGGGGAGCCGGAGCTGAAGACCTTCCGCTTCGTCGGCGCGCGCGAGGTGGCGCCGGGCGTGGTGCTGGTGCAGGTGGGCGAGGACACCTACCGGCCCGAGGAGCAGGGGATGTCGGTGGACGAGGCGTCGGTCTACGTCCTCTTCAAGTCGCGGGGCGGATTCCTCGTCGGCGACCGGAAGGATGGCGCCGAGCTGGCGGAGGTGTCGGACCACTTCGCCCGCGCAAGGTATCCGGGATACGTCGACGGCCAGGTGCAGGCGCAGGCGCGCAGGGAATCCGCGATGGGCGGCAAGCACCGCTAGCGCAGCTCCGCGCCGGCGATGTAGGCGAGGTGCTCCTTCGCCTTGGCGATGTCCGCCTCGTACTTGAGGATGGTGGAGAGCGTGTCGGAGACGATCTGCGCGTCGAGCGTGCTGGCGTTGAGCAGCGTGAGGGCGCGCACCCAGTCCAGCGTCTCGCTGATCGAGGGCGCCTTCTTCAGATCCAGCTTGCGCACCGCCTGCACCGCGGCCACCACCTTGCGGGCGAGCTGATCGGCGACGCCGGGCACGCGCGAGCGCACGATCTCCAGCTCGCGCTGCGCGGTGGGGAAGTCGATGTACAGGTGCAGGCAGCGGCGCTTGAGCGCGTCGGACAGCTCGCGCGCGGCGTTCGAGGTGAGCAGGACGCGCGGCGCGTGCGTCGCCTTGATGGTGCCCAGCTCGGGAATGGTGACCGCGTTGTCGGAGAGCACCTCCAGCAGGAAGGCCTCGAACTCGGGGTCGGCCTTGTCGATCTCGTCGATGAGCAAGAGCGAGGGCTCGGCGCTGCGGATGGCGGCGAGCACCGGGCGAGGCAAGAGGAAGCGGTCGCTGAAGAAGAGGTCGTCGGATCGGGCGATGCGCTCTGCCGCCTCGCCCAGGGTGCCGGTGCCGGCGATCATCTCGGCGATCTTGTCCTTGAGGAGCTGCGTGTAGAGGAGCTGCTTGGCGTATTCCCACTCGTAGAGCGCCTTGGCCTCGTCGAGCCCCTCGTAGCACTGCAATCTCAGCAACGCGCGCCCGGTGGCCTCCGCGAAGGCGCGCGCCAGCTCGGTCTTGCCGACGCCCGCCGGACCCTCGACGAGGATGGGCTTCTCCAGCCGGTCGGCGAGGAACACGCTGGAGGAGATCTCCGGCGAGGGCAGGTAGCCGGTGGCGCGGAGCCGCTCGGAGGCGTCCTCGACGCTTTGCAGCGCATGGGCCATCGAGCGCCTGTCTAGCACGCCCGGCGCAGGTGCGTACCGAACTTCGCAGGTGGCACTACTCATGCAGAAGCGTTGGGTGTGAACCGGAAAATGGCTCTCATCGTAGCGGCGGTCATCCTTCCCGGTGGGCTCATCGCGCTGGTGGGCGCCTGGTTTCTCAGGGCGCTGAGCCAGACGGAGCGCGGCCGCAGGGTCGTGTCCCTTGCGCGGCAGCGGGTGCCGGCGTGGATGCCCGCCTTCGCGCCGGCGGTCAGCCGCCGTCAGGCGGCGGCGTAGGGCAGCGCGGTTCCCTGTGGAAGTCTTTTCCTTCCCCGGCGCCATCACCCTTCGTCTTGCGGCGCCCCGACCTCGATGCGGACGGCGAGCGGCTGTCCTTCCGTCTCCCGTACGGAAGCGAAGCAGGACTCGCCGCTCCGGGTGAAGTCCACCGTCACCCGGGTATCTCCGATGCGCAGGCGCTCGAGGGTGAGGCTGGTCACCCCGGCGGGCAGGTGCGGATTCACGATCTTGAGCATCCGCCGCGTGGCGTCCGGGTAGAGACCCAGGCAGGCGCGCAGGAGCAGGAAGAGCGAGCCGGAAGCCCACGCCTGCGGCGAGCAGGAGACGGGATAGCTCACCACCAGCTCTCCCTGGCCGCGGCCGAGGCCGCAGAAGAGCTCCGGCAGGCGGTAGTGGCGGAACTGGCGGCACGCGTCGTACATGCCGGAGAGCAGCTGGGCCGCGAGCTTCTGCAGGCCGTAGTTGGAGAAGCCCATCGCGATGAGCGAGTTGTCGTGCGGCCACACCGTTCCGTTGTGGTAGCTGAGCGGGTTGTAGGCCTGCTGGTTGCGGGCGAGCGTGCGGATGCCCCAGCCGGAGAAGCTCTCCGGCGACATGAGCGTCCGCGCCACCCGGCGGGCGCGCGCATCGGGGACCGCCCGGGAGAAGAGCAGGTGCCCCGGATTGGAGGTCGCGCTCCGCACCTGCTCCTTCCTTCCGTCGAGGGCGACCGCGTAGGTGCCCGCCTTCTCCATCCAGAACGCCTCCTCGATCCGGCGCATCAGCCGCTGGGCGGCCAGCGTGCAGCGCGCCGCATCCTCGCGGCGGCCGAGCTGGCGGTAGAGCCGGGCCATGCGCCTGCGCGCGTCGACGCAGTACCCCTGCACCTCCACCAGCGCGATGGGCGGCTCGGCGGGCGTGCCGTCGAGATGGGGAACGCCGTCCCACGAGTCCTTCCAGCCCTGGTTGCGCAGGCCGCGCTCGGTCTTGCGCTGGTACTCGACGAACCCGTCGCCGTCCTTGTCGCCCGACTCGTCGATCCAGCGCAGCGCGGCCTCCGCCGCGGGAAGGAGCTGCGTGCCGGTGGCGCGATCGGCGGTCCACTGTAGATATTCTGTATAGAGGATAATGAATAGCGGAGTGGAATCGATGCTGCCGTAGTAGGGCGTGTGGGGCACTTCGCCGGTGCGAGCCAGCTCGCCGCGGCGGATCTCGTGCAGGATCTTGCCCGGCTCCTCCTCGCGGAAGTCGTCCACCTTCTTGCCCTGGTGCGCGGCGAGGAAGAGGAGCGCCTCGCGCGCGATGTCCGGGTTCACCAGGAGCGCCTGGAAGCCGGTGATCAGCGCGTCGCGGCCGAAGGGCGACGCGTACCAGGGCACGCCGGCCGAGATGACGCGGCGGCCCTCCCAGTAGATGGAGAGCGCCTTCAGATCCGCCACCGCCTGGGTGAGCGCCTGGTTGAAGGCCTCCTCGTTCCCCTGGACGCGCGCGCTCGCGTCCGCCCATTGCCGGTAGTCGGAGCGCGCGCGGGCGACGCGGTCGTCGAAGCGCCGTGGCGCGGGCGGCTGCGAGGACGGGTGCGAGCCCGGGTAGGTCCAGCCCGACTCCGGCTCTTCGCCCCTGACCGGCGGCGGCCTGTACCCCGCCTGGCGCGCGGCATCGGCCGCTTCCCGGACCGACGTGCCCGAGCGGACCGCGTGGATGGAAGGCAGCGCGTGCAGCTCCAGCGCGGCGCTCTCGTTGGGACCGAGGTGGAAGTTGAAACGGGCGTGGCCCGCGGAGAGCTCGTCGGGCGCGCGCAGGGGAAAGAAGATCTCCGCGCGGTAGAGCACGCCGTCGCGCCCCTGGTAGGCGCAGGTGACGGAGTCCTTCTCCACCAGCGGCCGGAAGTAGGTGCCGCGCTCCCGCCGCTTCGCGCCACGGACCTCGAACTGGTCGGCGAAGTCGCAGGCGAACTCGTACTCGACCCAGTAGTCGATCTCGCGCACGAGGTAATTGGTGAGCGTGAGCCGCTCGACGAAGTGCTCGTCGATGAGCTGCTCGCGGCGGAGGTGGAGGAAGTTGACCGGGTCCTGGAAGACGCCGCCGAAGTGGGTGCTGGTGACGGTGAGATCGACCTGCGAGGTGTACTCGGCGCCGCTGCGGGTGGAGAGCACCACCGGCGGGCCGCCCGCCACGGTGAGCTTGAGCAGCGAGAGGAAGCGCGTGTCCTCGAAGTACGCGCCCTGGTCGCGCGCGCCGGCCGGGCCGATGTCGCCCAGCCGGCCCGCCACCGCGAAGAGGTTGCCGCGCTTGAGCACCAGCTTGTCGGTGCCGGTGGACTCCGGCAAGGAGCCGAGGTCGTCGTACCCGAGCAGCTCCTTCGCGGAAACCGAGACCAGCGCGCGCTCGGCCACGGTCAAGCCTCCGCTGCGGTCTCGTTCTCGGCCGACCGGCCGATCAGCCGCTCGACGTGCGCCGCGCGGTAGATGGCGAGGTACTCCTCCGCCATCCGCGACGCCGACCACCGCTCCACCGCCACCCGGCGGATGCGCTCGCGGTCGAAGAGGCGATCGGCGATCCGCGCGCTCGCCACCATCTCCCCGGGATCGTCGCAGACGAGGCCGGTGACGCCGTCGTCCACCACCTCCGGCACCGCGCCGCAGGAGGTGGCGAGCACCGGGACGCCGCTGAGCATCGCCTCGATGGTGACGAGGCCGAACGGCTCCTCCCACTGGACGGGAAAGAGCAGCGCGCGCGCCCGCGCCAGGAGCGCCGCCTTGCGGTCGCCGCCCACCGGGCCCACCTCGAGGATCCCGTGCTTCTCCACCAGCGGGCGCACCTGCGACTGGTAGTAGCCGGCGTCGTGCGGCTCGCCCGCCATGACCAGCGGCAGCCCGGCGCGCGCCGACACCTCGATGGCGCTCTCCACGCCCTTCACCCGG
This sequence comes from Myxococcales bacterium, assembly GCA_036518615.1. GTDB lineage: Bacteria > Myxococcota > Myxococcia > Myxococcales > 40CM-4-68-19 > 40CM-4-68-19. The sequence goes on from DATDMU010000340.1 coordinate 15,522, forward strand.
TCGTACCTGCCGAGGAAGAGGAGGTACCCCTGGTCGGGGGCAGGCTGGAACCGCGAGGGATCGAGACCGTGGTGGACGACCGCGGAGACGGGCGCCTTCTCCCTGCGCGCCTGCGAGCGGCTGATCGCCACCAGCTTCACGTGCGGCGCCCCTTCGTAGAGCTCGGTGAGCGCCGGGTCGTGGTCGTGGTGCAGCGTGCAGACCACCGGATAGGGGCAGAGCCGCGCCATCTCCACCGCGCAGGGCGAATGCACGTGCACCACGTCGAACCCGCGCGGGTCGCGGGCGGCGTCGCGCAACGACCAGGTCGCGTGCACCCGCTCGATGTCGCGGTCGGGCGGCCACTGCGCCGCGGGAAAGTAGGAGCGCACCTCGATGCCCGGGAGGTGCGAATCGCCGGTGGCGTACACCACCACCTCCACCCCGCGGGCATGGAGCGCGCGCGCCAGTTCGGCGACCACCAGCTCGGTTCCGCCGTAGCCTCGCGGAGGAACCGGCACGAACGGCGTGGAGACGAGCGCAACCCGGAGGCCTTCTTTCATCACCCTCGCTCCGTCGGGAGATCGACGGGGTGAGGATGTGCACGCCGCAGCGGATAGGCAGTGCGTGCGCCTGCTAGACCGGCCGGTAGACGCGGTAGTCGATCTCGGGGAAGAGGTTGTCGCGGCCTTCCACGCTGGCGAGCCAGGTCTCGTCGATGCCGTTGCCCTTGATCTGCTCGTAGAGCCGGCTGAAGCGCAGCAGGTGCTCGCGGGTGCGGCGCACCGCGTAGTCCACCATGGTGCCGGTCTTGATGATGAAGGCCCAGTCGCTGGACTGCGCGAGGAGCAGCTCGCGGGCCGCCTGGTTGAGCGCCCGGCGGGTGACGCCGCTCACGTCCTGGTGCATGCGGGCGAGCTCGATCATCCGCTCCGACGCCTTGTGCAGGTAGCGGTAGATCCAGTCGTTGCCCTCGTCGAGCCAGACCGCCGCGTAGCCGCCCGCGCCCCAGGACGACATGGGGGGCTGCGCCAGCTGCTGCTCGGGATGCTCGTAGAGGTAGTCCACCGGCGACATCAGCTTGAGCACCTCCTGCTCGGTGGCGGCCTTGCGGATCAGGTGCTCGAGGAAGATGGGGCCTTCGTACCACCAGTGGCCGTAGAGCTCCGCGTCGTAGGGCGCGATCACGATGGGCGGCGGACCGTCGCGGAAGGCGGCGCGCAGGAACTCCACCTGCTTGGTCCGGTTGAAGAGGAAGTTGCCGGCGTGAGTCTCCGCGCGCTCGCGGGCCGCCGCGGGATCGTAGAGCTGCTTGGCGCCGAGCGGCACCTTGCCGGTGATGCGGTAGTACTTGATGCCGGTGTTCTTGCGGTCGCCGGTGGCCTGGATGTACGGGCGGATGTAGTCGTAGTCCAGGTCCCAGCCGATGTCGCGGTAGAACTCGCGGTACACCGGGTCGCCCGGGTAGCCGTGCTCCGCGCTCCACACCTGCATGGAGCTCTCCGGATCGCGGGCGAACGCCGCAACGCCGGCGGGCGTGTACACCGGCGCGTAGACCCCGCGCCGCGGCCGCGGCACCGCGTTCGCGAGCGCGTGCGAGTCGACGAAGAAGAAGCGGATGTTCTCCGCGGCGAGGTAGCGATCGATGCCCGGCGCGTATCCGCACTCCGGCAGCCAGATGCCGCGCGGGTCGCGGCCGAAGTGCATGCGGTAGTGCGCGCAGGCCACCTGGATCTGCGCGCGAATCGCCTCGCCGTGGATCATCAGCGGCAAGAAGCCGTGCGTGGCGCCACAGGTGATGATCTCCACCGCGCCGGCGTCCTGGAGGCGCTTGAAGGCGGCGACCAGATCGCGCCGGTAGCGGTCGTGGAAGAGGCGGCGCAGGTGGTAGAGGTGCTCGCGGTAGTGCCAGGCCAGCGGCCCCAGCTGCGCGTCGGCGCGGGTGCGCTGCACCTCCTTGTCGCAGAGCTCGCAGAGCGAATCGAGCCGCTTCGCGTAGCGCGACATGAGCAGCTCGTCGCGCAGCATGCCCACCAGAGGGGGCGTCAGCGTCATGGTGATGCGGAAGGGGATGCCCTCGTCCGCGCACTTGTCGAACACCTCGAGCAGCGGCAGGTACGTCTCGGTGATGGCCTCGTAGAGCCAGTCCTCCTCGAGGAATTCGGGGTACTCGGGGTGGCGCACGTAAGGCAGGTGTGCGTGCAGGACGATGGACAGCCCGGCGCGGTTCATTCATCGCCCTCGAGGTCGGGCAAGAGGTGCGTCATGCTCCAGGGGAGCTTGTTGCCCGGGCTCGAGCCGTAGGGTCCGCCCACGCTGGAGCCGCTGAAGCTGCGCGGCTGCAGGCGCCGTTCCCAGCCCGCGGGCGCGGAGCCGCCGTAGTTGAGCGGGCGGCCGGCGGAGATGCCGCCGACGATGGACTGGTCGAGCGGGATGCGCAGGTAGAACGCCTCCAGCTGGTCGGAGGGAGCGGCCGGAGGCAAGCGGATGGGCCTGCCGGCGCGCATCATGCGGGCGCCGCGCTCGCCCACCGCCCACAGCTCCGCGCGCAGCTCCACCCCCGCGGGCAGATCGCGCACGTACCAGCCGCGCGCCTCGAGGTGCACCTCGGTCTCGCGCACCAGCTCGCCGCTGCCGGTGCGCGCGTTCCACAGCTTGAGCACCGCCCGGGCGGGCCCCAGCCCGGTGAAGGCCGCCTCGATCTGCTGCTGCGAGAAATCCCAGTACACGTAGAGCGTCTGCGGATCGCGCACCAGGCCGACCAGGCGTGCGTCCCCGTATGACCAGGGCAGCTCGCCGAGGCCCTCGTTGACGTGGCCGTGCGCGGGCTGCGGCGCGGCGGCGGCGGGCGTGTGCACGCGAACGTCGGACTCCGGCGCGATACCGGGCGGGGCGAGCGGCACTCCCGGATGCGCCGGCTCTCCGCGATGCTGATCCGGATTGTGGCCGTTCTGCTGCTGCGCCGCCGGAGGCAGCACCGCCGCCTTGCGCGTCGCCGGCATGGGGCCAGGGACGTCCGCAGTGGCGGAGGGGACGAGCGGCGCGCCTGGATCGGATTTCGGGCTGTTCGGCATGTGCGATGACGACTTGCGCGGAGACATAGATCGCGCGCTCTGTACGCGCAACGCTTCATCTACGCAGCAAGTCCGGGTGGCGACAGCCCTCCTGCGGGATTCCACCGAGACGGGAACGCGCAATTTTCGCGATATGTCCGATTGGGCGCCAGCCCGCCGCCAGACCGGAGAGCGGTGCGCCCGGCGAAGAGCGTTGGCCCCTGCCGGTCCCGCGAGCGGCTTCAGTCCACCTTGCGGTCGATGATGGTGGTGATGCCCATGCCGTAGCCGATGCAGAGCGTGATCAGCGCGCGGCGCTGGCCGGTGCGCTCCAGCTCGTGCAGCGCGGAGGCGAGCAGGATGGCGCCGGTGGCGCCGAGCGGGTGGCCCAGCGCGATGGCGCCGCCGTTGGGGTTCACCTTCTCCATCGGGATGCCCAGCTCCTGCGCGACCAGGATGGGGACCGGCGCGAACGCCTCGTTGATCTCGAACACGTCGATGTCGGAGACCTTGAGGTCCGCGTGCGCCAGCGCCTTGCGCGTGGAGGGGATGGGGCCGGTGAGCATGAGCACCGGGTCGCTGCCGGCGACCGCCATGCTGACGATGCGCGCCCGCGGCTTGAGGCCCAGGCTCCGCGCCCTGCCCTTCGAGGCGACCACCACCACGGCGGCGCCGTCGACGATGCCCGAGGAGTTGCCCGCGTGGAGGACGCCGTCTTCCTTGAACGAGGGCTTGAGCGCCGCGAGCGTGTCCGCGGTGGTGCCGGGCCGCGGGTGCTCGTCGCGGTCGAAGGTCTTTTCGCCGACCTTGATCGGCAGGATCTCGCGGGTGAAGTAGCCGCGCTCGATGGCGCTCACCGCCTTGTGCTGCGACTGCGCGGCGAACTCGTCGAGCTGGCGCCGCGAGTAGCCCCACTTCGCGGCGATCATCTCCGCCGAGAGCCCCTGCGGGACGAGGTTGGGCCAGTGCTCGACCAGGCCGGGCGACGCCGGACCGTCGCCGCCGACCGCGTCGGAGCCCATCGGCACGCGGGTCATGTGCTCGACGCCGCCCGCGAGCACCAGCTGCGAGGCGCCGGAGAGCACCGCCTGCGCGGCGAAGTTGACCGCCTGCAGCCCCGAGCCGCAGAAGCGGTTCACGGTGGTGCCGGGAATCTCCACCGGCAGGCCGGCCGCCAGAACCGCGCCGCGCGCGACGTTGAAGCCCTGCTCGCCCACCTGGGTGACGCATCCCATGATGACGTCGTCGACGTCGTGGGGCTTCACGTTGGCGTGCTCGAGCGCGCCGTTGAGCGTGCGCGCCAGCAGATCCACCGGGTGCACCTGCGCGAGCGCGCCCTTGCGCTTGCCCCGCGCGGTCCGGATTGCATCGACGATGACAGGCTCGACCACGGTTCCCTCCTCCCCCCACCTATCCACGCCGGGCGGGGGCCCGGGCAATCTCAAACATGCCGAAATGGATTCTTGCGAACGATGGTCTGGGCGCGGTCGGCGCCGACCGAGACGGCGATGGTCTCCACTCCCACCAGCTGCTCCACCCGCTCCACGTACCTGCGCGCGTTGGCGGGCAGCTCGCCGTACTCGCGCAGGTCGCCGAGGTTCTCCTTCCAGCCGGGCAGCTCCTCGTAGACGGGCTGCGCCTCGGCGAGAAGGTCCGGGTCGGAGGGGAATTCGGTCACCGTCTTGCCGTTCTTGAGCTTGTAGGCGACGGCGATCTGCAGCTTGTCGAGGCCGGTGAGCACGTCCAGCTTGGTCAGCGCCAGCCCGGCGAGGCCGTTCACCCGCGTGGAGTAGCGCAGCACCAGCGCGTCCAGCCAGCCGCAGCGGCGCGGCCTGCCGGTGACGGTGCCGAACTCCACGCCGACGGTGCGGAGCCGCTCGCCCATCTCGTCGAGAAGCTCGGTGACCATGGGACCGTTGCCCACCCGCGTGCTGTAGGCCTTGGTGATGCCGATGATGGTGTTCAGCGCGGTGGGGCCGAGGCCCGAGCCCACCGCCGCGTTGGCCGCCACGGTGTTGCTGCTGGTCACGTAGGGATAGGTGCCGTGGTCGATGTCGAGCAGCGTGCCCTGCGCGCCCTCGAAGAGGATGGCGCGGCCCTTCTCCACCTCGTGGGCCAGGCGCTCGCTGGTGTTTCCCATGTGCGGCGCCAGCCGCTCGCCGAGCGCCAGCGCGTTGCGCAGCACGGTCTCCGCATCCAGCGGTTCGCCGCCCAGCGCCTTGATCTGCGCGTTGGCCTCGGGCAGCCGCTCTTCGATGCGGGCGCGCAGCGCCGCCGGCTTGAGCAGGTCGCGCATGCGGATGCCGCGGCGCGAGACCTTGTCCTCGTAGCAGGGGCCGATGCCGCGGCCGGTGGTGCCGATCTTCGCCTTGCCCGCCTTGTCCTCGCGGCCGGCGTCGATGCGCTTGTGGTACGGGAGGATGACGTGCGCGTTCTCGCTGACGATGAGCTGCGCCGGGTCCTGGAGCAGGCCGCGGCCCTGGAGGAAGCCGATCTCCTCCACCAGCGCCTCCGGGTCCACCACCACGCCGTTGCCGATGTAGCAGCGCTTGCCGGTGTGCAGGATGCCGCTGGGGACGAGGCGAAGGATGGTCTTGACGCCGCCCACCACCAGCGTGTGCCCGGCGTTGGCGCCGCCCTGGAAGCGGACCACGACGTCGGCCCAGGAGGTGAAGAGGTCGACGATCTTCCCCTTCCCCTCGTCGCCCCATTGCGCGCCGATGATCACGACATTGGACATGGACGGCTCCCTATCACAGCACCACCTGGTGGACCTGCCGCACGTCGGGGAGCCGGCGCAGGCGGTCGAGCACCTCCGCGCTGGCGGCGCCGTCGACGTTCACCAGCGCCAGCGCTTCCCCGCTCCTGCGATCGCGGGCGAGCGCGAACTGCGCGATGTTCACCTGCGCCTCGCCCAGCGTCCGGCCCACGTTGCCGATGACGCCGGGCTTGTCGTCGTTGTGCAGGACGAGGACCGCGCCCTCCGGCACCGCCTCCAGCTCGAACTTGTCCACCCGCACCAGCCGCGGCTCGCGCTTTCCCACGATGGTGCCTGCCACCTGCGTGGTGGTGCCGTTGCCGCAGCGCAGGCGCACCGAGATCAGGCTGGCGAAGTCCGGCGTGTCGCTGGTCTTGGTGGAGGTGACGGAGAGCCCGCGCTCGCGCGCAAGCGCCGGCGCGGAGACCTCGTTCACCGGCTCGGCGAGGAAGGTGCCGAGCACGCCCTTGAGCACCGCGGCCGTCAGCGGCGCGGAGGGATGCTGCGCCACCTCGCCCGCGCAGGAGATCTCGATCTGCTCCGGCGCTCCGCAGGCGGCCTGCATGGAGAGCTGGCCCGCGAACGAGCCGAGCTTTCCCGCCAGCTTGAGGAAGGGCCCGAGCCGCTCCAGCACCTCGCCGCTGACGCTGGGCACGTTCACCGCGTTGCGCACCGTGCCGGTGGACAGGTACTCCACCATCGCCTCGCAGACGATCACCGCGACGTTCTGCTGCGCGTCCTCGGTGGACCCGCCCAGGTGCGGGGTGGCGATGAAGTTCTCGCAGGAGAAGAGCGGGTGATCGGCGGGCGGCGGCTCGGTCTCGAACACGTCGAGCGCGGCCCCGCCCAGGTGCCCTGATTTCAGGGACCCGGCCAGCGCCCTCTCGTCCACCAGCCCGCCGCGGGCGCAGTTGATGAGGAGCGCGCCCTGCTTCATTGAAGCAAGCTGCGGCGCCGCCACCATGTTCTTCGTCTGCTCGGTCAGCGGCACGTGCAGGGTGATCGCGTCGCTCTTGCGGAAGATGTCCGCAAGCGGCACCAGCTCGACCCCCAGCTTGGCAGCGGCCTCCTCGCTGAGGAACGGGTCGTAGGCGACCACCTTCATCCCGAACGCCTTGGCCCGCTGCACGACCAGGGCGCCGATGTTGCCGGTGCCGATGACGCCCAGCGTCTTGCCGGAGAGCTCGCGGCCGGAGGAGAACTTCTTCTTCTCCCATTTGCCGCTGCGCGTGCTCCAGGCCGCGTCGGCCACCCGCCGCGAGAGCGCGAGCAGGAGCGCGAGCGTGTGCTCCGCCACCGACACGCTGTTGCCGCCCGGCGCATTCATCACCACCACGCCGCGGCGGGTGGCGGCGGCGAGGTCGATGTTGTCCACACCGGTGCCGGCGCGGCCGATGACGCGGAGCCTGGGCGCCGCTGCCAGGATCTCGGCGGTGACCTTGGTGGCGCTGCGCACCGCCAGGGCGTCGTAGCCGGAGATGATCTCGCGCAGCTCCGCCGGCTTGAGCCCGACCTTGAACTCCACCTGCGCCCCGGGGATGCGCTCGAGGATGGTCCTGGCCTCCGGAGAGAGGTCGTCGGAGATGAGGATGCGCATCTACCGCTCCGTGAAGCTGCGCTGCGCCGCCGCGAGGCCTGCGCCGAGCTGCACCTTGGCGCCGAGGTCGTGCAGCCCGCGCTCCACGGCGCCGACCACGACCAGCACGTCGAAATCGTCGAAGTAGCCGAGGTGCGCGATGCGGAAGATCTTTCCCTTCGCCGCATCCTGGCCGCCCACCAGCTTGATGCCGTATTCCTTGAACAGGTGCTTGACCAGCTTCTCCGAATCGACGCCGTCGGGCGCGAGGACGGTGGTCATGGCGGCAGACGGGCTCTTCGAATAGAGCGTCAGCCCCAGCGCCTGCATGGCGGCGCGCGCCGCCCTGGCCATGCGCTCGTGGCGGGCGAAGACGTTCTCCAGCCCCTCCTCGCGGAACATGGCCAGCGACTCGTCCAGCCCTTCCACCAGCGCGATGGCCGGCGTCCAGGCGGTCTGGTTCTTGCGCTGGTTGTCGCGCTCGCGCCGCAGATCGAAGTAGAAGCGCGGCAGGTCGGCCGACTCGTTCAGCTTCCACGCCTTCTCGGAAGCGGCGAGGAAGGCGATGCCGGGCGGCAGCCCCAGCGCCTTGTGGCCGGCGCTGACCAGCACGTCGATGCCCCAGGCGTCCATGGGCAGCGGCATGGCCCCGAGCGCGCTGATGGCATCGACCACCAGGATGGCGCCGGTCCGCGCCGTCACCTGGGCGAGCTGCTGCACCGGGTGGTACACGCCGGTGGAGCTCTCGTTCGCCTGCACGTAGACGGCCTTGGCCTGCGGGTTCTCGCGCAGCGCCTGCTCCACGGCGGAGGCCTGCACCGGCTGTCCCCACTCGCACTTGAGCACCACCGCGTTGACGCCGTACGCCTTGGCGAACTTGCCCCAGCGCTCTCCGAACTTGCCGCCGTCCACCACGATGGCGGTGTCGCCCTTGCGGAGGAAATTGACGAAGGCGGCCTCCATCGCGCCGGTGCCGCTGGAGGCGAACACGATCACGTCCTGCTTCGTCTGGAAGAGCCACGAAAGCCCTTCGCGGACGCGGCCGAAGACGGCCTCGAATTCCGGCGAGCGGTGATGGACGATGGGCCGCGCCATCCGCAGCGAGAGGCGTTCGGGAACCGGCGTCGGACCAGGAGTCAGGAGGCGGATCTTCTTCACGGGCGTCTCCTCCAGGGCATGGGTGTGCGTGTGGTTGGATAGGAGTCTTGGCGCGCCGTGTCAAGGCGTCCCGCGGCGGGGCTCGCCGGGAAACGTCCGGAGATCAGACGCCGAGCGAGAGGATGCGGCGGGCTTCGTCGACGGTGGCGGGCTCGCGCCCCATGTCGCGCGCCATGCGGACGGCCTTGGCGACCAGGTCGCCGTTGGAGCCGGCCATCTGCGTCCCCTTGGCGTCGAGGTAGAAGTTATCCTCGAGCCCGACGCGGACGTTGCCGCCGAGCGAGAGCGCGGCCCCGACCATCAGCCACTGCTCGTGGGAGATGCCGATGACCTCCCAGGTGCTGCCGCGGGGCGCCTCGCGCGCCTGCAGCGCGAGGTTCTCCGCGCTGGCGCGGATGCCGCCCAGCACGCCCATGATGAAGCTGAACTGCAGCGGCTGCCGGAGCAGCCCCTTGTCGATCAGCGGCCAGACCGAGTTGGTGTGGCCCACGTCGAAGCACTCCAGCTCCGGCTTGACCCCGGCGCCGTTCATCACCTCGAGCAGGAACGCGATGTCGCGAAAGGGGTTCTCGAAGACGAAGTCGAAGACGAACTCCTTGCGGCGCTCGGAGTACTTCGCGTAGTTCATCGAGCCCATGTTGAGCGCGCCGATGGGCGGCTTGACCTGCGCGATGTGGGCGACGCGGCCCTCCATCGGCCCCGCTCCGCCGGTGGAGAAGTTGAGGATCACCGGGCAGCGCCTGCGCGTCTCCTCGGCGATCCTGGCGTAGACGGCGGGCTCGAAGGTGGGGCCTCCCTCGTCGGTGCGGGCGTGGATGTGCACCACCGCCGCGCCCGCCTCGTATGCGCGCCGCGCCTCCTCGGCGATCTCGACGGGAGTGTAGGGCACCCAGGGGCATTGCTTGCGGGTGGCGAGCACGCCGGTGAGCGCGCAGGTCACGACGACCTTGTCTTGCGAGGCGGGCATCGGCGTCACCGTCCTTTGAAGTCGGGCTTGCGCTTTTCCAGGAAGGCCGCCACGCCTTCGGCGGCGTCCTCTGCGAGCGCGTTGATGGAGAGCTGCGCGCAGAGCGCCTCGAGCTGCGCCTCGTAGGGCAGGTCCTGGGTGGCGTAGAAGGCGCGCCGGCCCAGGCGCAGCGCGGCCGGACTCTTCTGCGCCAGCGTCTCGAGCAGCTCGCCGGTGGCCGCGGCGAGCTGCGCGCGCGGCACCACGCGGTTCACGAGGCCCATCTGCTGCGCCTCTTTCGCGTCGATCCTGCGGCCGGTCAGCACCAGCTCCAGCGCGGCGCGCCGGCCGACGCAGCGCGAGAGCGGCGCCAGCGCCATGAAGGGGAAGAGGCCGATGTCCACCTCGGGAGTGCCGAAGCGCGCGTCGTCGGCGGCCACCGCCAGATCGCAGGCTGCGAGGAGGCCCATGCCGCCGGCCATGACGGCGCCGTTCACGCAGGCGACCACCGGCTTTCCCAGGCGCGACAGGTCGGCGAGCAGGGCGGCGTAGGCGCGCCGGCCTTCGTGCGCCGCGATGATTCCCGCCTGCAGCGCCGCGCCCGCGGAAGCGAGGTCCATGCCCGAGCAGAAGGCCTTGTCGCCCGCGCCGGTGAGGCAGATGGCGCGCACCTCGGCGTCGCCGTCGGCGCGCAGGAAGCCGGCGCGCAGCTCCGCGAGCAGCGCGGTGGAGAGCGCGTTGCGCTGCGCGGGCCGGTCGATCACCAGCCAGCGCGCTCTTCCCCGCTGCTCCTCGCGCAGCTCCGGCATGGCCCGCACCGTGCCGGGCGAAGGCCCGAGCGTCAAGCGCCGCGTCGGCGGCCGCTCAGAACGTCGTGAAGGACCCGATGGACTTCAGGTCGAAGCGGAAGGAGAAGGTCGAGCCGAGAAGGTGCGCGTCGTGGAAGGTGTACGCCAGCGCGATCTGGAACGTCGCGCACTTGCACGGCGTGTCGTAGCTGAGCGTCGCCGCGTGCGACCAGTTGACGAAGCCCGCCGGCGCGTTGAAGGCGCGGCCGAGATCGTAGGCGAGGCGCAGCCCGAGGAAGAGCGGACCGGAAGCTCCCGCGCCGGCGGTGCCGGTGAGCGGGCCCGGGGGCAGGTCGAACCGCGCCGCGGAAAAGAGCTCGTCGATGCCGGCGCGCAGCCGCTCGCTGGAAGCGCCGCGGAGGAAGCCGATGCTGCCGTGCAACTCGTCGCCGCGCCCGTCGCGCATGCCGCCCGCCGCGCCGAACGCAGAGAGCGCGCGCGAGGCCCAGTCGTAGCGGACGGAGCTGCCCACGCTGCCGAAGCCGAACTGCAGGGCGGCCGCGGCGCTCCCCTCCCCCACCCGCGCGCGCGCGCCGTGGGCCCAGAGAAGCGCGTCCTGCTTCAGGTCGAGCTGGAAGATGCGCCCGGGGACAGGTCCGCGCTTCGCCCAGAGCGACTGCGAGAGCGACGCGGTCGCTTCCACCGCGCCGCTCACCGGAGCGGCGAAGTCGATCTCGTCGTACGCGCGGCGCGCCGCCGGGACGCCGATCAGGGTTCCGTCCGGCGCGATCGCCAATCCCTGCTGCGCGGCGTCCGGGGCGGAGGCGAAGATGGGGCCTCCCGCATCGGTCATGTCGCCGAGGGGCGGCCCGCCCGATTGCAGCGGCCTGCTCAGGGCCCGCAGGGCGACGCCGGGCGCGATCCGATGCAGGAGATCGCCGAATCTCCGCTCCACGGGTAACGCCGCGGTGGCTCCCGCCAGCGCATAGGCTCGAACACGATTGCGATCGCCGAAGCCCTCGAGGATCCACCCGTCGGCACGGCCTCCCAGCTCGATGCGCAGGTCCACCGGCACCGTCCGGGGCGCCGCCAATCCCAGGCGCGGGGAAACGTCCAGGCGCATCGCGGGTGCGCGCGATCCGTCGTAAGTCAGCCGCGGCCGCTGCGGCGAAGGGGCCAGGTCGGTGGGACTCCAGCCCGTCGCGCGCTCTTCCACGTCCGGGCCCACGAACCGGGCGAACTGCGCCGCGCTCGCCTCCAACTCGACGGTGGCGGCTCCCAGCGTCACAGGCGCGAGTTGGACAAATGCGCCGGGAAGGCGCTGCAGGGTCGAGCGCCGCTCGGGGCCGAAGAGGCGGCGGTCGACGGAGGGACCGGTCGGGCCGGCGGCCTGATCGGGCTTGACGTCCTGCACGAGGGCGGCCTCCGCTCCCAGCGTGAGCGGGCCACGAGCGCGCCAGGCGCCCACATCGGTGCGCAGGATGTCCTGCAGGCTCTCCAGCGCATACGGCTGCGGATCGCGCACGGCCATGTTGTCGGTTACCGCTGCTCCATCGACGGCGAATGTCCCCGCGCCTCCCTCGCTCCGGTGCACGTAGCGGGCGAGGCCGCGGACGCCGCCGAAGCCGCGGCCCGCGGAGGTGCCGCGCTCTCCCGGGAAGGCGGGCTCGTGCGCGTGCGAGTCGTGCTGGTCCAGGTCGTCGTAGAGATCGAACGTCAGCGAGCCGTTCGTGCCCTGGACCGGGGCGTAACGCCACTCCAGCCCTAGCCGCGGGCCCTTCACGGCGCGCGAGCCGGGCGTCTCGGTATGGTTGGTGCCGCCGGTGTAGAAGCCGGGGGTGAGGGTGATGTCATTGCTCTGGCCGAGGGTGAAGAACACCGGCTGCACCAGGGTGAAGCCGATGGAAGGCCCGAAGCCGAACTGCGGGGCGAGCAGGCCCGACTGCCGGCTGGTGAGCGGCAGCGAGAGCGGGAAGAGCGGGATGGTCGCGCGCAGGAAGCGCAGATCCACGCCGTGCAGGTGGGCGCGGTCGCCCTCGATCTCCGCCCGGTCCGCGATCAGCTCGTAGTCCGGCTCGCCCGCGCAATCGCAGGGCGTGAGCGTCACCTGCTCCGCCGCGTACCCGCCTGCGGAAAGCTGCCGCACGCGCGCCCCGTGCAGCGTGAGGGCGTTGGCGCCGGCGCGCGGCGCGTCCGGGTTGGCGGGGTGCTCCTTGAGGAAGAGCACCGCCTTGGTCAGCTCGGCGGAGCGCGCGTTGAGATCGACCACCGCAGCATCGGCGAGGAACACCTGCCGCGCCTGCACGCCCAGGACCCCGCCCTCGAGCTTGAGGATGCCCTGCGCGCGGTCGAGGGAGCCGGAGCCTGCGCGCAGGAGCGCCCCGTCGCGCCGCACCACCACGTGCCCCGAAAGCCGGATCACCTGCGCTTCCCACTGGTAGACGATCTGGTCCGCCTCCACCTCCACCGGCCCCTGCGGCGAAGGAGCGATGAAGGTGGATTGCGGCCGGGCAGGCAACCCCAGCGCGAGGGTCGCGAGGGCTGCCGTGGCGGCGCTGCGGCGGGGCACGGAGCGGGACTAGCGGGGCGCCGAAAAGGTCACCGTGAGCACCGGCCCGGACTGCTCCAGCTTGTACTCCGCCGGTTCGCGCAGCTCGATGCGCAGGTCGGTGCCGCCGGCGACGGCGAGCGGAACGATCCGCTGCACCGCGCCGTCGAAGAAGCGCGTGTCCAGCGGCCTGCGGTTGTTGGCCAGCGGAATCCGGGCGCCGGGCAGGTGCAGGAGCACGCGCTTGTCGTCGGCGGTCACGGCGTAGGCGAGCGGATGATCGCTGCGGACGATCACCTCGCCGGCGCTCACCGGGCGGAAGCCGAGACCGGTGATGTTGGCGCGGGCGCTGCGCGGCCTGGCGGCCGGAGGAGAGGCCGAGGGGGCGGAGCCGACCAGCGAGACTTTGGGGAGGGAGGCGATCTTGGCGGCCTCGGCGGGAGAGGTCTTGGCAGGTGGCGTCTTCTCCGGCTTTGCCGGCGGTTCGGCTGGCGCTTGCGTTTCCGGTCGCGGCTCGGTTCGCGTTTGGGTTTGCGTTTGCGGTCCTGCTGATTGCCCCGGTGGCGGAGGGGCAGGCGGAGGCGTCGGCTCTGGTGCGGGCGGCTTCGGCGTTGCCGCGGCTTGCGCGGCCGGGGCCGGTGGAGGCGGAGTCCTCGCCGCGGCGCTTTGCTGCGGTTCCGCCGGAGCCGGGGCATTCGCGGGGGGAGCTTTTTCCTCCGGCAAGAGCTGCGGCTTCTTCTCCGCCGCGACCAGAGGAACCGGACGCGCGATGCGGAGCTGGACCTGGTTGCGGGCCGTGCGCACGTCGAACTCCGCGTCGGCGTTCAGCTCCACCACGACGCGGGCGGTGCGCGCCCCGGCGGGAGCCGCGGCCACGCGCCGGACCGTCCCGTCCTCCACGGTGAGCTCGCGCCGCGAGAAGGCGATCTCGGTGTCCGCGAAATCCACCACCACGCGCGGCGGATCGGCCAGCTTCATGGTGGTGAACGAGAGCGGCCGGTCGGCGGAGATGAGCACGACGCTCGCCCGGGGATCTCCTTCGGCCTTGATGCCGAGGAGCTTGCCTCGATCCTGCGCCGCGGCGGCGGAAGCCAGCGCGAGCGCGCCCAGCAGAAGGGTGGACCTCGTCGGACTCACGCTGCGCCGACGCTAGCATGGGCGGCGCTTCACCCCAAGGATTCGGCGCGCCTCTGGCGTCCCTTTCGCGCCGCGTACTCCACCAGGTCCTTCATGTCGTCGCAGATCTGGTGGATGTCGGTGCCCATGGTCAGCTCCAGGTGGCTGTTCTCCTTCACCGGCCGCCAGAGCAGGTACTCGCTGCGCGCCGCGCGATAGATGCCGCGCGTGCTGCGCGCCGAGGCGATCTTGTCCAGATCGCCGAAGAAGATGGCCATGGGGATGCGGATGTCGCGGAAATGCGCCTTGTAGTCGTAGCCGGTGCGGTAGCAGCGCATCTCGTCGTTGCGGATCCAGCGCGCGAACTGCTCCACCACCCGGCGCGGCTCCTTCTCGCCGCCCTGCGAGAGCAGCCAGCGGAAGTCTTCGGCCGAGACGCGCGAGGGGTTGAGCAAGGAGCCGATGTAGCGCGCGATCAGGTCGTAGCGGCGCAGGTTGTTCTCGGTGGCGGCGCGGGCCAGCGCGCGCAGGAAAGCGTCCACCGGCACGTGGTTGAACTGCACCGGCTTGTGCTCGCTTCCGGGGGCCGCGAGCAGGTTCGCGGCGCGGCCGAGGAAACGCACCTTCCGCAGCATGGCAGCGGCGCCATGGCGCGTCCGGTCCGCCGCGCTCGCGGCGCGGCAGGCGGCATCGAGCAGCGGCCCCATCAGCGCCGGACCGAACAGCGCGGCGGCGCGCAGGCCCAGAAAGCCGCGACCGATGTCGCTGGGCGCGCCGATGGCCACCAGCCCCGCGAGGTCGTCGTGGCAGCCCGCATAGCCGTACCCGAGCATGCCGCCCATGCTGTTGCCGACGTAGAAGATCCGCGAGCGGCCGGTCTTGCGCTTGACCGCCGCGACGGCGGCGGGGACGTCGTGGAGGAAGTAGCTGTCGATGTCCCAGTCCCAGTCGAGGTCGGCAGGATGGAGCCCGCGCTCGATCTGCAGCTCCCGCGAGGAGTTCCCGTGCCCGCGCAGCTCGAGGATGTGGATGTCCGCGCCGAAGGCGAGCAGCTGCTTGACGAAGTCGCCGCACGTGAAGGCGTGCCGGTTCTGCGACCAGCCCGGGACGAGCAGCAAGGGCTGTCCGAAGATGGGCTGTTCCCACGACTGCGGCACCGGGCGGTAGCGGGAGATCTGGAGCATCCACCCGTCCGCCGTGGGCGCGTCGTAGATCTCCTTTCTATACAGGGACTTGAAGGCGACGGCGTCGAGGTTGCGGAGTGTTGGAGCAGTGGATTCGAGGCGGCGCATGGCTCCTTTCGGTTGTGCTTTGCGGCCTCGACCCCCGGCTCGGTCCGCGCCTTTCTAAGCTATGGAGGGTTGGACAACGCGGCAAACGTACAGGAACAGGCCTCGCCGGCCCGCGCCTGCCCGGGCAGGCTCAGAGGCGCTCGCTGGGCATCTGCTGCCTTGCTTCGCCGAGCAGGAGCGCGCGCACCTCTCCCGCGAGGTAGAGCGAGCCGCAGCAGAGCACCACTCCACCGTCGCGGCGGGCCGCCGCCAGCGCCTCCGGGACAGACCGGTGCACTGCCCCCGCAAAGAGGCGCGCCAGGTCCGCGGGCCCCGCCGCCCTCGGCGATTCGGGAGCGCAGTAGTGCACGCTCGCCGCGAGGGGCGCCAGCTCCTGCAGCATTCCGGCGACGTCCTTGTCCTGCAGCGCGCCGAACACGAGCCGCAGCGGCCGTCCCTGGAGCAACGGCAAGATGGCGTGCGCCAGCGCGCGCGCCGCATGGGGATTGTGGGCGCCATCGACGTACACCTCGCCGAAGCGCTCCAGGCGCGCGGGCCAGCGCGCCGTCCGCAGACCCTCCTCCGCATGCCGCGGCTCGCAGAGCCCGCTCGCCTCCAACAGAGCGCAGGCGAGCGCCGCATTTGTGCGCTGGTGATGCCCTTGCAGCGCGAGGTCTCCTGCGCGCACCAGCCAGCGTGGACCGGCATAACAGAAGGGCCTGACATCGCGGCTCTCGAAGCGGTAGTCGCGGCCCGGCCTCCAGAGCGGCACGCCCGCAGCATCCGCGCACCGCTGCAGCACCTGCGCCGCTTCCTGCGGCTGCCCCGCGCTCACCACCTTCGCGCCCGGCTTGATGATGCCCCCTTTCTCCGCCGCGATGCGCGCGAGGGTCGGCCCGAGATACTGCGTGTGCTCGAGGCCGAGCGGCGTCACCGCGCACGCCACCGGGGAGAGCACGTTGGTCGCGTCGAGGCGGCCGCCGAGCCCCACCTCCACCACCATGACGTCGACGCCGCGAAAGGCGAGAAAGCCCATCAG
>DATDMU010000341.1:0-3461 GCA_036518615.1 Myxococcales bacterium
CTCGAAGAAGCTGGCCAAGGTAGGCAATCTCTCCAGCGACACGGCGGTGCTCTTCTTCGAGGACTGCCGCGTCCCGGTGCGCTACCTGCTCGGCGAGGAGAACCAGGGCTTCTACCACGTGATGACCAACTTCCAGGGCGAACGGCTGGTGGCGGCCATCGGCGCGGTGCAGGGCATGCAGCAGCTGGTGGAGGAGGCGCTCCGCTACGGCAACGAGCGCAGCGTTTTCGGCAAGCCGCTCTCCAAGTTCCAGGTGTGGCGGCACAGGTTCGTCGAGCACCTCACCGCCATCGAGGCGGCGCGCTGGCTCACCTACCGCGCCTGCGACCTCTTCAACCGGCGCGAGCCCGCGGTGAAGGAGATCAGCATGGCCAAGCTCTTCGCCGGCGATCTCATGCAGCGGGTGGTCTACGACTGCCAGCAGTTCCACGGCGGCATGGGCTACGTGGTCGAGACGCCGGTGGCGCGGGCCTTCCGCGACGCGCGCCTGCTCACCATCGGCGGAGGCACGAGCGAGATCATGAAGGAGATCGTCGCCAAGCTGGTGCCCGGGTTCTGATGGGCGAGGCGCGCGCTGCGGCGCAGGCGGATCCGTTCCGGGTGCTCAACTGGTTCGAGCGGCTCGCCTTCCGCACCATGCGCTTCGTGAACCAGGGCGCGGGCCGGCACGTCATGTGGCTCTGGCAGCGCTTCGTGTGCACCCCGGCGGTCGGGCAGCTGGTGAACCGGCGCCTGCAGATCCACGGGCGCGAGCACCTGGACGGCCTGCCCCGCGACGCGCCGATCCTCCTGGTCGCGAACCACCGAACCTTCTTCGACCTGTTCATCCTCGGCTGGATCTTCATGCGCGAGGAGAAGCTGCGGCGCAGGGTGAGCTTTCCCGTGCGCTCGAACTTCTTCTACGAGAACCCGGTGGGCCTCCTCCTCGGCGTGGTGGGCACCGGCGGATCGATGTTCCCGCCCTTCTTCCGCTCCGCGGAGAAGAAGGCGATGAACCGCGTCTCGCTGGAGATCCTGCTCTCCAAGCTGCGCACGCCCGGGCAGATGATCGGCTTCCATCCCGAGGGGACGCGCAACAAGACCGACGATCCCTACACCCTCCTGCCCGCGCAGCCCGGCGCAGGCGAGCTGGCGCTCAAGGCGCGGCCGGTGGTGCTGCCGGCGTTCATCCTCGGCATGACCAACAGCGTGTGGACGGAGTGGATGGCGAACCTGCGCGGAGATCGCCCGGTCACGGCGGTCTTCGGCGCCCCCATCGAGCTGCCGGAGACGGCGGGCGAGACGCGCCTTTCCCACCACAAGAGGTGCGCCGACGTGTTCCGCGACCGGATCACCGGGCTGGGAGAGCAGGTGCGGGCGCTGCGGGGTGACGCGCTCAGGAGCGGATCTTCTCCACCGGCTTCTCCGGGGTCGGGCGCGACGTGACCAGCCGGGGGCGGAGAAGGTTCGCGATGGTCGCCTCCAATTCCTGAGGTTCGAAGGGCTTGCCGATGTAGCCCTGGGCGCCCATCAGCTCGGCCTCCCACTCGAAGCCGAAGCCGGAGATGATCACCACCGGCACTTCCTTGAGATCCGGCGTGGCGCGCATGCGCTGCAGCATCTCGCGGCCGTTCATCACCGGCATCTGCAGATCGAGCAGCACGAGCAAAGGCGGGCGCTCCGCGAGTTTTGCCAGCGCCTCCTCGCCGTGCGCGGCTTCTTCGACCTGGTAGCCTTTCATCTCCAGCGCAAGCCGCAGGCCTGCGCGGAAGTCGGCGTCGTCGTCCACGATGAGGATGTAGGGCCAGCGTCGCATGGGGGGCTCGCTGCGTAGATCTAACGACTGGCCCCCGCAAACGGAAGGGGGCGCCCGCCCGCCTGCCCGCTGGCGGACTAGCCGGAAATCCACCGGGATTTGACCCGCGCGCGGCGCGCTGCTACCTCCACGCACATCCGTTGGCAGGAGCGGGCTTCGCCCGCGACCGGAGTGGTACCGGCCGGGCATTGGAGAGGGCGGGGCTTGGCGCAGGCAGAGGTCCTGGTAAAGACGCCGGGCGCGCGGTACGCAGCGGCGGTGCTGCGCAGGGCCTCCCGCGACTGGCTCGCGTCGGAAGACCTCTCCGTCGCGCTGGTCTCCGACCGCGAGATGCGCGCCCTCAACCGGCGCTGGCGCCGCAAGGACGCCACCACCGACGTGCTCTCCTTCCCCTTGCAGGAAGCGGGGACGCTGCGCGCGGTCGAGGCGCTGGGCGACGTGGTGATCTCCCTGCCGGCGGCCCGGCGCCAGGCGAAGGAGGGGGGCTGGCCGCTCTCGGTGGAGCTGCGCCGGCTGCTGGCGCACGGCCTCCTGCACTGCAGGGGCTACGACCACCAGACGCCGTCCGACGCGCAACGGATGGCCAGGGCAGAGCGCCGGCTGCTGGGCGCCCGCGGCATGGTCGGAGACTCCCTCTCGCAGAAGCCGGTTCCCACCGCCCGCGATTCGCGGTAGAGCGTGCGCCATGGCGACCGTGCCACCGGAACTGCAAGAGCTCTCCGGGCGCTTCGAGGCGCTCCGGGGGGCGCTTTGACATCGAGAAGAAGCGCGCGCGCGTCGAGCTGATCGAGCGCGAGAGCGTGCAGCCGGGCTTCTGGGACGACCAGAAGCGCGCGCAGGCGTTGAGCAAGGAGAAGAGCGATCTCGAGGCGCAGCTCGCCCAGTTCGAGCGCGAGCGGCAGAAGCTCGACGACGCCGTGGCGCTCTACGAGCTGGCCGAGGAGGCCAACGACGACTCCGCCCGCAGCGAGGCCAGGGCGGCGGTGGCCGAGGCCCACCAGGGCGCGGCCCGCCTGGAGCTCGCGCGCATGCTCGCGGGGCCGCAGGACCGGCTCAATGCCATCGTCGAGATCAACGCGGGCGCCGGCGGCACCGAGTCGCAGGACTGGGCGCAGATGCTCTACCGGATGTACACCCGCTACTCGGAACGGAAAGGCTGGCAGGTAGAGCAGGGCGACTTCCAGCCGGGCGAGGAGGCGGGCATCAAGAGCGCCAGCTTCATCGTCCGCGGCGACCACGCCTTCGGCTGGCTGAAGGCAGAGGTGGGCGTGCACCGGCTGGTGCGCATCTCGCCCTTCGACTCCAACGCGCGCCGCCACACCTCGTTCGCCTCGGTGTTCGTCTATCCCGAGGTGGACGAGGACATCGAGATCGACATCAACCCCGCGGACGTGCGCATCGACACCTTCCGCAGCTCGGGGGCCGGCGGCCAGAAGGTCAACAAGACCGACTCGGCCATCCGCATGACGCACGTTCCCACCGGCATCGTGGTCTCCATGCAGAACGAGCGCAGCCAGCACAAGAACCGCGACATGGCCTGGAAGGTGCTGCGCTCGCGCCTCTACGAGCTGGAGCTGCGCAAGCAGCAGGCGGAGCGCGACAAGATCGAGGCGGGCAAGGCGGACAACTCCTTCGGCTCGCAGATCCGCAACTACGTGCTGGCGCC
>DATDMU010000342.1:0-3041 GCA_036518615.1 Myxococcales bacterium
TCGCCCTGGAAGTTGGTCATCACGTGGTAGAAGCCCTGGTTCTCCTCGCCGAGCAGGTAGCGCACCGGGACGCGGCAGTCCTCGAAGAAGAGCACCGCCGTGTCGCTGGAGAGATTGCCTACCTTGGCCAGCTTCTTCGAGACGCCGAAGCCCCTCACGTCGGTGGGAAAGGTGAGGAGCGAGATGCCGCCGTACCCCGCCTCTCCGGTGCGGACCGCGAGCGTGATGAAGTCGGCGCGGGTGCCGTTGGTGATCCACATCTTGGCGCCGTTGATCACGTATTCGTCGCCCACCCGCCGCGCGGTGGTGCGGAGGTTCGCCACGTCGCTGCCGGCGTCGGGCTCGCTGATGCCCAGCGCCGCGATCTTCTCGCCCGCGAGCGCGGGGGCGAGGAACTCCTTCTTCTGCTCGTCGGTGCCGATCTCGTTGATGATCGGCGTCGCCATCTGCGATTGCACCAGCAGCGCCATGTTGACGCCGCCGTTGCGGCTGTGGGTCAGCTCCTCCGCCAGCACCACCACGTACCAGTAGTCGCCGCCCGCGCCGCCCACCGACTCCGGGTAGTTGATGCCCAGGGCGCCGATCTCCGCCATGCCGGTGAAGACCTCGCGGGGGAAGATGCCCGCCTCGTCCCACTCCAGCGCGTGCGGCTGCAGCTCCTTGACCACGTAGTCGCGCAGCGTGCGGCGGAAGAGGTCGTGCTCGGGGGTGAAGGGCGGGTCCATGGAAAACGGCATGCGCTCCTCGGGGCTGAATGAGCGCTCATTCATAGCACGCTGCCCAGCGCCGCGCCCGCCGACAGCGCCGACCAGAGAAGGGACGAGGCGACGGGCCGCTCCATCTCTCCCGCCCCGCGCGCCACCGCCGCAGGAATTGCGGCGAACATGGCGCCGAGGCCGAGCAGGCGCAGGCCGGGAAGGAACCAGCCCAGGGCCGCGGCCAGCGCGGCGAGCCGCGGCAGGACCGCCGCGTTGGGCATGCGCGGCTCGAGGCGGGCGGCGAGCGCCATGCCGGCGAGCAGCCAGAGGACGGCCCACGGCGGAAGCGGCGCGCGCGAGAGCATGCCGAAGAGCCCGCAGGCGAAGGCCGAGGGCGCAAGCCACGCGCCGAAGGGCGAGCGCAGGACGTGAAGCCTGGCGGCGAGGGGCCAGGAGGATCGCGGCGTGCCGCGGTCGCGCAGGTCGGGAACGGCGGTGGAGCCGACCAGGAGCGCCGCCGCCCCCGCGACGAGCGCGGGCCCGGGCAGCGCGAGCCCGAGGGCAAGGCCCGTTGCGGCGCCGAGTCCCTGCGCCATGTCGAGCCAGGCGAAGGCGGCGCTGCGCCGCTCCACGGTGATGGCGTCGCCCGCGCAGCTCGCGCAGAGGTCGGAGAGCGCGGGCAGCGCCATGGCGACGAGGCCCAGGGAAAAGAGGCGCCCGAGGGTGACCAGGCTCGCGGCCGCCCCGGCCATCGCGGCGCAGAGCAGGACCAGCGCCACCGCCGTGCGCGGCACGCGCGTTCCCAGCCGCGCCCAGAGCGGCCGCAAGAGCCGCAGCGCGCCCCAGGCCAGCGCGGCTCCGCGCCCTGCGGCGCCTGCCACCCACGCCCACGCGGCCAGCTCGGCACAGCCGCAGAGGAGCGACAGGCGGAGCGCGAAGCGGGCCTCGTCGCGAAACAGGTGCGGCCGGATGGGCGGAGCGGGCAGGACTGGAAACCGCGACAGCTTCGGCCCGGTGGGCGCGAACTCTTCGGGGAGCTTGTCCGGCACCTGCGCGCTCATAGCACAGGGATCTGCCCCAAGGTGCGACATCGCCCCCGCCCCGAGCGAGGCCGCGGCGCCCGGTTGGCATAAGATCGCGCCGTGGAAAGCTCCTCGCCGCCTCAGCAGACCGCAGTGGGAGGCCTTCGCCTCGTGCGCGAGCTGGGAGCCGGCCGCTTCTCGCGCTCGTGGCTCGCCGAGGACGCGGACGGGCGGCCTTTCGTGCTGAAGCTCTTGCGCCGCCACCCGGCGGATGCCGAGGCGGTGGAGCGGTTCCTCGAGGAGGCAGCGCGGCTGGTCGCGGCGCCCGAGCTGGACCATCCCAACGTGGCGCGGCCCGTCGCCGCGGGCGACCACGCCGGCCGGCTCTTTCTCGTCTACGACAGCGGCGGCGAGGCGACGCTCGCGGACGAGCTGCGCCAGAGCGGCCGGGTCCTGCCCGCCCGCGCCCTCGAGCTCTG
The DNA here is from genome assembly GCA_036518615.1 of Myxococcales bacterium. Classification (GTDB taxonomy): domain Bacteria; phylum Myxococcota; class Myxococcia; order Myxococcales; family 40CM-4-68-19; genus 40CM-4-68-19. The sequence continues at coordinate 2,200 of DATDMU010000342.1, forward strand.
CGCGCAGCTCTGCGAAGGTCTCGCTGCGGCGCACCGCGCGGGCGTGTTGCACCGCGACCTGAAGCCGGCCAACGTCGGGCTCACGCGCCTCGCCGACGGCAGCGAGCAGGCAGTGCTCCTCGACGTGGCCACATCCCACCTGCTCGCCGGCATCGGGCTGCGCGAGGAAGGGAGCCTTCCGCTCTCCAGCGCGGCGTACCTGTCGCCGGAGGAGGCTGCGGGCCGGCCCTCGAACCCGCGCAGCGACCTCTACGCCGCGGGCGTGCTGCTCTTCCAGCTCATCTCGGGCCGCCTCCCCGTCCAGGGCGTCACCGCCGAGGAGCTCGTGCGCGCCCATCGCGGGCAGCGGCCGGTCCGCCTGCGCGACGCGGGCCGCAAGGTGCACGACGACCTGGAGACGCTGATGTCGCGCCTGCTCGCCAAGGACCCCGCGCACCGTCCGGCCACCGCCGATGAGCTGGCGGCGTCGATGCGCGCCCTCGCCGCCGTCGCCGACTGCGCGCCGGAGGACGACGTTCCCGGGCAGGTGGACGACCCGCTTCCCATCGACCCGTGGGAACCGGCGCAGGGTCCTGCTCGCACGGCGGACGCAGCGCCGGAGCGGTCAAGCGAGGTCTTCGCGGAGCCGGTCGCGCCGCATCCGCGCGCGGCAGCGAGGACGTGGTTCGCTGTTCCGCGCTGGGCGGGGCCCGCGACCGCGGCCGCCGGGACGCTCGCTGGCGTGGTCCTCGTGCTGCAGCTCTGGCGTCCAGCCGGCGGCGACGCGCCGGCGCCGGAGCTTGCAGCGACCACCGCAATGCCGCCGCCGGCCGAAGCGGCGCCGCCGCAGGCCGCGCCGGATC
>DATDMU010000343.1:0-3674 GCA_036518615.1 Myxococcales bacterium
CCGCGACGGCACCATCTACCTGCTCCGCATCCTGCCCCACCGAAGCCGCTCCTCGAAGAACGGGGTGGTGGTGCTCCTGGTGGACGTCTCCGAGCTGAAGCGGAGCGAGGCGCGGGTGCGCAGGCTCTCCTCCATCGTCGAATCCTCCGCCGACGCCATCTTCGCCCGCGACGCCGAGGGCCGGATCATCGGCTGGAACCGCGGCGCGGAGGCGCTCTACGGCTGGTCCGCGGAGGAGGCCGCGGGCAAGGACGCGCTCTTCATGGTGCCGGAGGGCCCGGAGCGCGAGAAGGCGCTGGAGAAGCTGCGGCAGGCCGAGCGCGGCGAGGCCCTCCACCCCTACGAGGCGTTGCACCTGCGCAGGGACGGCTCCAGCGTGGACGTCTCGGTCGCCCACGCGCCGGTCTACGACGAGCACGACTCGGTGGTGGGCGTCTCCTCCATCGCGCGGGACATCACCCAGCGCCGCCGCGACGAGGCCGAGGTGCGCCGGGCGCTCCTGATGCGCGACCAGTTCATGGCCATGCTCTCGCACGAGCTGCGCAATCCCCTGGCCGCGCTGCTCAACGCCTGCGCGCTGCTGGAAAACCCGGGACCCGTGGAGCGCAAGCAGCGCGCGGTGCAGATCGTGGGCCGCCAGTGCCGGCACATGGCGCGGCTGCTCGACGACCTGCTCGACGTCTCGCGCATGCGCCAGGACGAGATCGAGCTGCGCAAGACCAACCTCGACTTCCGCTCCACCGTCGAGGCGGCGGTGGAGCGGGTGCGGCCCGCTGCCGACGCGGCAAATCTCAGATTCGAGGTCGAGGTGCCCGCCACAGCGGTGCAGGTGTACGGCGACGCGGACCGGCTGCAGCAGGTGGAGGTCAACCTCCTCACCAACGCGATCAAGTACACGCCCCAGGGTGGCAGCGTGCGGCTGACCCTGGGCATCGAGTCGGGCAAGGCGGTGCTGCGCGTCTCCGACACCGGCGCCGGCATCGCTCCGCACATGCTCGAGCGCATCTTCGAGCCGTTCGTGCGCGCGGTGGACGACGAGAAGCTCGTCCACGGCAAGACCCCCAGCGGCATGGGCCTGGGCCTCGCGCTGGTGCGCTCCTTCGTCCGCGCCCATGGCGGCGAGGTCCGAGCCTTCAGCCAGGGTCAGGGCCAGGGCAGCGAGTTCGTGGTGCGGCTGCCGCTGGCGGACCACGTGGACCGGCCCGCGGCGGCGCAGAAGCACGCCCCGAGCGACGGCGAGTCCATCGTGCTGGTCGAGGACCAGGAAGACAACCGCATGCTGCTCTCCGAGATCCTCTCGGGCGCCGGCTACGTCGTGCTGCCGGCCGCGGACGGAAAGCAGGCGATCGAGCTGATCGAGCAGAAGCGCCCGCCGGTGGCGGTGGTGGACCTCGGGCTGCCGGTCCTCAGCGGGTACGACGTGGCCCGCGACGTAAGGACGCGGCTGCAGCGCGCCGACATGTTCCTGGTGGCGCTGACCGGCTACGGCCAGCAGCAGGACCGCGAGGCGGTGCTGCAGGCGGGCTTCGACCAGCACCTGGTCAAGCCGGTGGACATCGGCACGCTCCTCGACGTGCTGCGCGCCCGCCGGACCCTGCGCGCTCCCTCGGCGGTGTAAGCGGAATCCTCCCCGCGCGTCTGGTCTCTCACAGGAAGCGCTCGTGCCCGGCTGCGCGCTGGCGCAGAATGGCACCGGCGGCCAGGGAGACCGCGAAGATGGAAGCGCACCGGCAGCTCACGCCATCGCCCGCCCGCACCGGAATCGATCCGGTCTGCGGCATGACGGTGGATCTCGACCGCCCCAGGGGCGGCAAGGTCGTCCACGGCGGGCGGGAGATCGGGTTCTGCAGCGCGCGCTGCAAGGCGAAGTTCGAGGCCGACCCGGAGAAGCACCTGGGCCCGAAGAAGGCGCCGGAGCCGCAGCCCGCGGGCACCGAGTGGACCTGCCCGATGCATCCCGAGATCGTGCGCAAGGAGCCCGGCGCCTGTCCCATCTGCGGCATGGCGCTGGAGCCGAAGGGCGTGTCGCTGGACGAGGCGAACCCCGAGCTGGACGACATGCGCCGGCGCTTCCGCCTCAGCCTCCTCTTCACGGTGCCGGTGTTCCTCCTCGGGATGTCGGATTTCCTGCCCGGCATGCCCGTACAGCACGCGCTCGGCGGAGCGCTTTCGTGGATCGAGCTGGTCCTCGCGACGCCGGTGGTGCTCTGGGCAGGCCTCCCCATCTTCCAGCGGGGCTGGGCCTCGGTGCGGAACCGCAGCCCCAACATGTTCACGCTGATCGCGCTGGGGTCGGGCGTGGCGTACGCGTTCAGCGTGCTCGCGACGCTTCTGCCGCAGGGCCTGCCCGAAAACATGCTCGTCCACGGCGCGGCGCCGCTCTATTTCGAGCCTGCGGCGTTCATCGTCTCGCTGGTCCTGCTCGGGCAGGTGCTGGAGCTTCGCGCGCGCGACCAGACGCGGGGCGCGCTCAAGGCGCTCCTCGGGCTGGCCCCGAAGCTGGCCCGCCGCATCGAGGGCGGGACCGAGCGGGACGTGCCCCTCGCGGAAGTGCAGCGCGGCGACGTGCTGCGCGTGCGGCCCGGCGAGAAGGTGCCGGTGGACGGCGTGGTCGTCGAGGGCCACAGCAGCGTGGACGAATCGATGATCAGCGGCGAGCCGGTGCCGGTGGAAAAGGAGCCGGGCAGCAAGGTCACCGGCGCCACCGTCAACGGGACCGGCAGCCTGGTGATGCGGGCGGAGCGGGTGGGCGAGGCCACGCTTCTTTCCCGGATCGTCCGCATGGTGAGCGAGGCGCAGCGCAGCCGCGCGCCCATCCAGCGGCTGGCGGACAAGGTCGCGGGCATGTTCGTGCCGCTGGTGGTGGGCGTCGCGGTCCTCACCTTCGCGGTGTGGATGGTGGCCGGGCCGGAGCCGCGCTTCGCGCATGCCCTGGTCAACGCCGTGGCGGTGCTGATCATCGCCTGCCCCTGCGCGCTGGGCCTCGCCACGCCGATGAGCATCATGGTGGGGACCGGGCGCGGCGCCGGGGCGGGCGTCCTCATCCGCAACGCCGAGGCGCTGGAGGCGATGGAGAAGGTGGACACGCTGGTGCTGGACAAGACCGGCACGCTCACCGAGGGAAAGCCTCGCCTGGTCACGGTGGAGGCGCTGGACGGCGCGACCGGGCCGGAGGTGCTGCGCCTCGCGGCAAGCCTGGAGAACGCCAGCGAGCATCCCCTGGCGCACGCCGTGGTGGAGGGCGCGCGCGAACGGGGCGCCGCGACCGCAGGGGTGACGGGGTTCACCTCGGCCACCGGCGGCGGCGTCAGCGGCCTCGTCGAGGGGCGCAGGATCTCGGTGGGCAGCGGCCGCTATCTGGAGACGCTCTCGGTCCCGCTCGCCCCTGCGGCGGCGGAGCGGGCGGAAACGCTGCGCGCCGCCGGCCAGACGGCGCTCTTCGTCGCCGTGGACGGGCGCCTTTCCGGGCTCTTCGGCGTGGCCGATCCCATCAAGGATTCCACCGCCGAGGCGCTGCGGACCCTCGGCGAGGAAGGGCTGCGGGTGGTGATGGTCACCGGCGACAGCCGCACCGCCGCGCAGGCGGTGGCAGGCAAGCTGGGAATCGGCGAGGTCCGCGCGGAGGTGCTGCCGGCGCAGAAGAGCGAAGTCGTGACGCGGCTTCGCGCCCAGGG
>DATDMU010000344.1:0-7887 GCA_036518615.1 Myxococcales bacterium
CTCGGCTCCATCCTCATCCCGGCGATGAAGCAGAAGGGGTACTCGAAGGAGTTCTCCGCGGCGGTGCTGTCGTCGTCGGCGACGCTGGCGGTGATCATCCCGCCCTCCATCCCGATGATCCTCTACGCGGCGATGGCGGACACGTCGGTGGTCAAGCTCTTCGTCGCCGGGATCATCCCGGGCGTGCTGGGCGGCCTCCTGATGATGGTCATCGCCTGGCGTTTCGCGCGCGTCTACGACTTCCCGGTCGAGGAGAAGTTCCGCTGGAGCCGCGTCTGGGTGGCGTTCAAGGACGCCTCCTGGGCGCTGATCCTGCCGGCGCTGATCCTCGGCGGCATCTTCGGCGGGGTGGTGACCGCCACCGAGGGAGCCGCCCTGGCCGTGCTCGCGGCCCTGCTCATCGGCGTGTTCGTCTACCGCGAGCTGAACCTCAAGGCCCTCTACACCGCCATGGTCGACGGCGTGGTGCAGACGGCGGTGGTGATGCTGCTGGTGGCCGCTTCCGCGCTGCTCGGCGTGCACCTCACCGAGATCCAGGCGCCGCAGAAGCTCGCGCTCGCGGCCGGGGCGCTGAGCAACAGCAAGTGGATGGTGCTCCTGCTGCTCAACCTGCTCTTCCTGCTGCTCGGCTTCTTCCTGCACTCGGCAGCGGCGATCATCCTGGTGGTGCCGGTGGTGATGCCGCTGGTCCAGGCGGTGGGCATCGATCCGGTCCAGTTCGGGATCGTCATCACCATCAACCTCGGCATCGGACAGCAGACGCCCCCGGTCGCGAGCGTCCTCACCGTGGCCTGCTCCATCGCCAAGGCGGACATGTGGGAAGTGACCAAGGTGAACGTCTGGTTCATCGCCGTGCTGCTTCTGGTGCTGGTGATCTCGACCTACGTGCCGGCCGTGCCGCTCGCGCTGGTGCGCCTCTTCTACGGAAGTTAGGAGGCGGGGTCGAGGCGCGGCGCCTTCTCCTCGTCGTGCTCGGCGGGCGACTCGCCGGCCTTCTTGCGCGTGGCGAACGCCACCAGGATGGTGACGTAGAACACGCCCACGATGGCGCCGCCGATGAACTGGACAATGGTCAGCAGCAACGTATGCCCTCCGGGCGCAGGGCTTGCGGCGCCGTCGTAAAAAGAAACCATTTCAGCGGGTGGGATCGAAAGGCCTCGGGCTCGCAGCCTCTGCGCTCCGGACCTACACCTGCGCCAGATGCTCGAGCGCTGCCGTGACACCGCCGCGGGAATGCGGCACTCCCGCAAGCGCCAGGCCCATCTCCACGCCCGACAAGGTTCCGCAGAGCATCAGGTCGTTGAACCAGCCCAGATGGCCGATGCGGAAGGCCATGCCCTTGAGCTTTCCCAGGCCCTGCCCCAGCGACATGTCGAACCTGTCCAGGATCACCTTGCGCAGCTTGTCGGCGTCGTGCCCCTGCGGCATCCGCACGGCGGTGAGCGCCGCCGAGTGCTCGCGCTCGTCCGCGCAGTTTACCTCCAGCCCCCAGGCGCGGACCGCGCGCCGGGTGGCCTCGCCGTGGCGGGCATGCCGGCGGAACACGTTCTCCAGCCCTTCCTCCTGCAGCATGGCCAGGGACTCGCGCAGGCCGAAGAGCATGTTGGTGGCCGGCGTATACGGGAAGAAGCCGTTCTCGTTGGCCTGCAGCATGGGCGCCCAGTCCCAGTACGAGCGCTTCAGCCCCGCGCTGCGCGAGGCCTGCAGCGCCTTCGCGGAGACGGCGTTGAAGGAGAGGCCGGGCGGCAGCATCAGCCCCTTCTGCGAGCCGGCCACGGTCACGTCCACCTTCCATTCGTCGTGCCGGTAGTCCATCGATCCGAGCGAGGAGATGGTGTCCACGAAGAAGAGCGCCGGATGCGCCGCGCGGTCGATGGCGGCGCGGATCTCCGCGATGCGCGAGGCGACCGCGGTGGAGGTCTCGTTGTGCACCACGCAGACGGCGCGGATCTGCCGCTGCGCATCGGCCGCGAGCTTCGACTCCACCAGCGCGGGGTCCACGCCGTGCCGCCAGTCGCCGGGCACGAACTCGACCACAAGGCCGAGGCGCTGTGCCAGGTCGCGCCAGAGGGTGGCGAACTGGCCCGTCTCGAACATCAGGAGGCGATCGCCGGGCGAGAGCGTGTTGACCAGCGCCGCCTCCCAGGCGCCGGTTCCCGAGGCGGGATAGACGATCACTGGCTGGGTGGTGCGGAAGACGTGGCGCAGGCCGGAGAGGACCTCCTTGCCCAGCGCCGCGAACTCCGGACCGCGATGGTCGATGGTGGGCCGGTCGATGGCGCGCAGCACGCGGTCGGGCACGTTGGTGGGGCCGGGGATCTGCAGGAAATGGCGTCCGCTGCGGAGAAAGGCCATGGCTCATCTCCCCGTCCAGCGCGGCTTGCGCTTCGCCAGGAACGCTTCGATGCCTTCCTTGAAGTCCGCGCTCATGTAGTTGCGCACCACGAAGTCGTCGCCGCCGCCCGCCGGAGCCCAGTGGCGGACGACGCGCGCCAGCGCCTCCTTGGTGGCGCTCAGCGTGAGCGGCGCGTGCGAGAGCAGCGTCTGCGCCACCTCCTCGGCGCGGCGGTAGAGCCCGTCCTCGCTGGTGACCTCGTTGAGCAGGCCCACCGACTTCATCTCCTCCGCGTCCATCAGGCGCGCGAGAAAGAGGATGTCCTTGGTCCGGGCGACGCCGATCAGCGCCGCGAGCCGCGCGTGGTTGCGCATGGAGAGCGTGTTGCCGAGCGTGCGCGCGATGGGAAAGCCGAACTTCGCAGAGGGCGCTCCCAGCCGCAGGTCGCACGCCGCCGCGATGCCGGCGCCGCCTCCGGTGCAGGCGCCCTGGATGGCGGCGATGACCGGCACCCGCACGTCCTCGAGCGCGTCGAAGACCGAGTCCATCTTCGCCTCGTAGCCGAGGGCGTCGGCGGGCGCCTTGAAGCCGCGGAACTGGGCGATGTCGGTGCCGGAGACGAAGGCCTTGTCGCCCGCCCCGCGGAGGATCAGCACCTTCACGCGCGCGTCCAGCGAGCGGCAGATCTCGCCGAGCCGCTCGTACATGCCGAAGGTCATGGCGTTGCGCGCCTCGGGCCGGTTGAACGTCAGCCAGGCGATGCCCGACTCCTTCACCTCGAAGAGGATCTCGCTCATGCGCTCTCCCGGATGACCCCCGCCTGCAGAAGCTCGCGGATCTCCTCGCCGGTATAGCCGATTTCCCGCAGCACCTCCGCGGAGTGCTCGCCGAGCAGCGGGCCTGCGCGAACCATCCTCGCCGGCGTTTCCGAGAGCCGCATGGGCGAGCCGATCTGCTTCACCGGCCCGAGCTTCGTGTGCGGCGCCTCGGGGAAGAAGCCGCGCGCCTCCAGGTGCGGGTCGTGGAAGACCTGGTCGTAGGTCTGCAAGAGGCCGCAGGGGACGCCGGCCTTGTCCAGCGCGTCCACCCAGTGCCGGGCGGGCTTCTGCGCAGAGACAGCCTCGAAGAGCGGAATCAGCTCGCGCCGGTTCTGCTGCCGCAGGTGGTTCTTGGCGAAGCGCGGATCGCCCTTGAGGTGGCCGAGGCCGAAGACGTCGCAGCACGCTTCCCAGTTGCGCGCGGTAGTGGCGCCCAGGGTGAAGAAGCCGTCGGAGGCGCGCAGCGCCTGGTAGGGAGCGGAGGTCTGGTGCGCGGAGCCGAGCGGCTTCGGCACCTCGCCATTTCCGAAGTAGCGGCCCGCCTCCCAGACGGCGAGCGACACGCCCGCCTCGAAGAGCGACACGTCGACGAACTGCCCGCGCCCGGTGCGGTCGCGGACCCGCAGCGCCGCGAGCGCGGCGACGGCGCCGTAGAGCGCGCAGGCGAGGTCGGTGACGGGAACGCCCACCTTGACCGGCGCCTTGCCGCCCTCGTCTCCGGTGATGGACATGAGCCCGCTCATCCCCTGCGCCATGATGTCCAGCCCCGGCCGCTGCGCGTAGGGGCCGTCCTGCCCCCAGCCCGACGCCGCCACGTAGACGAGGCGCGGGTTCAGCTTCGCGAGCCGCGGGTAGTCCAGCTCCAGATCCGCCATGGTCCCCGGACGGAGATTCTCCACCACCACGTCCGCGCCCGAGACCAGCCGGCGGAAGATCTCCTTGCCCCTCGGCGCCTTGAGATCGAGGGCCAGCGAGCGCTTGTTGCGGTTGAGGCGGATGAAGCTGGACGACTCGCCCTGGAGGAAGGGCGCGGTGGCGCGCACTCCGTCGCCGCCGTCGGGATTCTCGATCTTGACCACGTCGGCGCCGAGGTCGGCGAGCTGCAGCGTGCAGAAGGGCGCGGCCATGAAGTTGCCCACCTCGACGACGCGCAGCCCGGCCAGGGCGGATTCGGACATGGCCAGCAGGTATACCGGGGTCGCGTGCGGAATGGCGCGCCCGGGGCCGAGCGCCTGCCTGCTGCGGGACAGGACGTTCGGCCGCATCTTCCTCGCAGGTGAACTACGCGCAGCTCCTCATCGACGGCCACCGCATCCTCCCCGCCCTGCTGCGCGACATCGCGGAGGCGCGCCGCTCCATCCACCTCGCCATGTTCCTCTTCTTCCACGACCCCGTCGGCGACGAGGTGGCGCGGGCGCTCGCGCGCAAGGCCGACGAAGGCGTGCAGGTGCGGGTGCTGCTCAACCTCGAGAAGACCGAGATGGGCGATCCCTTCTCCACCGGGGAGAGGCGGATGATGCGGCACGATCCGAACGTGCACCACGACCCCACCGACCCGCGCCCGCTCTGCGCCTTCCTCCGCGAGCACGGCGTCGAGGTGGTGGACACCAACATCGACTACGACAAGGACCCGCCCTCCGGCGACGCGAGGCTGCGCTCGCTCGCCGCGCAGATCCGCGACACCGTCGCAATCGATGACCTGCACGTGGACCACCGCAAGATCGTCATCATCGACGGCAGGGTGGGCTATTGCGGCGGCGCCAACGTCGGCGCGCAGTACCTGTACCACGAGCCCTTCGACCCGGAGGTGGACGCGCGCGTGGAGGGCGACCTTCGCAAGAAGCGCGGCCTTCCCGAGCCGTGGTGGAAGTGGCACGACAGCCTGACGCGCTTCGAAGGGCCGCTGGCGTGCGCGCTGGAGGAGCACTTCCGCGACCGGTTCATCCTCGACGGCGGCAAGGAGTACGAGCCGGTGGAACCGCTTGCTCCCGAGCCGCGCGGCCGGGCCATCGGCAAGGCGGAGGTCCTGCTCAACGAGCCCAACGACCAGCCCAACCAGGTGTGCGAGCGCTACCTGGAGCTGATCCGGGGCGCGCGCGAGTCGATCTTCATCGAGAACCCGTACCTCTACCACCCCGCCATCGTGGACTCGCTGATCGCAGCGAAACGCGCGCGGCCCGGGCTTCGCGTCGACCTGGTGCTGCCCGCCCGCCGGCACAACGACAACAACTTCGCCCACGACGCCCAGCAGCACGCCTACAAGGGGTATCTCGAGGCCGGAATCGCCGTCTACGAGTACGAGAACCACTTCAACCATCTCAAGATCGCCGCCTTCGACGGCCGCGTCTCCATCCACGGATCCACCAACCTCAACTATCGCAGCCTGGAGAGGGACAAGGACTTCGAACTGGTGGTCTGCGTGGAGGACGAAGGGCTCGCAAAGCAGGTGCTCGCCGAGGTGCGCGACGTGGACATCCGCCATTCCCGGCGCTTCACCCGCCGCGACCTGCGCGGGCTGCACGGCCGCTTCCGGGTGCGCACGCGCGACCCGCGCACGCTTCTGCTGCTCTCGCGCAAGGTGCTCTGACGTAGACTGGGCAGATGATCCTCGCCCTCGCGCTGTTGACCGCCGCGCCCGTGCCTGCCGCCGACGTCCTCCGCTCGCTCCAGTCCGCCGTCTCCTTCCGGGCGGTCACCCTCTCCCGCGACGGCAGGCGGGTGGCGTGGATGGAGAAGGTGAAGACGCCCGACGGGCCCGCGGCCGACGAGTCGCTGATCTACGTGCAGGACCTCGGCGCGGCGCAGCCGAGGAGGATCACCGCCTCGCGCGACGGCAAGGCGCACGACGAGGACGAGCCCGCCTTCAGCCCGGACGGCCAGTCGCTGGCCTTCCTCTCCGACGGCGCCCGCCCCCACCAGCCGCAGCTCTACGTCGCCGACCTGCGCACGGGGAAGGTGCGCCAGCTCACCCGCGTGACCGGCCACCTGGAGCAGCCGCGCTTCAGCCCCGACGGCAGGACCATCTCGGTGCTCTACATCGAAGGGGGCGCCGACGAGCGCGGGCCCTTGATGCCCGCCTCGCGCCAGACCGGCGTGGTGCAGGAGCAGATCAAGGAGCAGCGCCTGTCGCTCTTGCCCGCCGACGGCAGCGCGCCGCTCCGGCCGCTTTCGCCTTCGGACCTCTTCGTCTACGAGTACGACTGGCGCCCGGACGGCGGCGGCTTCGCGCTGACGGCGGCGCACGGCTCGGGCGAGGACAACTGGTGGTTCGCCCAGCTCTACACGCTGGACGCGAAGAGCGGCGCCCTGCGCCTTCTGCACAAGCCCGCCTTCCAGATCTGCGAGCCCACTTTCAGCCCCGACGGCAAGCGCATCGCCTTCATCGAAGGGCTGATGAGCGACGCGGGCGCGAACGGCGGCGACATCTTCGTGGTCCCGGCGGAGGGCGGGGAGCCGCGCGACCTCACCATCGCCTTCCACGGCACGCCCGCGACGCTGCACTGGATCAAGCCGTCCGAGATCCTCTTCGGCCTGCAGATCGAGGGCGACAGCGCCTTCGCCACCGTTCCCGTGGACTCCGCCGCCGCCCCGCGCATCCTCTGGCGGGGCAGCGAATCCATCCACGCGCACTGGGCGGTCGGCGCGTCGTTCTCGGCGGACGGCGCGACATTCGCGGCCATCCACGAGTCGTTCTCGGAGCCGCAGGAGATCGTCGCGGGCGCGCTGGGGAGCTTTCGCAAGGTCACGCAGCGCAATTCCAGGGTGCGGGTCAGCGCCGGCGAGGCCCGCAGCATCCGCTGGAAGAGCGACGACTTCGACGTGCAGGGGTGGCTCCTGGCTCCGTCGGCTCCGGCGGGCGCGAAGGCGCCGATGGTGGTGATCGTCCACGGCGGCCCGGCCAGCGCGGTGCGGCCTTCCTGGAACGACCAGGCGCTCCTCCTCGCCAGCCAGGGATATTTCGTCTTCCTGCCCAACCCGCGCGGCTCCTTCGGCCAGGGCGAGGCCTTCACCCGCGCCAACGTGAAGGACTTCGGCTACGGCGACCTGCGCGACGTCCTGCGCGGCGTCGACGCCGTTCTCGCCAGCGCGCCGGTGGACCCCGCCCGCATCGGCATCTACGGCCACAGCTACGGCGGCTACATGACCATGTGGGCGGTGACCCAGACCGACCGCTTCCGCGCCGCGGTGGCCAGCGCGGGCATCGCCAGCTGGCAGAGCTACTACGGGCAGAACCGCATCGACCAGTGGATGCTCCCGTACTTCGGAAAGTCGGTCTACGACGACCCCGAGGTGTACGCGCGCTCGAGCCCCATCACCTTCATCAAGAAGGTGAAGACGCCGACGCTGGTGCTGCAGGGCGAGCGCGACGCGGAGGTGCCGGCCCCGCAGGCCTTCGAGTTCTGGCACGCGCTGCGAAGCCTGGGCGTCGAGACGCAGCTCGTGGTGTACGGCGACGAGGGGCACCACATCCGCCAGCCGGCGCACGTGCGCGACCGGACGCGGCGCATCGTCGGCTGGTTCGACGCGCACCTCCAGGGACAGCGGGCGAACGGAGCGGGCCGGAATTAGAGTTGGCCGATGCCGCGAACCGTCCGCAACATCCATCGCGCCGAGCGCGACGACATCGCCGATCTCACGACGCGCAGGCCGCTGCCCAGCCGCTCGATCGACAGCCTGGACCCGTTCCTCTTCCTCAACCACCACGGGCCGCAGACGTACCCCCGGGGCAACCAG